>NZ_JABERM010000001.1:0-392013 GCF_013004295.1 Acinetobacter sp. ANC 5414
TTCTTGCAAGGTATAAAATACAAATTCCACATTATTTACGAGCTGCGATTTTTGCTGCGCTAAAATGCGTGCCGTTTCAATTACTCCCGCCACACCCGAAGCATTGTCATCTGCGCCCTGAGTTTCACCAAACACATCATAATGCGCGCCGACAATCACTTTATCAGCATGACCGGCCGTTAAGGTGCACACGACATTTCGATAACCCAAACCATTCACCGAATAATTTTGATACTGGCATGGAACACCAAACAAACGCATTTGCTCTTTAATCCATGCAGAAACGCGTTGTAATTCTGCTGTATTTTTATAATGACGATGTCCCTGCTCGCCTATTATTTGCTCCAGATAGACCTTTAAATTATCGGTACTGGCGGGTGTGATGCTCGGTAATGCCCATGTCGAAGTCGTTAAAAAAAGAGTGCCAAGAAAAGTGCTCAACCATAAGCCTAAATTTCGATTATTTTTGAATCGCATTTATTATCATTCCTCTCTTATTATTCATCTTTAATCCATTGCTGAAGATTAAAGCAGCATCTCGCTCGACTTTTCAATTGCAATTTGTTGCTCAAAATAAGTAAAACCAGTTTTAGTGTTTATAATAAAGATGACTTTCAAATCATCGAATCTTATGAAAATCCGTATTATTACCATCGGTCAAAAAATGCCAGCCTGGGTACTCACTGGTTTTGAAGATTACTTCAAACGTATTCAGCCTTTTGTGCAGACTCAGATTATTGAATTACCCATGGCAAAACGCGGGAAAAATGATTCGGAAGCGGATATTTTAAAATATCGCCAGATTGAAGGTGACAGTATTCTGAATGCACTGAAGCACAATGAAACCCTGATTGCACTTGAAGTGGGTGGCAAAGAGTTCAGTACCGAAAAGCTGGCTGAAACCATGAAAGGATGGATGCTGGAAGGCAACGATGTGGTTTTAGCGATTGGTGGTCCAGATGGTCACTCTGAAGCGGTGCGTAAAGCCGCTGCATGGCACTGGTCGCTGTCCAAGCTGACCTTGCCCCACCCGATGGTCCGAGTGATGCTGATTGAGCAGCTATACCGCGCAATGAGTATCAACAATAATCATCCTTACCATCGGGCAGGTTAAATCAGCAGATTGAATGATTCATGTTAGTTTTTTAGAAAGCTGAAATAGCGTCATTGTTAACTTTTTGTCTTGATGTGAAAATTATATAGTTCATTTTTACATCGTTTCATTTATGCAACAACATGTTGAAATGAACTCTATTTATTCCATATCTTCTTTTTGGCATCATAACCATTACAACCCCAATCGATATTATTTGAATTAGGCGCATCGTCATGAATTTACAAACTTTACCCGGTTTATTTATTTCACATGGATCACCCATGCTTGCGCTTAATCCAGAGCAAGTGGGTCCAGCGCTACAGCGTTTAAGTTTAAATTTGCCTAAACCTGAAGCCATTATTGTGATGTCGGCACACTGGGAAAGTAATGCCCTAGAAGTCAGTAGCAGTGTCCGTCCTGAAACCTGGCATGACTTTCGTGGCTTTCCCGCTGAACTCTATGAAATGCGCTACCCTGCGCCCGGACAGCCCGAACTGGCTGAAGAAATCCTGCATCTTTTAGCCAATGCAGGCTTGGCTGCGCATGCCAATAGCACCCGCCCACGTGATCATGGGGTATGGATGCCGTTGCTGCATATGTATCCTGAGGCAGACATTCCTGTGGTTGAGATCTCATTGCCAATGAACATGTCTGCTGAAGATATTTATAAAATTGGTCAAACACTAGCTCCACTGCGTGAAAAACAGGTATTGATGATTGGTTCGGGTAGCATTACCCACAACTTGGCTGAGCTTGCTTGGCGGGGTGAACCTGCTGATGTACCCGAATGGGCCTCTACTTTCCGTAATTATGTGGTCAACAAACTGAACCATGACGATTATGAGGCAGTACTGGATTGGCAGAAAATTCCCTATGTGCAACGTAATCATCCGACCTTAGAACACTTTGCACCGCTCTTCTTTGCAATGGGAACAGGTCATCGATTTAGTATCGTGCATAGTAGTTTCAGTATGGGTTCGCTCGGTATGGATATCTACCGTTTTGATTGATTCATAACTTTTTATCAAAAAACAATAAAATTTTAGTTATGGATACATTTTGATACTTAATTCATCAGAATGTATCCATATTTTTTGAATAACAATACGATATCCTCATAAAAATTCTTCAAAACCAAGTACTTTTTAAATGAAACTTAAATTTTTAGCGATTGCCCTTTTCCCACTCACGCTTGCAGCTTGTCAATCTGGTGAGATTCAAAAAGTTGGAGATATTGCCGTGTCAGTACTGCAACAACAAAATGCAGATAAAACCCTTGCTTCGTATCAATGGAGCACCACCACAGGGAGTGCACCTAAGCCTCTCGTACTAAATTTTGATGATAAAGGTCGTCTTGGTATTGCAACCAGCTGTAATGGCATGGGAAGCAACTGGAAAATAGAAAATAATCAGATTGTGACTGATCATTTAATGGCAACTCAAATGGCCTGTGAACCAAAAGCCATGCAACAAGAAAGTGTCGTTAAAGATTTATTTGACAATCGTAAAGCCCCTTTCGTTTTGGATTTAAAAGATCCGCAAAATCCAACTTTAACGGTCATTTCTGCAAGCGGTCAAAAATATGTTTTCATGGGGAAAATGACACCTGAAACAAAATATAATGCTCAAGCTGAAATCATTTTCCTGGAAATTTCACCGGAAACTAAACCCTGTACGAGTGTCGGCCCGCAAACCTGTTTACAAGTCCGTGAACTCAAATATAACGACAATGGGGTAAAAACCCAAGTCGATAAAGACTGGACTTTATTCTACGATCAAATTGAAGGTTTTGAGCATAATCCTGCTGAACGCCAAGTGATTCGGGTGAAGCGTTATGAAATTAAACATCCGGCAGCCGATCAGTCTAAATATGCATATGTATATGACATGACTGTAGAACGGGCCACTGTAAAATAATTTTGTTTATTTCAGCTATAAAAAAACCGAGGCAAATGCCTCGGTTTTTTAAAGCTTAAACCAAGTCAGACTTAGAATACGCCTTGAGCCAACATCGCATCGGCAACTTTTACGAAGCCAGCAATGTTTGCACCATCAACATAGTTTACAGAACCATCTTCTTTAGTACCGTATTTAACGCAGTTGCGGTGAATTTCTTTCATGATGGCATGTAGACGTTCGTCAACTTCTTCAAAAGTCCAGCCTAAACGAATTGCGTTTTGAGACATTTCAAGACCAGAAGTTGCAACACCACCGGCATTCGATGCTTTACCTGGCGCATAAAGAATTTTCGCTTCAACAAATTTCTCTACAGCCGCCAAAGTAGAAGGCATGTTTGCACCTTCAGCAACACAGATTACACCGTTTGCAAGAAGAGCAGCAGCATCGTCAGCATCCAACTCATTTTGAGTTGCACATGGAAGCGCGATATCACATTTGATACCCCATGGACGTTGACCTTCTAAGTATTCAAAGCCATGTTTAGACGCGAATTCTGAAATACGACCACGTTTAACGTTTTTAAGTTCCATTACTTCAGCAAGAAGTGCATCAGTGAAACCATCTTTAACGTGAACTGTACCCGCGGAGTCAGAAAGTGAAACTACTTTCGCACCCAAGTACATTGCTTTTTCAGCAGCATATTGTGCAACGTTACCAGAACCTGAAATCGTTACCACTTTATCTTTGAAGCAGTCGCCACGAGTTTTCAGCATTTCCTCAGCAAAATAAACTGTACCGAAGCCGGTTGCTTCTGGACGAGCCAATGAACCACCGAAAGTCAGACCTTTACCTGTGAATACACATGCAGTGTCATTGCTCAATTTCTTCATCATGCCGGCCATGTAGCCAACTTCACGGCCGCCCACACCAATATCACCCGCTGGGATATCTGTGTTTGAACCTAAGTGACGATAAAGCTCGATCATCAATGCTTGGCAGAAACGCATGATTTCGCCTTCAGACTTACCTTTAGGGTCAAAGTCTGAACCACCTTTACCACCACCCATAGGGAGTGTAGTTAAGGCATTTTTAAACGTCTGTTCAAAACCTAAGAATTTAAGAATTGAAAGGTTCACAGATGGATGGAAACGCATTCCACCTTTGAATGGACCGATTGCTGAATTGTACTGTACACGGAATGCACGGTTGACATGTGTTTGACCTTTGTCATCAACCCAAGAAACACGGAATTGAATTGCACGTTCTGGCTCAACTAAGCGTTCAAGTAGACCATGATCAGCATACTCTGGGTTCTTTTCAATGAACGGCCAAAGGCTAGTCATTACTTCTTCTACAGCTTGTAGAAATTCAGGTTGATGTGCATCACGTGATTTAACGTAATCTAGGAAGTCGTTAAGGCTGTTATATTTCAACACTTAATCCTCAGCAGAAAGATGGATCAAAATTGGTCAAATTTTCAAAAAATGATAATTTTTGGCGCAAAATATTAAATAGCTTTTGTAACCATAGTACAATACTTTTTTTAAAAAAAACGTAAATAATATTTAATAACATATATTTATTTTAATTATAACTATTTTTTATCTTGTCGCCAAAGCGACGCTGTCTTACTGTTTTTGTTATCTTTTCGCCCAATAATAATGCACCTATAGCGCCATTTTCGAGCATAAGATTAAAGGCTTAAATCATGCTAAAATCATCCACTTCGTTTTAATCTTCTTTCGGTATGCTGCTATTTCTTCAGCAGTCGTGGTTTATACATGAATTCGCAAATTGTTCTCATCCAAAATATTGATGCTCTCCTCCCTCAAACCCAATGTGGCTTATGTGGTCATCGGGATGGATGTTTACCGTATGCAAAAGCCATAAGCGAGGGTGAAGAAGCCAATAAATGTGTGCCAGGGGGTCAACCTGTTGCCGATGCCCTAGCCCATTTACTCGGTCGTGCACAATTGAAAGCAGAAGAAAGTGTTTGGCCGATTCAAAGTGATGGTCGTCCACAACGCATGAAAGCCATAATTCGCGAAGATGAATGTATTGGTTGTACCAAATGTATCAGTGCCTGCCCAGTGGATGCCATTATCGGCTCGGGTAAACTCATGCACAGCATTTTGACTGACCTGTGTACCGGCTGCGAACTGTGTATTCCCCCTTGCCCGGTCGACTGTATTGATTTGATTGCAGATCATCATGCAGTGCCCGATGAAAGCATGCGGATTGCGGAACAAAATGATTTGCGCAACCGCTATTACTCACATATTCAACGTGAGGAAAAACGACGCGTAAACCGTAAAGGTCCTGTGGTGCGTGCCCATATTGATACTGCCTTATTTGCTCAGTTTTCAGCACAAAATGACAATGTTCCAGACATTGTTATTCCCCAAAACAAAGCCAAACCAACAGTCCATTTAGATGCCAAATCAACCATCGAACTTGCAAAAATTCGCACACAAATCAAAAAATTAGAAAAACAACTCAGTGTGCGTGAGGATGCAAAAAAACGTCTGCAATTAGATGAACTCAACCAACAGCTTAATGCTTTGCAAGGAGCGTAAAGAATGCCTGTAAAGAATATGACTAAAAAACAAATTCAGGTATTTTTTGAGCGATTACGTGAGCAAAGACCCCAGCCAAAAACCGAACTGAATTACTCCAGTCCTTTTGAGCTTTTAGTTGCTGTGACGCTTTCTGCACAAGCCACCGATGTCAGCGTGAATAAAGCCACGGACAAACTGTTTCCTGTTGCCAATACACCTGAAGCCATTTATGCACTCGGTGTTGATGGCTTGAAGGAATATATTAAAACCATTGGCCTATATAACGCCAAAGCCGAAAATGTTATCAAGGCCTGTAAAATACTGATAGACAAGCATAACAGCATCGTACCGAATAACCGTGCAGATCTGGAAGCATTGCCCGGTGTGGGACGTAAAACCGCGAATGTGGTGCTGAATACCGCCTTTGGTCATCACACCATGGCCGTAGATACCCATATTTTTCGCGTAGGTAATCGTACCGGTCTAGCAATTGGAAAAAATGTGCTAGAAGTTGAACATCGACTGGTTAAAGTCATTCCCAAAGAATTTATGCTCGATGCCCACCATTGGCTGATTTTACATGGTCGTTATTGTTGTATTGCCCGTAAGCCGAAATGTCATGAATGTGTGGTGTCTGATGTCTGCCAGTGGCCAGATCGTTTTGAATTTGGCGCGGCGAAAAGTATTCCAGTGAAAATGATTGAAGATAAAAACTAAATTCAGTCTTTATCTTTATTTTTCTGTTGCAATTTAGGATGTAGCTGACGTTCGGGTTGGCTATTTTTCTTTTCTTCAGCTTCTTGCTTTTGTACGCGACGCAAGAATTTGAAACTTTGAACCATTAAAGCCAACACCCCAATACCCAAAAAAATCATCAATACAATTAAGCCAATTTTTAGCAAGGGTTCATCCTCAAAATAGCGTACAAATTAAAAGAGCCCTAATATGACTTAGGACTCTTTTAATGTCAAAACATTCACCGCACTAAGGCAGGTCAATTATTTTGATTGATCTAAAATCGCGAACAAATCGGCTTGAACTTCTTCAATCGGACGAAGACCATTCAATTTGTCATAAGTCGGTGCATTTTCGCCAGAAGCAGCACGACCTTGATAGAAACCAACCAATTGCTCAGTTTCAGTGTGGTATGAACCCAAACGTTTACGAATCGTTTCTTCCTGGTCATCTGGACGCTGAACTAAATCTTCGCCAGTTTCATCATCTTTACCTTCCACTTTAGGTGGATTGTAAACAACATGATAAACACGACCAGAAGCCGCGTGCTGACGACGGCCTGAAAGGCGTTGTACGATTTCTTCATCAGGAACATCAATTTCGATTACGTGATCGATATTAATGCCTTCATTTTCCAAAGCTTCTGCTTGAGGAATCGTGCGCGGGAAACCATCAAAAATGCAACCGTTTACACAATCAGGTTGAGCAATACGTTCTTTCACAAGACCAATGATGAGCTCGTCTGATACCAGACCACCGCTTTCCATCACGCTTTTAGCTTTAAGACCTAATTCAGTTCCTTCACGAATTGCAGCACGGAGCATATCACCGGTTGAAATTTGTGGGACATTGTAGCGCTTACAGATCAACTGAGCCTGTGTACCTTTACCTGCCCCAGGTGGTCCGAGTAATATAATGCGCATAAAAAAACATCCTCATTTAACAATGTATATGACGCCTTGCTCATGCCGAATTTGTTGATTCGTCATGTATTCCAGCATCTAATTATAAGAAAGCCACAAACAAATGTATTGTACCCGCTATAAATCCAGTTACGCCACCTAGAACAATCAAAATCCATTCATCTTCCTGAAAAGCAGGACGTAACAAATTTTGAAACTCTCTCGGGGTCAACTCTAGAATACGGTCTCTAAACATCTGATAGATTTTCTGTGCACGGCTTGCATTGAACGCAGGGTCGCATACAGGCACCATCGTAATTTCAATCGAGCGATCGATCAAGTCCGTCTTGAGTTTTGCGTACTCTTTTGGCCCTAATGAGATCTGTAATGAGGTTCTCACCAGAGGTGTTTCCATAATTTCATTAATATGACGTTTAACGATACGGCGAGTTTTGTTTTTCTTCCCACCATACATCATCTCCGTCATGATCGATTTTAAGGTAATCAGGTCTTCTGTGACTACTCGGGCAAAAACGTCCGACACTTCTTCCTGGCGTTTCATAAATGCCCCTTGAATATTATAGGTACCCATACGTGGAATCACCGGCTTTACCCAAGGGAATTTACGATTTTTAGTTAATTCAAAGAACTGCGGATAACTTACATAGTGGGGTTCCAGAGGATTAAACACCATCCAGATCGCAATCCAGTTGGTCAGAAAACCCCAAACCGCTGCCCAGAAAGGAACCGTCCAATGCCAGGGTACAACGAACCAAACAATCATCTGGAAGATACCAAAGAACATCCCGATTAACGCGCTAATATGCCAAATAAAGTTGATTTCTTTTTGACCCACTTTAAGAAACATATTGACCATTAAACGGCGATCACCTTCCATTTGGCGAACCACCATTTCACGCATATCCACAAGTGACTCGACGTTCATAGTCAGTTCGGTCACAAGTTCTCTTAAGATACCTGGCAGCTGTTTATGTGCTTGAGCATAAATACGGCGCTTAATCGAATAAGGTAAATTTTCCCACAGCACTGCATTCCGTTCCATCATCATCTCATCGATCAGATGTTCCAGTTCAAAACCGACCTGCTCACCAATGATCCGGGCCATATCTTCCGGATCCATCGCATCCAGGAATTCACGCAATGAACCCAGTTTTGACAGGGTATTATCGGTAATAATTCCTGAAATACGGCCGGCTTTACGTGGCACAATGCCCTGCCAGCCAACCGGTAATGGACCTAAATGGAATCCCCAGAAAGTAATCGGATAAAAGACCATTTTAAGCGCCATCCACACATGCGCCCAAGTGACAAAAGCAGTAACAGGAATAATGCTAAGTACTGCCCAGAAATCTGGGCGTTTCAAGAAGGTTTGCCACAATTCGTTGACGTACTCAAGCATGCATAATATCCATTTTAATTTTTAATCACCAAATACTAAATCGTATAAAACTAAATATTTTCACTATAAACCGATACTTAGAGTATAGGAAAATTGTATTCTCGGCTCTGTTTCAGCGACCACATTGCCATTTCTATCTTCTAACTTTTCACCCGCACCAATCCCGATACTAAAACTACTAATCCGTTCCTTGCTTAACAAGACATAGGCTAAATCTACGCCAGCACCAAGCTGTGCTTTGAGTTCATTGTCTACACTTTTACTATCAATATGTCCGGCATAAACCCCGACATAATAACCATTTTTATCTTTACCGGTCAGATGATAAGGATAGCGAAATCCGACCTGACCGCCAGCTGTATAATCATCATCTATGAATACCCCTGCTTTTGCATAGGCGATGCCATACGGATTAACCCATTCGGCATTCATATGAATCAGTTCTTGGGTAAATCCAGCCCCAACATTCCATGCTTTTGCACTTTCGGGTGTTAATTTCGCTTCTGGTAAATACGGATTGTCTTGTGCCTGAGCCACATTTGCTAGCGCAAAAAATGCCAACAAAGAATACACCTTTGTGATTATTTTCATGGTTGTCCTTAATTTTATTTTTAATACAGTCCTTTTTTTCAATTTTGACTTTAGCAGAATTATCAGAACTCTTATATACTGCACTCTACAATTTTAATGTCTGTAAAGTCAAAGTTTAAGCTAAACAAGTCCATCTGTTCACCTGAACAAATATCAAAAAATGATGACATGCGTTAGAATAGCCCACCGGTTTTTCCCACTCTCCTGTATGTAAGTCGATCGCGTATGAAGCAGCACTTTCCTTTAAAAAATGTCCAACAAGAAAAGCGCATTTATCGCAATCGGGTGTTTATCGCGGTCGGGATTGTTGTATTCTTTCTTTTATTACTCGTTTCCCGTTATGCGTATTTGCAAATTGCACATTACGACGAGTTTTCAACCGCCTCAGATCAGAACCGAATTCGACTGCAACCCTTAGCGCCTGCACGTGGTTATATCTATGACCGTAATGGCGTTTTACTTGCAGACAATTATCCGGTGTTTTCAGCGACAATTTCACGTGCTGATGTTAAAGATATTGATGATACGGTTAAACGTTTAATCCCTATTTTAGCGTTGACTCAAGAAGATATAGAGCGTTTTAGTAGCCGAATTAAAACCTCAAAAAAAACCGAGCGTGTGGCACTCAAATTAAATTTAACTGAAACCGATATCGCCAAATTTAGTGAAGTGAAGTTTCAATTCCCCGGGGTCAATATAGAAACCCAAATGACTCGCTATTACCCGCATGGTGAATTATTTGCGCATGTGATTGGTTATGTGGGTCGGATTAATGACAAAGAATTAAAATCGATTGATAAAGATTTATATGCAGGAACCAACCTGATTGGGAAAATTGGGGTCGAAAAATCCTATGAAGACCTTTTGCACGGTGTGCCGGGTAATGAATCTGTTGAAGCCGATGCACATGGTAATGTGCTGCGTAATTTAGGTCGTAAAGATCCCGTTCGAGGCAATGACCTATACCTGTCGATTGATTATGGCTTACAGGTTGTTGCGACAGAACAGCTCGCTGGTCGTCGGGGTGCAATTGTGGCACTAAATCCCAAAACAGGTGAAATTTTAGCGCTGGTTTCAAGTCCAAGTTTCAACCCGAATCTATTTGTGACCGGGATTAGTAACACTGACTATAGTGCACTCAGGGACAATCTTGACCAACCGCTTTACAACCGTGCTGTGCAAGGGGCTTATCCTCCGGGTTCAACCATTAAACCAATGTTTGGTTTAGGAGGCATTCATTATGGTTATGTCGACTGGGCGACGGCCATCTCTGACCCTGGCTATTTCACCTTGCCAGGTGACAGTCACCGTTTCCGTGACCATAAAAAAAGTGGTCACGGTGCTGTAAATATGCATAAAGCCCAAGTGGTGTCTTGTGATACTTACTTTTATGTCCTGTCTTACCGTATGGGCATTGAGAAAATGAATGCCTGGATGCGCCAATTTGGTTTTAGTGAAAAAACTGGCGTGGATTTACCGAGTGAAAGTACCGGTTTATATCCAAATCCGGACTGGAAAATGCGCACCCGTAAAAGTAAATGGATGAAAGGTGAAACCATTTCGGTGAGTATTGGCCAAGGTGCATTTACTGCTACCCCATTACAACTGGCGATGGCCACCGCGATTACGGCAAATCAAGGCTCGCATATTACTCCCCACGTATTGCGTGAAAGTCACGGTGCCAAACCTTATAAAGTGCATAATGCACCCGATGGAAAAATTCAGTTTAACGGTCAGCCTGAAGACTGGATCAAAATGCGCGATGCCATGGTGGATGTGATCGAAAGTGGTACTGGTCGCGGTATTCGCACCCCAATGTATCAAATTGCAGGAAAAACCGGGACAGCACAGGTTAAAAGTATTGCCCAAGGTAAAAAGTATAACGAAGCATTATTAACCGAGCGTCAACTTGACCATGGTCTATTTGTCGGTTTTGCACCTGCTGAAAATCCGGATATTGCCATTGCCGTAGTATGGGAAAATGGTAAACACGGTGGTTCAGCAGCACAATTGGCTCGCCCTATGTTTGATTATTGGTTATTGACACGTAAAAAGAATCCAATCCGCCCAGCTACTCATCAAATCAGTGGCGGCTTAATGACTGCAGGCATTAAACCGGGTGAATTGCCAAGTGATATTAATCCAGTGACAGCTGATGCTAACGCGACCCATCAACCTCAATCAGCACAGCCTGCAACTCAAACTGTGCCAAGTACCGCACCATCAACAAGTTCACAACCCGTAGAGAGTGAATGATCTATGAAAAATCAACTCCGCATTATTGGTGGTGAATGGAAACGCCGCCAACTTGCTTTTGCCAGTATTGATGGTTTACGTCCTACACCGGATCGTGTGCGTGAAACCTTGTTCAACTGGTTGATGTGGGACATTCAAAATTCGAATGTTCTAGATTTGTGTGCGGGTTCAGGTGCCTTAAGTTTTGAGGCTTTGTCACGTGGCGCGTCACAAGTGGTGATGATTGAACCAAATCGAACCCAAGCTGCATTTTTAACCGATAATTTGCAATTGCTTAAAGTGACCAGTCAACATGCAAAATTAAAAGTTGCCACAGCTCAACAAGTCTTGCCTACGCTTAAAGAACAATTTGATCTGGTGTTTTTAGATCCACCTTATAGTTTGGATTTATGGGAAGAACTGGCGCAACTTGCCGATCCTTTCATTAAGGATAAGGCTTTTATCTATGTTGAAGCTGATCGGGATTTAAACCAGCTCAAACTTCCATCTTCATGGCAACAAATTAAACAGACCAAAGCCGGAACCGTTCGCGCTGGGTTATATCAAAAAAATATGGCTTAATTAGAAGCAATAAAAAAGGATTCCATTCAGGAATCCTTTTTTGTCGAATGTAGTTTGCCAATTTAAGGTCTGTTTTATAGACCTGTTAACGATTGTAGTGTCGATCGTGATCGTTTCTGTCATGATGATGGTCTTTGTTATCCCAATCGCGGTCACCATGTTGTCGATCATATTGTCCGTTGCGATCTCGATGACCACCATAATCGTCATCCCAAGGATCAACAACACAGCCAGTTAATGACACTGCCAATACAGAAAGTAATATCACTTTTTTCATCATATCCATCACCTCCTTACTGTACAGGTTCAGTATCAAATAATTTGATGAAGAATGAAGGAATTCCGTGTTGGATTCTTGTAGTGATTTATTCTTTTATTTATTCATAGTCCAATGATTACCATACACACTAATGTCTTTGTTTATGCAGATTTATACTTAGATTTGCAGAAATACAGCTAAATATAAGCTTGGTTTTTTTCGCTATCTTTTGAATACTACTGACTTTTCATCCGTACTGATTCCTATGATCTGGTTGTTATTTATTGTTGGCGCAATGGTCGCAGGTTTTGTACAAGGGCTTACCGGCTTTGCCTTTGCCCTCATTGCCATGTCTTTCTGGGTGTGGGTATTACCTCCGCAAATTGCTGCGCCTTTGGTCGTATTTGCTTCGGTATGGAGTCACATCATTTCATTATCGAATGAACAAAAGCATCCTCATCTCAATAAATCACTGGTTTTACCCTATTTAATTGCAGGACTTATCGGCGTTCCTTTAGGCACGTATTTACTGCATATTATTCAACCCGATACTTTTAAATTGGTTCTAGGCTTATTTTTAGTGTTGTGGTGCCCTATCATGTTCTTCAATCCACAATTTCCACGACTGCAGCAATCAGGGAAATTTGCAGATGGTCTGGTGGGGTTTATCGGGGGAATACTGGGTGGTTTAGGCGGATTTTGTGGTTCACTGCCTTCGGCATGGGTCATGCTGAAAAACCTATCCAAACAAGAGCAACGCTATATTTTACGGCATTTTAATTTTGCTATTCAGTTATTCACTTTACTGGCCTATTTGCTACAAGGTACACTCGAAATACAACTGCTACCTTATATGGCCCTCTTACTGGTCAGTGTCAGTTTCCCTGCCATTTTAGGGGCAAAATTATTTTATAAAATTTCAGAGCGGCAATTTAAACATACCGTGTTAAGTCTGTTATTTGCATCGGGTGGTTTTTTAATTTTCAGCACGCTGCTCTAAATTTATTGATTATGAAAATATTTAAAAATTATTTAAAAAATCAGATGCCGAGAGTTGGAATAATCTCCCCTAAAAAGATGATCCAAAAAGTAAGATAAATCTCATTTAATCAAAAAACATGCAATTGATATTCTACATTCCATGAATGTTAAAGAAAACTTTATACAATAACTGATCCTCTCCACTAGTTTTTCTAAAAATGAAAACCTTGATTTTGTTAGCAGGGATGATTCTGCTAACAGGCTGTAGCTTAGGCACATCTCGCGATGTCAAACATGCCGAAAAAATGCTTGCGTACTTTCAATGCAATAAAATTGAAAGTGCACAAATGACGCATAGTTCCATTACATCATTTCACGAACAATCACTCGCTTCTAGCCGCCAAAAAGCCGAATCGTATGTGCAAAGCTATAAAGAGGGTGAAGAATTATTTGATGTTCCATTAAGCGATGTGATTAAGGAACAATATGCCATTTATCAGGAGGCTTGCCAGCATTTAGGTGGCATTAGTCCAACACCAAATAAATAAACTTATTTTATCTTGTTAAGTTAATGTCTTACGGATTTGATCTTCACTAAAAAGTGCTTAATCACATGCTGACTGGCGAATACTGAAACGTCTAGGCATGGTTTTATCATTGGTAAATCTGACTGATATTTTAAAAGGACAAGGATACGTTCCCTGTCCTTTTAAAAACTATGCTTCAGTGTAATAACGCTTATCAACGCTAAAGTTTTCTGGAAATTTCGCATTAATTTGTGAATAGAAATCCATGATTTCGGCCATATCCTTTTCATAATCCCCTGTAGGATATACAATTTTCCCTACACCGGTTTTTTTCTTGGCATAATCCATATAGGCCAAAGCAATAGGAACACCTGCACCCGTTGCCACATGATAAAATCCGGTTTTCCATTGTTCTTGCTTTGCACGTGTTGCTTCAGGTGTCACCAGCATCACTAACTTTGGATGGTCTTTGAATAAATCGGTCATCACCTGAACCATACTTGGGCGCGGCTCCCCTTCTGCTTTTGGTGTACGGTCAATGCCGATGCCACCCAAAGCACGTACAAATGGCCCAAATGGAAGCTTCATATAACTGTCTTTAATGGTTAAACGGACATTCACCCCTAAAGCTTTTAGGGCTAAACGGGCATATAAAGCATCCCAATTACTGGTGTGTGGTGCAGCAATCATCACGCACTGATCCAGATCAAGTGGCCAATGATTATCAATTTCCCAGCCCATCATTTTTAAACTTTGTTCAGCTAACTTTTCGAACACAAAAACACCGCAACCTAATAAATTGCGCAGATTTTAACAAGGTCACTGAAATAAGATAGCTCAATATGAACAATTAATATCCAATTAATATATAAATGTATAACTTAGAATTTAAATGAAATATACATTTATTTTTACCTTTATATACCGCAAAAAAAATTTATTACTTTCTTAGGCAGGAATTGAATTTACACAGTAAAAGTTAAATAAAAACAGCAATATCTATCCTCAAAACCAATGCAAGCAATAACAAAGCACAAACAATATCGCTCTTTAATTAACCTCCTTTTCTACGTAATTTTAAAAGTTGCATTGCCCTATAAAAGGAACTAAATCGTGCAAAAAACAATATTAATCCTCTCCCTGAGCACCATCGCTTTAGCTGCATGTAGCAAGCCGAATACCGATACGCATGAAACTAATCAAGCACCTAAAAATACTGCCACTCAAACTATGCAGCCCATCAATACTCAACCTGCAACCCCAATGGGTGATACTGCAGAAACTTCACTGGATTGGGCAGGTAAATATAAAGGTGTTTTTCCCTGTGCCGATTGTGAAGGCATTGAAACAGAACTTGAGTTAAAAGCAGATAAAACTTATGAATTAACACAAGAATATTTGGGTAAAGGAAAAGGCAATGAATTTAAGGTGAAAGGCATTTTTAGCTTCGATCCGGATAATCCATCGGTTATTCGCTTAGATAAAGCCGGTGAAAATCGTAATTTTTTTATCGGTGAAAATTTTGTAGAAGCGCGCGATATGAATACAGGAAAACCCATGGATTCAAAACTTAATTATAAATTACAAAAAGATCTTAATTAATTGAGCTCCTCTACTCCCCTGCATAAAAAGCCTGAAATATGGATTTTTTAACCCCTCCATTTTGCATAGTCGTCACGATTTGCTACAAATAAATGATTTATTTGGCGACTTCATACTAGCGAGATCATCCGGTTATGCTTATGGTTAGAAAAATATCTTTCTCATTAAAAGATCATTATGAAACAAACGATGATTACACTTAGTTTTTTTGCCCTGTTACTTTCAAGTGGCTGCGATAATACAAGTACATCATCCTTGAATGAAAAAGTTAATCCACCTGAGCAGCCTTCAAAACCGATACAGGTTCAAACTCTCGCTTGGGTTGGTCATTACAAAGCATTTATTCCCTGTGATGCTTGTGAAAAGAAACTTGTTTCTCTCCAACTTCATCAAAACAAGACTTATACCCTAAAGGAAATGAATTTCTTTAAGCAAAAGATTAAACAAAAAGAGTCTTCGGGCATATTCACTTTCGATGAGCAAAATTCAAATTTATTGCAATTCATTGACGATAAAACCAAACAAAATCGTTATTTTTCTTTGCATGATCATTCAATAGAACCCCTGGATCAAAATAAAACCCAATTCAAAGATTTTGAAAAATATCAAATTCCACAAGTGCAAAATATTGAAGTGAATAATGCACTCAAATATGTAGATATTCAGGCTGATTTATTTAAATCAGAAAAAATAGAATCTAATGGCATTGAAAGTACAAAATTGACCTATTTTTTTGAAATTAATAACCATTCAGATCGACCGCTTAAATTACGCGACAGCGATATTGTTTTAGTGGATGCTAAGAATAATGAACATATTTCTATCATTGAAAATGATCCACTCTCTCCTGTTAAACCCAATAAAACCCAACATGAACTGGTCTCATTTATTTATCCTGAAACCTATCAGGCTGCTTATATTAAAATTAAATAATTTGAATATTGATAAAAAAATCCCCGCAAATGCGGGGATTTTTTCAGATCGGATGATCAGTATGAATTACATCATACCGCCCATACCACCCATGCCGCCCATATCAGGCATTGCAGGTTTGTCTTCTGGAATATCAGTGATCATGCATTCAGTTGTAAGCATCAATGCAGCAACAGAAGCAGCGTGCTCAAGTGCAGAACGCGTTACTTTTGCTGGGTCAAGGATACCCATTTCAAGCATGTCGCCATATTCGCCAGTCGCAGCGTTATAACCGAAGTTACCTTCGCCATTTTTAACAGCGTTGATCACGACAGATGGTTCATCACCTGCGTTTGCAACGATTTGACGAAGCGGCGCTTCGATTGCACGACGTAAAATGTTAATACCTACATTTTGATCATCGTTTGTACCAACCACACCATCAAGTGCTTTAGCTGCACGTACTAGCGCAACACCACCACCTGCAACAACACCTTCTTCAACTGCAGCGCGAGTCGCATGAAGCGCATCGTCAACACGGTCTTTTTTCTCTTTCATTTCAATTTCAGTTGCAGCACCGATTTTAATCACTGCAACACCGCCTGCTAATTTAGCAACACGTTCTTGAAGTTTTTCTTTGTCGTATTCAGACGTAGATTCTTCAATTTGAGCACGAATTTGTTGAACGCGATCTGCGATTTGAGCCGCATCACCTGCACCATCAACAAGAACAGTATTTTCTTTAGAAACAGTTACTTTATGCGCTGTACCTAAATGTTCCAAAGTTGTTTGCTCAAGTGACATGCCAATTTCTTCAGAAATTACAGTACCGCCAGTCAAGATTGCGATGTCTTGTAGCATTGCTTTACGACGGTCACCAAAACCAGGGGCTTTAACAGCACACACTTTGATAATACCGCGCATGTTGTTTACTACAAGAGTTGCCAACGCTTCGCCTTCAACATCTTCAGCGATGATAAGCAGTGGCTTACCTGTTTTAGCAACCGCTTCTAATACACTGATCAATTCACGGATGTTGCCAATTTTCTTGTCAACGAGAAGAATGAACGGATTTTCAAGTTCAGCAGTTAAAGTATCTTGTTTGTTTGCAAAGTACGGGCTGATATAACCGCGATCAAATTGCATACCTTCAACAACGTCAAGCGAATCTTCAAAGCCTGAACCTTCTTCAACAGTGATTACGCCTTCTTTACCCACGCGTTCCATTGCTTGTGCAATAAGTTTACCGACAGTGGTGTCAGAGTTCGCAGAGATCGAACCGACTTGTTCAATCGCTTTAGTATCAGAAGCAGGTTTAGCAGTGGCTTTAATATTTTCAACTACAGCGCGAACTGCAAGGTCGATACCACGTTTCAAATCCATTGGGTTCATACCCGCAGTGACTGATTTGATCCCTTCGTTCAAAATTGCTTGAGCAAGTACAGTTGCAGTTGTTGTACCGTCACCTGCGATGTCATTGGTTTTTGAAGATACTTCGCGAACCAGTTGCGCACCCATGTTTTCGAATTTATCTTTTAGATAAATTTCTTTGGCAACCGTTACACCATCTTTAGTGATGTGTGGTGAACCGAAAGAACGGTCGATAACCACGTTACGACCTTTAGGACCTAAAGTTACTTTTACCGCATCTGCAAGTACGTTTACGCCTGCAATCATTTTGCTGCGCGCTGAATCACCAAATTTTACTTCTTTAGCTGACATGCTTTACTCCAAATATTTTAATTTTCAAAAATTTGATTGAATGGAACAGGTCTGAATTAGCCTTCTAAGACGGCTAAAATGTCAGACTCTTTCATAATAAGAAGTTCTTCGCCTTGTACTTTTACAGTTGTACCTGCGTAAGTACCGAACAATACTTTGTCGCCGACTTTAACGTCTAAAGCACGTACGCCATTGTCAGTAATCTGACCATTACCTACTGCAATGATTTCACCTTGAGCCGGTTTTTCAGCAGCAGAACCTGGAAGTAAAATACCACCAGCAGTTTTAGTTTCTTCTTCAACACGACGAATAACTACGCGATCATGTAATGGACGAATGTTGCTCATTGGAAACTCCATCAGACTAAGTCTTTTATAGTGAAGTAATGATGACTTTGTTATTCCATCGGTCATCATCAAAATAATTTCGATGTCACTTTTGTGGGGATGGAAAAAAACGCTTCAAGGGGGCAAATAAAAAAAAATGCTGTTTTTTGTATTTTTTTTATTCAACTCTCAATATTTCTTCATTTATTCAGCATTTTGTTCATCTAATACAAATTCTTTTTGTTGCTCATCAAAATAATAATGCTGCACATCTGCATTTGCCTGAATGACATTGAAACTATTTGGCAAGCCACGATGTAACCGGTAAGAAGTCGCTGTACCGGCATGTATATCCAGTACAGGATGTACTGCACCTAAACGATAAATCTGGTTTAAGTCATACACCGCCGATTGATGCAGATGTCCATGTAATAAACCATTTAAACCGCTTTGGCTCCAAGACTCTAAAGCCATACGTCCCAACATTGGACAGTCTTTTACCCCATGCGGATCATTCGGTGGAGTATAAAAAGGCTGATGCGCAACAATCAGTTTTATTTTATGTGCTGGAGCGATCATTAACGACTGGTCAATTTGCTGGATTTGTTCCAAAGAGATATGTCCGCGGGTGTGATAACGTCTTCGAATACTGTTCACTCCAATAATATAAAAATGTGCAGTTTCTAAGATATTTTCCATGTGGCCAAAGAACAATTTATAGCGGGTAAATGGACTAAAGATGCGGTTCCACACATGATACAACGGAATATCGTGATTACCTGGTACTACCAGATATGGAAGATTTAGACTTTCCAAAAACTGTTTGCAGTCATAAAACTGCGTATAACGCGCTCGCTGGGTTAAATCGCCACTCACCACCACAGCTTCAAGAGGTTGCGCTTGGCAAAAGAGACGAATTGCCGCCATACAGGCGGTTTTTTCTGTACCAAAATGTAAATCAGACAGGTGCAAAATCATCAGGAACCATTATTTTTAATGCATTTTTACGCACTGAAATTTTAAGCGGCGGCTGCATTTCAACAATTTCACCATCTAAAGCCACAGTTAGTTTTTTTCGTTTTGAATAAATTTTGACTTCATCCGCAGAAAAGCTATACACATCGGGTGCTTGATCCAAGTTCCCTCTCATCAATTGCCATAACATTTTAAACAAGGTACGTTTATCGCTTTTGGCGACCACCACACCCGCCACCTTGCCTTTTGCAGCAGATTCCGCAATACGCAAATTCATCTCTGCCAGTTGCAACTGATTATTACCAAAGAAAATTAAGGGTGTTTTCAGCGGATATTTTCTCCCATCCACCTCCACTTCAAGTTTCAGCTCTTTACGATCGCGAATCAGCACATCCAAACCCGAGGTATAGGCATTGAAAGGAAAACGACCAAAACGCTGGTTGTATAATTCACGTCTTTGAATAAATAAAGGATATAAGCCCAAACTGGCATTATTTAAATAAATATGATCATTGATTTGTGCAACATGCACTTCGCGGATCTTGCCTTTAGCAATGGTTTCAGCAGCTTTTAATAGATCCAGGGGAATATTGAGTAGTCGCGCTACATAATTAAAGGTTCCCAGTGGAAAAATTCCCATGGGGATATCCGTTCCCATGAGTTGTGCCGCAACAGCATTCAAGGTTCCATCACCACCCGCCGCAACGACCACACCCACTTCACTCGCCTGTTGATGACGTGAAATTATTTTCTTCATCAAATGATCAAAATTTGCTTCTGCACCAATTTCAAAAGCTTGAATTTCATAGCCATAAGCCGTTAAACATGCCATAAGTTGTTCATAGACTTCATCTTTATTTGCAGCATGGAATCCTGACTTTTCATTATAAATAAGAGACAATGGCTTTAAGGGTTCTGACATTTTCTATACTTTTTTGAAGTAATTGCTCTAATTTTGTCCAATTTATCGGCAATTAAAAGCCTGTTTATGTAAAATTCGAATTACCACCATTTATTTAATCAATAATAACCCTCATGAAAAAAATAATACTAAACTACTGTTTTTAAAAAACATAATTAAAATAAATAATACTCATAACAATTAAAAATATCAAAAACAAGGCAATAAAAAACTCGTAAGCTATTGTTTTAATAAACATTAAATAAGAACAAACATAATCTGCCAACCTATTCCCCATACTTCTTTAGTCTTATTTTTTTGATGATTTTATGCTTTAATACAGCCACTTTTTTTTATACTTAAATTGGAATGTTGTATCCCTTCATTCTGATTATTATTTGTACACATAATTGTACACATTTGAGATAGGCCTCACCATGACCAAAGTGAACGCACCAGAATTCGTTCGTCACCCTAAGCTTATTGCATGGGTTGAAGAGATTGCTAAATTAACCAAACCGGCAAAAATTGAATGGTGTGACGGTAGCGCAGAAGAATATCAACGTCTTGTTGATCTGATGATCGCTAACGGCACTATGCAAGCACTTAACCCAGAAAAACACCCTGGTTCGTACCTTGCGAACTCAGATCCTTCTGACGTTGCTCGTGTTGAAGGTCGCACATTTATCTGTTCAGAAAAACAAGAAGACGCAGGTGCAACAAACAACTGGGAAGCTCCAGCTGAAATGCGCGCTCGCCTAAACGGTTTGTTTGATGGTTGCATGAAAGGACGTACTATGTACGTTGTTCCTTTCTCTATGGGTCCTTTAGGTTCTCATATTGCTCAGATCGGTATTGAGTTAACCGACTCTCCTTACGTGGCTGTAAGCATGGCTAAAATGGCGCGTATGGGTAAAGCTGTTTACGATGTGCTTGGTACTGATGGCGAATTCGTACCATGTGTGCACACTGTAGGCGCTCCGCTTGAAGAAGGTCAAAAAGACGTTGTCTGGCCTTGCAACCCAGAAAAATACATCGTGCATTATCCAGAAACTCGTGAAATCTGGTCATTCGGTTCTGGTTATGGCGGTAACGCATTGCTTGGTAAAAAATGCTTGGCTTTACGTATTGCCTCTTCTATGGGTCGTCAACAAGGCTGGTTAGCTGAACACATGCTAATCCTTGGCGTAACTAACCCTCAAGGCGAAAAACACTACATCGCAGCTGCATTCCCTTCTGCTTGTGGTAAAACCAACTTCGCGATGTTGATTCCTCCAGCGGGTTATGAAGGCTGGAAAATTGAAACTGTAGGTGACGATATTGCCTGGATCAAACCAGGTGAAGACGGTCGCTTATATGCAATCAACCCAGAAGCTGGTTTCTTCGGTGTAGCACCTGGTACCAATACCAAAACTAACCCGAACTGTATGGCGACTTTAAGCCACGACGTGATTTACACCAACGTTGCCGTAACTGACAACGGTGAAGTATGGTGGGAAGGTCTGACTAAAGAAGCGCCTGCTAACCTGACTAACTGGAAAGGTCAGCCACACGTCGCTGGTGAAAAAGCTGCACATCCAAATGCGCGTTTCACAGTTGCTGCGGGTCAATGCCCTTCTATTGATGCTGACTGGGAAAATCCAGCGGGCGTGCCAATCTCTGCGTTCATCTTCGGTGGTCGTCGTGCAGATACAGTGCCTCTAGTTTCTGAAGCATTGAACTGGGTTGATGGTGTTTATAAAGCAGCAACTATGGGTTCTGAAACCACTGCTGCCGCTGTTGGTCAACAAGGCGTGGTTCGTCGCGATCCGTTTGCGATGCTTCCATTCACGGGCTACAACATGGCTGACTACTTCTCTCACTGGTTAGAAATGGGTGAACAAGTAGCGGTTAAAGCTGAAGCTGCTGGCAACAAACTTCCTAAGATCTTTAACGTAAACTGGTTCCGCCGTGATGCTGAAGGCAACTTCGTATGGCCTGGTTTCGGTCAAAACATGCGTGTTCTTGAATGGATGATTGATCGTTGTGAAGGCCGCGCTGAAGCGACTGAAACTCCAATCGGTCTAGTTCCTACTTATGAACAATTGAACTGGAATGGTTCAGACTTCACTAAAGAACAGTTTGACCTTGTAACTTCTCAAGACAAAGATCAATGGATCAAAGAACTTGAAAGCCACTCTGAGTTATTCAACAAACTTGGTGATCGCTTACCAGCAGCACTTAAAGCACGTCAAAACGAACTTTTAGAAGCTGTTAAAAAATCTGCTTAATTTATTGAATTAATTAAAAAAAGGTCACTTCGGTGGCCTTTTTTTATATAATAAAAACAGGAAATTTTATGTTAAAAACATTCACGCTTTGCAGAGCCTGCACATCAAGTCGGTGGCAATGTGGTAATCAATTATAATGCTAGCCAAAGATTCAGTTTCTGGCCTTGGCGCATGGTACGTCCAGTGGTTTCGGGCAGCGCAGTTAAATGGAATAGGCCTGTAGATTGTACAAGGTTGGGCGGCGTTGAAAGTTAAAACAATTCAAAACAGAAAGTTAAACGAAGTCTGAACTAAAAATTTAATTGAAGATCAACACTGCAATTTGACTCAAATAAAAGACCGTTAAGACGGTCTTTTATTTCATGTTTAAAAAATTTAAGCTGCACTATCCTGTGATCTCTTAACAAGTAACTTCGCAAGATATTGGTCTAATAACTGAATTTCATCATCCGCAAATTGATAGCCTAGCTTGGTTCTGCGCCATAAAATATCTTGGCTTGTTCTGGCCCACTCTTGATCTACAAGATAATCGACCTCTTTTGCAAATAAGCCATGTCCAAAGTCTTCGCCAAGTTCATCCATCGCTATAATACCGTTTATAAATTTCCATACCCGTGAACCATAAGCATGCGCCCAGCGCGAAGCCAATTGCAATGACACATCTTGAACAGTTTGCATAATTTCCTGAATTAATCGCTCAATCGAAACCAGGTTTTCTGCGCCAGGTAATAATGCTTTTTCAGTCCAGGGCTTTTTCATTGTCACAAAGAAAGGTTGCAAATGCACCATTGCAGATTCCGCTAACTTTCGATAAGTCGTCAGCTTTCCGCCAAATACCGAAAGCAACGGCGCATCATTTTTCTGCTCATGAGAGATGGCCAAAGTATAG
The DNA here is from genome assembly GCF_013004295.1 of Acinetobacter sp. ANC 5414. Taxonomy (NCBI): domain Bacteria; kingdom Pseudomonadati; phylum Pseudomonadota; class Gammaproteobacteria; order Moraxellales; family Moraxellaceae; genus Acinetobacter; species Acinetobacter sp. ANC 5414. The sequence goes on from NZ_JABERM010000001.1 coordinate 23,383, forward strand.
TCGCGTGTAATTGCAGAGGGATTATTTGACTCATCATCACATAAAGACCGGACACCCGAATAGGTATATAAAATATCTTCAGGAGTTAACTGATGCTTAAAATGATCATTATAAACATCCAGCAAATAATCAATTTCAGGCTGGGTAATTTTGACCCGATCTAAATCACCTTGGTATTCATGATCTGTGGTACCAATTAAGCTGTATTGATCCAGATAAGGGATCGCAAAAACAATCCGCTGATCATCATTTTGAAGAATAAAGGCTTTATCGCCTTCATATATTCTGGGCACAATAATATGACTGCCTTGAACGAGTCGAAGCCCATGAGGTGATTTTTGTTTTAAATTCTGTTGAATAAATTGCGCGACCCACGGTCCTGCAGCATTCACCAATGTTTTGGCTTGAACTTGATAAGTACCTTGTGCATTTTCCAGATGAATATTCCACAATCCATTTTCACGGTATGCAGATGTACATCGCGTTTGAGTAACAATATGCGCACCCAGTTCATGTGCTTGCATCGCATTTAAAACCACCAAACGCGCATCATCCACAGCACAGTCTGAATATTCAAAACCCTGCGTTATCTCTTCTTTTAAAGGGCTGGTTGCTGGATCAAAATTAATGTGCTTTGAGCCTGCTAATTTTTCTCGTTTACCCAAATGATCATAAACAAATAAACCGGTCCGAATCAGCCATGCAGGCCGTAAATTCGGCTGATGAGGCATGATAAAACGCAAGGGACGAATAATATGCGGTGCTTTGGCTAATAAAACTTCGCGCTCAACCAGCGCTTCATGAACCAAACGAAACTCTTTATGTTCAAGATAACGCAAACCACCATGTATAAGCTTGCTGCTTGCAGAAGAAGTATGCCTGGCTAAATCATCCTTTTCACATAAAAAGACAGACAACCCTCGCCCTACAGCATCGACCGCAATACCGACACCATTGATGCCTCCACCAACCACCACTACATCATAGACCGGATGACTCACTTGCATGTTCACCTCCTCTAATTTTATTAAAACAGCTGACTTAAATTTCTTATTGTTCTAGGAAACTTAACACCATTTAAAGTGAAATGACACTTGGAAATCATGAGTCAACGGGATGAATATAAAATAATAATGGGGCTATCACAGCAAAAATAAACAACACATATAAATCATCAATCTCACTATGTCTTTCAACTACTTCACTTTCAAACACTTAGAGTTAGAACATTTTTTATACAAAACTAGAAACTGCTACGCTTATACCGTTAAAACAATAGGTTTAACATCTTAAAAACAATACCAAAATGGACTTGGTCAAATGATTGAACAAAACGTTCCTCCAGTAAATCTGGATACCAAAACACGGGTTAAATCCATTCTGGGTGGCTCAGCGGGTAATCTTGTGGAGTGGTATGACTGGTATGTGTATGCCGCATTTACATTATATTTTGCCCATTCATTCTTCCCCAAAGGCAGTCAAACTGCACAATTGCTCCAAGCTGCTGCCATTTTCGCAGTCGGTTTTTTAATGCGTCCGATTGGTGCCTGGATCATGGGTATTTACTCGGACAAAAAAGGACGCAAATCAGGTCTCACTCTTTCTGTGACTTTAATGTGTATTGGTTCTCTGATGATTGCAGTATCCCCAACGCATGACCAAATCGGAATCTTTGCGCCCATTATTTTAGTGGTCGCCCGACTCATTCAGGGCTTAAGTGTCGGTGGAGAATATGGTGCCAGTGCCACCTATTTAAGTGAAATGGCAGAAAAAAACCGACGCGGGTTCTTTTCCAGTTTTCAGTACGTTACTTTAATTGCAGGTCAGCTTACCGCACTCTGCGTCCTACTCATTTTGCAGTTCGTACTGACTGAAGAACAACTGCATGATTGGGGTTGGCGCATTCCATTCTTTATCGGTGCTTGCTTGGCCATAGTCGTGTTCTATATTCGACGTGGTCTGCTCGAAACCCAATCTTTTAAAAATGCACAACAAGATAAAAGCCAGCCTGAATCGAGTATGTTTGCGCTGTTCAAACATTATCCCAAACAGGCATTTACAGTGTTGTTTTTAACCGCTGGGGGCACGGTGGCCTTCTATACCTACACCACTTACCTGCAAAAATATTTAGTTAATACCTCTGGATTTAGCAAACCTGAAGCCACGCAAATTACCACTCTGGCGCTATTTATTTTCATGTGTTTACAGCCATTTGCAGGTGCTTTGTCGGATAAAATCGGACGCAAACCGTTAATGATTTCCTTCGGGGTTTTGGGCGTATTATTTACCTATTTCATGTTTGATAAATTAGGACAAACCCAAGACTACTGGTCCGCATTCTGGATCTGTTTAGCCGGATTGGTGATTGTCACAGGCTATACTTCAATTAATGCTGTGGTTAAAGCCGAGCTTTTCCCTGCACATATCCGTGCACTCGGTGTCGCACTTCCTTATGCACTTGCCAATACGCTATTTGGTGGCACAGCAGAGTTTTTCGCGCTGAGTTTTAAGCAAGCTGGACATGAGTCTTGGTTCTTTATTTACGTCACTATCTTAATTTTTATCTCATTGATTGTTTATATCTTTATGAAAGATACCAAGCACCACTCAGAAATTAAAGAACACTAATCCAAAGTCATTTTTAAAAGCCTTTCTACATCAGAGGCTTTTTTATTTGCCTGTTCTATTGAATAAAAATAATGAGGTAAATGTACTAAACTTTTAAAATCAAAACGATGCCTAAGCTAAAGTCACATGAAGAAGCAAAAAATGGTGGGTCTCAATCAGGTGCACTGGCTTTATTTACTCAATATCCCAAACAAGCCTTTACTGTGATCATGTTGACTGCCGGCGGTACGCTTGCTTTTAGTACATTTACGACCTATTTGCAAAAATATCTGGTCAATACTTCCAGTTTTGAAAAAACCACTGCAACTGCCAATACTTTATTTGGTGGTACAGCAGAACTGGTTGCCCTGAGCTTTAAAAATGCAGGTCATGAAAACTACTGCTTCTATTACATTACTTTCATGACTGGCTTGTCTCTAATTACTTATATTTTTATGAAAGACACCAAAAAAACACAGCATGATTAGCGATGACTGAACCCAGCGTATTTAGTTGATTATTCATCTAAAAAGCTTTTCAAGTTGTCACAATTGGAAAGCTTTTTTATTGGATATACGTCTTGATCACATCGTTAAAAAAGCAGGCTTATGGCATACTCAATAGAATAATAACGCTTGGAACTTTTGAAGATGAACAATACATATAAATTGCTTGGCTTAGGTTTTATGGCGCTTGGACTTGCTGCGTGTCAAAGCACACCACGTCCATATAATGGTAATGTCGGATATCAGATTGAAAGTCAGTCTAATGGCCGTGCAACCCTGGCTTATACTTTGTCAGGTCGCAAAAACCAACAAGTGGATGAGAGAAAATTACAACGTGCTTGTCAAAAAGTATTGGGTTCAAATAAACAATACAAAATAGATATTTTAAGCATTAGTGAAATTGCCAATCCCGCAATACAAACTCCACAATATGGTCGTCAATTGGGTCAAAGTCGCACCAGTGTGAGCTTAAGCAACACCCCTGACCTACACAATAGTGAAGACATGGCAACTCGTAACACTTTAGATGCTACTCATCCAAGCACATTGAGCGTGGTTCGTTACACTTGCTCTTAATCGCTTTAAATGGCTTGTTAAATAAAAAAGACGCTGTTTACAGCGTCTTATAAAAACTGACATTACGAAATTCTTTAGATTCATCCAGATCTGGCCAAGTCGTGGCACTCCATTCATCTAGTTTTTGATATTCAGGATGACTAAAGTTTTTCACCCGACTATCTGCAACCCATACTTCTGGGGCGAATTTTAAAAATTCATCCAGAAAAAAACGGTTGCATTGATCATATAAAACATCCGCTGCTAACAGCACATCGACTTGCTCTGCTTTATACAAATCATCCAGATATTCCAGTTCCACATCATTCAATTCAGCATTGGCACGGCATGAATCCAAACTGATTGGATCTATGTCACAACAAATAACACGTTTAGCCCCTGCCATTTTAGCAGCAATCGCCACTACGCCCGATCCAGCACCAAAGTCGAGCACCACCTTGTCTTTGACGTGATACGGCTCTGCAAGCAACCACTGCGCCATCGCAAGCCCAGATGCCCAACAAAAGATCCAGTACGGTGTATCGTTCCAGATACGACGAATCACTTCATCATCCAAGCGATCGGTAGGAAATACCGGTGGAATCAGCCAAAGTGAAATCGGTGTTTCAGGCAATTGCTGCGCCATCAACTCACAACCGGGGATCACCTTATTCAAGGCTTGGATAAGATGTTCTGGGGCTTTGGGGAATTGGAACGTACAGCTCATTGGAATTCTTTTAATTGGTATTTATATCTTAAAGGAATCTCCCCTAACCCCTCTTTAAAAAAGAGGGGAAACCTACTACTAAACAATAGGATTTTAGATGTAAATTCCCTCCTTTGAAAAAGGAGGGTTAGGGAGGATTAAATTAACCCAAAGCTTTTTCAGCAGCTTCTACCGTTTGACGAATTAACGTGGTAATGGTCATTGGACCTACACCACCCGGAACTGGTGTATACGCAGAAGCAACTTCTTCAATACCTACAAGTTGGATGTCACCTACACCACCGCCATCACGTGGATGGAAGCCAGCATCCACAACCACGGCACCTTGTTTAATCCAGTCTTTTTGGATCAATTCAGCCTTACCTACCGCACCCACGATAATGTCCGCTTGTTTAACAAAGCTCGCCAAATCTTGAGTACGTGAGTGACAGATCGTCACAGTGGCATTCGCTTCAAGCAGCATTGCAGCCATTGGTTTACCCAAAATTGCAGAACGACCAACAACAACTGCGTGTTTGCCTGCAATTTCGATGTTATTTTCTTTCAGAATGGTCATGATACCTGCAGGTGTAGCAGAACCATACGCAACTTCACCCATTGCCATACGACCATAACCAAGGCAAGTTACGCCATCAACATCTTTCGCAAGCGAGATTGCATCAAAACATGCACGCTCATCAATTTGAGCTGGTACTGGGTGTTGCAACAGAATACCGTGCACATCAGGATTTGCGTTTAATTTTTCAATTTCAGCAAGTAATTCTTCAGTTGTAGTTTCCTTTGGAAGCTCAACTTTTAACGAATCCATACCGACACGACGGCAAGCATTGCCTTTCATACGCACGTAAGTTGCAGATGCACCATCATCACCTACCAAAATCGTCGCAAGAATTGGAGTACGACCTGATTTTGCTTTCAGCGCTTCTACGCGAGTAAACAAGTCAGCTTCAATTTGCTTCGCCAATGCACGACCATCTAGAACTAATGCCACGGCACTTCTCCCAAGTGTTGATATGAATCAATTTCGCACATTCTACATGAATATTTTAAATATTTTCCGTTATGTGCTGCTTTTCTGCACATCTGCATAAATCTACTATTGTTTTTTTTTCAGGGCTTGATAATATACGCAGCAACAAGAGATGGCGGGGTGGCAGAGTGGTCATGCAGCGGACTGCAACTCCGTGTACGCCGGTTCGATTCCGACCTCCGCCTCCAATCTTGTTAAAAATGCCCGAGTGGTGAAATCGGTAGACACAGGGGATTTAAAATCCCCCGCCCACAAAGCGTGCCAGTTCGAGTCTGGCCTCGGGCACCATTTTAATACTTCTTAAAATGGTGCAATAAAAAACCCAGCTTAATGCTGGTTTTTTTATGTCTGGAATTTCTTCCAGACTTCTCGCTATTTCATTTTGGCCATTACTTATTACTGAACTTCTTTCAAATAGTCTTGCAAGCTATCATCCAACTCCTGCTGTAAATGTGCCGGCTTGAGAATTTTCAAATAAGGAATCCAGTAACGTACCAATGGATTCAACTGTTTCTGATGCCGAATCTGACATGAAATTACCAATTCTCCTGTTTCCGATTCATTTAAAATTGCTTGTTCGGGGAAAATTCTGCGTTGCTTAAAATAAATTGCGACATCAGGATGTACAGATAAAATCACTTCCTGTTTTTCGTGCTGAAACCAAATACCGTCTTCATCTTTTAATTGCTGCAGAACAGCCTGATCATGTTCAAACTGTAAAAGTCGACGACTGCAGATAATTTTTTCAATACGACCAAGACGATAAACCCGCAACTCCTGCTTGCGTACAGCCGCCAAATACCAGTTGCCCATGTGATGAATCAACCGATAAGGCTTTACAACCCGAATTTGACCTCTGTAAAACAACGCGATTTGCTGTCTTTTTTGAATACTGCCAGTCAGTGTCTTAAAGTGTTCAGCATACTGCGTCGCATCTTCAAAATTGTAGCCTTTGGCAGAAAAGACTAGGCTGGCGCGGTTATCAAATAACTCCCTTAAAAATGAAATATCCAAAGAAGGATACAAATCATTAATTCCCGACAATTGCGCGAAATTTTTAATATCCTGTAATTTGAAACGCCCGAGATAAGAAGATTCCAGATAGAATTTTTTGGTTTTTGCATCCTGTATTAAAGGAAGATAAGAATTTAGTCGATCAAAATCACGTTCAATGGTTCGGGTACTGACCTGAAACTCACGCGCCAGCTCCTGTACACTCAACTGATGCCCTATATTTAGTTTGGTTAAAATACTTGCCAAACGTTCTGCAAGGCGCTCATGCGTTGACGCATTGCCCTTCATAGATACCCTCTTTGCGCTTTTACAGCACAGTGCATAAAATGCTTAAAATTTTTAAATTATGAAAAAAATTATACAGCCAAATAAAAACTAAATTTCAAATATTCACTTCAACTTAAGACTAATAGTCAATGCTCAAATTACGCTTTAATGCGACTTGTAGCACGGTTTTTAGAACGTTTACGATTGAGCCGTTCGACATAACGCTCTAAATGAAGCATGGCTTGATAAAGCTTATGCAGATTGCAAGGTAATACCTGATTACGAATAATTGCTTTATGCAGGCGCTTTAAGGCACGGAAGCTGTGGGCATGAGTATATGGAGCTGACACTATTTTCATAATACATTCCCTCTATTGCATGAATTTTCAATCAAAACCAAACAATTTGGTCAGATTAATCTAAGTGCTAATTTACTCCTTGGTTTTGACAGGTTGTGTCAAATGTTTGACACTTTTTACCATTCTTTAAAATATCATCACTGTTTTTTCAATAAATTAATTTGAATTACTTATCTTCTTTTATGCAAAATAAAAGCCAACATTCGTTGGCTTATCTTATTTAATGGGAGAAAAATTAGATGATTTGCACCACAACTTTACCAATATGCTCGCCTGTATCCATAATGGTGTGTGCTTCCTGAATCTGGTCAAACTTAAATGTCTTATAAATCATCGGCAGGCATTCACCTTTTGCCCATAATGGTGCGACGGTTTCTTGCAAGCCTTGCGCAATCTCCGCTTTTTCCGCCGTGGTACGCGCACGCATGGTTGAACCGGTAATGGTCAAACGCTTCATCATGATTTGACCCAGTTTCACATCTTTAGCTTTAGCTCCACCCAAGAAAGCAATATAGACCAGACGACCATCACGGCGTAACAAATTCAGGTTACGTTCCAAATATGGTGCACCGACCATATCTAAAATCACATCGACACCACCATTGTCGGTTTGTTCATTAATCACTTGCTCAAAGTCTTGAGTCTTATAGTTAATCGCCGTGGTTAAATCTGCAATTGCAGCAACTTTTTCGTCCGAACCCACAGTTGCAAAAGTTTTAATGCCAAGTGATTTGCACAGCATTAAAACAGTCGTACCAATACCACTAGCACCACCATGAACCAATACTGTTTCCCCTACTTTGGCTTTACCCATCTGGAATACATTTGCCCACACGGTAAAGAATGTTTCAGGAATCGCGGCTGCCTGAGTAAAGCTTACGCCTTCAGGAATAGTCAATGTTTGGCTTTCTGGCACCACGCAATATTCTGCATAACCGCCACCATTGGTTAAGCCACACACCTTGTCACCGACTTTAAATTTGGTGACATCGCTACCTACAGATTCAACAATACCTGCAACTTCCAAACCTGGAACTGGTGTTACACCTTTAGGCATTGGGTACAAGCCTTGGCGTTGCAAGATGTCTGGGCGGTTAATACCAAAAGCATGGACTTTAACTAAAACCTCATCTGCTTTTGCTGTTGGTACTGCAACAGTTTCATAGGCAAGTTTTTCAACACCACCCGGTTCTGTGATGATGACTTGCTGCATGTTGGCTTGCGACATGATTTCTTCCTGATCTATTCAATACTTTTCAAGTTTCATGTATTTGAACATAAACCTGCACAGGAATGAATAACAATGAACTTATGTATAATCAAAGTACTATTCAGCAAATTGATATTAGATTTGATATGAGCAAGATTATTGAGTACACAGAAAATAATTACAGTGATTTTGAGTGGTATGAAGGTCTGGCAGTCATTCGTTTTTATGCTAACTGGTGTGCGCCTTGTATACAAAATTTTCCTGTATTTGAAAAACTTGCAGAGCATTTTTCAGAAATTAATCCTGCAATTAAGTTTGGCAAAATTAATGTGGATCAATCTCCGATTCTAACCTTGCGCTATAACGTTTACGGTTTGCCTTCTACATTGATTTTTAGAAATGGAGAAATCATTAAAAGGATTGCGGGTGTGAAAAATTTGAATGAATTAAAAAGCATTGTTGATTTAATTCATTAATACAAAACTTATGATGTTGTGCATTCAATGGTCTTGGTTCTTAAAGGCTATTATTGTTTTTGAAATTGTGATTGCGATTTTAGCTTTTGTGATTGAACTTGATACCAAAAAAAACACCGGGAAATAGCCGCTGGATAATGATTTTTACAGCTGTGTTTCAGTTCTGTTTTTTACTGTTCCTGCTCATTGCGTGCATTGGGATCTGGATGGATGACAAGTCCTAATATCGCTAACCATCTTATGTAAATCTTTGCAATAAGAAACCCGCCATTTAGACGGGTTTCTTTTAAATCAGCTTAGTCTTATAGACGAACCAATTCCACAATTTTCTCAGCCAATTCTTCAACAGACTCTTGCGCGAAACTTACATCTGTCGCTTCTGCAACAGTGGTAATCACCGCAATACCTGTTTCACGAAGTAATGCAACTTGCGCAGCATCAAGATCAGCTTTCGCAATCGCCACGATGCCTTGTTGAAGCAACAGGTTTTCAAGCGCTTGCGCATTTTCCAATGCTTTAGCAGATACTGTAATTGACGCAGGTTTTTGACCTAAACGTGCCGCACGGTCTTCCGCTGTGACAGGGTTGCTATGTGCAGACCATTCAACAGACTCTTCCACCATACCCGCACCAATCGTCACATTATTCAAACGATCAATGAAGATGAATGAACCTGTGTAACGGCTGTCCTGATAACGGTCAAATACCACTGGCGCATCAAACTCAATAGTCACATTGGCAATCGCGTTTAGATCAAGATGATCCACTTGCATTTGCTCAAGTGTGTTCACATTGGTACGAAAGTTAATGCCAGTCACTTTGGCAGGAACCGTTTGTGTACCAATTTTGATGTTATACAACTTGCCAATTAGAAGCGGGTGATCCGCCATCCAGACCACAGTCGCTTTAACCGAACGTGAAATGGCAGGAATACCCTGATCCGCACGGATCAACATATTACCGCGTGATACGTCAATTTCATCGTTGAGCGTTAATGTCACCGCTTGACCTGCAAATGCATGTTCAAGGTTGCCATCATAAGTCACGATTTCTTTAACAGTTGAAGATTTTCCTGATGGTAAAGCAACAATTTTATCGCCCACGTTGATTTCACCCAGTGCAATCGTACCCGCAAAACCACGGAAATCGAGGTTCGGACGGTTCACGTATTGCACAGGGAAACGGAAATCACGTTTCGCGGTATCACGGTTAATCTCGACAGACTCAAGCGTGCCCATCAAGGTTTCGCCCTTGTACCATGGCGTATTTTCAGACTTGTTCACCACGTTATCGCCATTCAATGCAGAAATTGGCGTAAAGATGATGTTGCTTGGCTTACGGTCGCCCAATTGGCTCACGAAGTTGGCATAGTCGGCTTGAATTTCATTGAAGCGCGCTTCAGAGAATTCAACCAAGTCCATTTTGTTGATCGCAACAATAATGTTCTTAATACCGAGCAAACTTGCAATGTAAGTATGACGACGGGTCTGGGTTTGCACACCATAACGTGCATCAATCAAGATGATTGCAAGGTCACAAGTAGACGCACCTGTAGCCATATTACGTGTGTATTGCTCATGCCCCGGAGTGTCGGCAATGATGAACTTACGTTTTTCAGTCGAGAAATAACGATACGCCACATCAATGGTAATACCCTGTTCACGTTCCGCTTGTAAACCATCTACAAGTAACGCCAAGTCAGGTGCATCGCCCGTGGTACCGACTTTTTTAGAATCGCGGGTTACAGCTTGCAATTGATCTTCATAAATCAATTTTGAATCATAAAGCAAACGACCGATTAAAGTCGATTTACCATCATCCACGTTACCGCAGGTCAAAAAACGCAGTAAGTCTTTATTTTCGTGTTGTTTCAAATACGCCAAAATATCTTGGCTAATCAGTTCAGATTGATGAGACATCGCTCAAACTCCACATACTTTAGAAATCGGTTTCAGATCGAAAAATTAGAAGTAACCTTCTTGTTTTTTCTTCTCCATCGAGCCTGCTTCATCATGGTCAATCATACGACCTTGACGTTCTGAGCTGGTCGCCAAGAGCATCTCTTGGATAATTTCCGGCAAGGTATTGGCAGTTGATTCAACCGCACCCGTAAGCGGGTAACAACCTAAAGTACGGAAACGTACCGATTTCATTTGTGGAACTTCGCCCTCTTGTAGAGGCATACGTTCATCATCAATCATAATCAGTGTGCCACTGCGTTCAACCACAGGACGTTCTGCAGCTAAATAAAGCGGTACTAATGGAATGCTTTCCAGATAGATGTATTGCCAGATATCAAGCTCAGTCCAGTTTGATAATGGGAACACACGAATACTTTCGCCTTTGTTCACTTTACCGTTGTAAAGATTCCAAAGTTCAGGACGCTGGTTTTTCGGATCCCAACGGTGTTTGCTGTCACGGAAAGAATATACACGTTCTTTAGCACGTGATTTTTCTTCGTCACGGCGCGCGCCACCAAAAGCGGCATCGAAACCATATTTATCAAGTGCCTGTTTTAAGCCCTGAGTTTTCATGATGTCGGTATATTTGGAACTACCATGATCAAACGGGTTGATCCCAGCTTCAACACCTTCTTTGTTCTGATGCACGATCAAATCGAAACCATGGGTTTTGGCCATGTTGTCGCGGAATGTGATCATATCTTTGAACTTCCAGCCCGTATCGACATGCAGTAGCGGGAATGGGAGTTTTGCAGGATAGAATGCCTTTAGGGCGAGATGCAGCATGACTGCAGAATCTTTACCAATGGAATACAACATCACCGGATTTTCAAATTCGGCAGCCACTTCACGGATAATGTGAATACTCTCAGCTTCAAGCTGTTTAAGATGAGTAAGTCTTTCCTCATTTATGGACATTGACAACACCAGCTCAGATCAACGTGTACTTATTACACTTTTAAAAAAATATATATTCATTATAAAGATTTAGTTATCCCAACTATTGCTTGTTTTATTATATTGATATGCAAAATTGTCATATAAAGCTTATCTAATAATGAGTATAAGTTTTTATTAATGATTCGCTTAAATAATGTTTTGTTATTTTACTTAAGCCTAGTGACGACCACAACCCAGCATTAAAATGTACAAAATCTAAGCTGATCGATATTTTATCTAAAATCTATATTTTATTCGGCCGGTAAATTCCATACAGTATTGAAACTCTCTTCTCTCTCCTATGTTCTTTTGAATTATGCCTACGCGTACTATCGACATCGTTAAATCCAGCCTGGAACAAGCACAACTTGCCGGCTATATCTATCAACACAACACTCATTTACTGGTGCTTCAAGAACCCTTAAATGATGATGGTTCTACCCTGAATAACTTTGTTCAACATGAGCTTACTGCTGACCAAATCGGGCTTCAATTTGGTCTACGACTTTCGGATAATCATTTTGATTTTTTGATTGGAGTGACCCATAGCAATCAGGATCGAAGCTACGAAATTGGTGCGGGAAATTTGAAGGCCGATCAAAAGGCATTCAACTTGCTTTATGCCTTTTATAACTATCCCAAAGCATTCTATTTGGTCAGTCTTCCCCTTGCAGCGAATAGCGCACAACTTGAAGAAGCAATTGAAAATCAATTGTTCAATCAACCCAAATTAGATTTTCTCGACACTGCAATTAAAACCAATCCAATGGGACAACAAGTTAAGTGGATGAAAAGCTTTATTGTGCAACAAGCCTTAGACATGAAAGTCCGGATTCAAACCTGTTTGAATTAAGCACTGCTTAAATTTCAAGACCTGATTGTTTTGAGATACCGTTCATTCAACTAACCTTATATAAATATGGATGATCGGTATTTCTTAGGCTTTGACTTTTTTTACCCTTTTACAGGAGGAGTAATTTAAATCCTCCTCTATAACTTTACCAAGAATGTTCCTTCATAAAATAATAAACCTGCTCAACAACTGACTTCACATTTACCTCAACATGAATTCATTTATTTGTTTTTTTAGACAAATTTATTCTTCAATGCTATCTTTAAATAAGTTTATTTTTAAACAAAAACCAATAACTTGAATAATTTATGCGAACGAATATCTAGAGATAAAAAATAATGTGGGAACTCATTACTCATCCTTCCAACCTCATATTCAGCATTTGTCTTTGCCTGATGTTGCTATTGGGCAGTTTAGAACTGATTTTGCTTTTACTGGGTGGCGGCTCTCAAGGATTCCTGGAGCAATTTTTGCCGGATGATTTAAGCACTGCACAACATGCTGAAATTGGCCTCGATGCCGATCAGAGTATTTTTACCCAAGTTTTAGACTGGTTGTATTTGGGTCGTGTGCCACTTTTTGTCTGGCTGATTATTTTCTTAACCGTTTATGGTTTAAGTGGTTTTATCATCCAAAGTATTTTCCATCATTTTACCGCACACTTTTTTAGCGCCTGGATTATTGCACCTGCCTGCCTGTTCTTAAGCATGCCATTGATACGTTATAGCGCCATGATCATTGCCAGAATTTTACCGCAAGATGAAACCACTGCTATTTATAGTGAAGAATTGATTGGACGCACAGCGGTGATTATTTTAGGGGAAGCCAAAATCAATTCTCCTGCACAGGCCAAAGTTCAAGATCAGTTTGGACAAACCCATTATGTATTAGTTGAACCCGAACAAAATGAAATTTTCACTCAAGGTCAATCCGTGGTGTTGACCCAAAGAACTAAAATTGGCTTTCAAGCCATTACCCTTTAATTTTTTACTTTTAATAAAACAATTGAGATAACAATGCCAATGTCGAATTTATACAATATCTTAATCATCGCGGGTGTGATTTTTGCCGCACTGATCATTATCGGGATCATTATTGCCAGACTGTACAAACGTTCAAGCAAAGAAATTTCTTTTGTACGTACAGGTTTTGGTGGGGAAAAAGTCATTTTAGGTGGCGGTGCCATTGTACTGCCTGTGCTACATGAAACTATCCCGGTCAACATGAACACACTGCGTCTGGAAGTTCGTCGTGCAGATGACCAAGCCCTGATCACCCGTGACCGTATGCGTGTGGACGTGATGGCAGAATTCTACGTTCGGGTTAAACCTACAGCAGAATCAATTGCAACTGCAGCCCAAACTTTGGGTCAAAAAACCATGTCACCGAATGAATTAAAGAATCTGGTCGAAGGTAAATTTGTTGACTCATTACGAGCAGTTGCGGCTGAAATGGCAATGGAAGAACTGCATGAAAAACGTGTCGATTTCGTGCAAAAAGTTCAGCAAGTGGTGTCTGAAGATTTATTTAAAAATGGGTTAGAACTTGAAACAGTATCACTGACTGGTTTGGACCAAACTGGTTTTAAATACTTTAACCCGCAAAATGCATTCGATGCCGAAGGTTTAACCAAACTCACAGAAACCATCGAAGACCGTCGTCGTAAGCGTAACCACATTGAACAAGATACTGACCTTGCCATTAAAACCAAGAACCTGGAAGCTGAACAGGCACGCTTGCAAATTTTGCGTGAAGAAGAATATGCAAAAATGCAGCAAGAACGTGAAATTTCAATTCGTAAAGCAGAACAACAGGCAGAAATTGCAATGCAAGAAGCTGCAAAAAAACGTGAAGCGGAAGAAGCACAAATTGCTGCCGAGCGTGAAGTCGATTTAAAACGGATTACTGCGGCACGTGATGTTGAAAATCAAAACATTCAAAAATCACAAATTATTCAACAAGCCCAAGTGGAACAAAAGAAAACCATTGAACTGGCTGAACAGATTCGTGCCATCGCCATTGCCGAAAAATCTCGCGAAGAATCCGAAGCTAAAGCTTCAGCTGACCGTGCCCGTGCAGAAGCGGTCAAAGCCGAAGAAGAAGTCATTACAGTACGTGAAACGCAACGTGCAGAACGTCAAAAAGCAGTTGAACTGGTTGCAGCAAAACAAGCCGCAGAAAAAGACGCAATTGCCATTACCGTTGCGGCAGAAGCAGGTAAAAAAGCAGCCATTGATGATGCGGAGGCCGTTCGTATTGCTGCTGAAGCCAATGCTGAAAAAGAACGCCTGAAAGCCAAAGGTGAAGCAGATGCTAAAATTCTGTTGGCACAAGCGATGGAGAAACAATACCAAGTCGATGCTGAAGGGACCCGCGCTGTCAATGAAGCCAATAACATCTTGTCTACAGAACAGGTGGAAATGCAGATTCGCTTGGCCTTATTAAAATATTTACCCGAAATTATCCGTGAAAGCGTTAAGCCTATGGAAAATATTGATGATATTAAGATTCTGCAAGTCAATGGCTTAGGTGGCATTGGTGGTAGCAGCGCCCAAGGTGAAGGCTATTCAGATCAAGGGCAAATTGCCTTGTCTGATCAAGTGGTAAACAGTGCCTTACGTTACCGCACGCAAGCCCCGCTCATTGATAGTCTGATGAATGAACTGGGTATTCAAGGTGGTGATATTAATGGTTTAACGCAAAGTTTAAAGCCTCAAGTGACTACACCTAAGTAAGTCTTCAAAATTCAAAAAAATGCAGTCTAAGTAGGCTGCATTTTTTATTTTAAATTGAATAAATTTTATACAATCATCATAAAGTATCAATAAAGCCCAATACCACTGAATAAAAAAAGCCCTCAAATGAGAGCTTTTTTTTCTTTCGCTAAAAATTAAGCTAAGCCTTTATCTTTCAGCACTTGGAGCATAGTGGAACCCAATTCTGCTGGACTACGGGTATATGCCATGCCTGCTTTTTCAAAGGCAGCAAATTTTTCTTCCGCTGTGCCCTTGCCACCTGAAATAATCGCACCTGCGTGTCCCATGCGTTTACCTTTCGGTGCAGTTACACCCGCAATATAACCCAATACAGGTTTGGTCACATGCGACTGAATATATTCAGCTGCCTCTTCTTCAGCCGTTCCACCAATTTCACCAATCATAATAATGGCTTCGGTTTGCGGATCGTCTTGGAACAGTTTTAAGCAGTCAATTTGGTTCATGCCTGGAATTGGATCACCCCCGATTCCGATACAAGTAGACTGACCTAAACCAAGTTTCGTGGTTTGCGCTACAGCTTCATAAGTCAAAGTTCCTGAACGCGAGATGATGCCAATTTTTCCTGGCTGATGAATATGACCTGGCATGATGCCAATCTTACATTCACCCGGTGTAATAATCCCCGGACAGTTTGGACCAATTAAACGTGCGTTATTACCATAAGTTTCAAGATAACGTTTAGCTTTAAGCATATCTAAAGTTGGTACACCCTCTGTGATCACCACAATCAGTTCTAAACCCGCATCAATCGATTCAATAATTGAATCCAGCACAAAAGGTGCAGGTACATAAATCGAGGTCGCAGTTGCCCCAGTTTCACGCACCGCTTCTTTCATGGTATTAAAAACAGGAAGGCCTAAATGTGTTTGACCGCCTTTACCCGGTGTTACCCCACCCACAACTTTGGTGCCATAAGCAATTGATTGTTCTGAATGAAAAGTTCCGTTTTTACCGGTAAAACCTTGTACCAATACGGTTGTATCTTTATTTACTAATACGCTCATGATTGATCTCCTTACGCTTTCACTGCAGCAACAATTTTTTCTGCAGCATCAGCCAAACCATTCGCAGAAATTAATCTCAAACTTGATTCATCGAGTAATTTTGCCCCCAACTCTGAATTGTTCCCTTCTAGACGAACAACCACAGGTACAGTGACATGTACTTCCTGAACCGCTGCAATAATTGCCTCTGCAATCATGTCACAACGCACAATACCACCGAAGATATTGATCAACACACCTTGTACAGAAGAATCGGAAAGGATGATTTTAAATGCTTCAATAACTCGATCTTTAGTTGCACCACCGCCAACATCAAGGAAGTTCGCAGGCTGACCACCATATAATTTGATGATGTCCATGGTTGCCATTGCAAGACCTGCACCATTGACCATACAACCAATATTACCCTCAAGTGCAACATAGTTCAGATCAAATTCAGATGCTTTCAATTCACGCTCATTTTCCTGAGATTTATCACGCATTGCTGTGATTTCAGGTAAGCGATAAAGTGCATTTGAATCGATCCCCACTTTGGCATCAACACACAGAATATCGCCATTTTTTCGAACTGAAAGTGGATTTATTTCAAACAGGGCAAAATCATTTTCAATAAATGCTTGATAAGCAGCTGTCATAATTTTGACAAATTGGTTGATTTGTCCATCTTTTAAATTAAGTGCAAAGGCCACTTCACGCGCTTGAAAAGGCATTAATCCCACCAAAGGATCCACTTCTACCTTAATAATTTTTTCCGGGGTTTCTTCTGCCACTTTTTCAATTTCGACACCACCTTCAGTCGATGCCATAAAAGTTACGCGGCGGCTAGAACGATCAACCACTGCACCTAGGTACAATTCACGTTCAACGGGATAGACATCTTCACACACAAGAACACTATTTACCGGCTGACCAATGGCATCGGTTTGGTAAGTCACAAGGCGTGTACCAATAATGCCATTTATATATTCAGCGGCTTCATCGCTTGATTTTACGACTTTAACCCCACCTGCTTTACCACGTCCCCCAGCATGAACTTGAGCCTTCATTACAGCAAACTTACCGCCGAGTTGCTCAAATGCTGCTACAGCTTCTGCTGCATTGGTTGCCAGTACACCCTCTTGAACAGGCATACCATATTTTTTTAATAACGCTTTTGCTTGATACTCATGTAAATTCATCGAATAACCTTTTATTACTTCTTTGCTTTGTTATGACCCACCAATACCCAGACGTCCGTCAAAGCAGTATTGGCATTTTTTAAAATCGTTATCTTTATTTTTAGATGATTGTTCCAATAAAAACAACCATGAAATGTAAAAAGAGCGACCTAAGTCGCTCTTTTTTTCGAATTACTTACGCTTGCGTTGAATCGCGTGTATTGCGCGTCCATCGACTGCCAGTGCAGCTTCATGTACCACTTCAGAGAAAGTTGGGTGACCGAAAGTCATCAACTGTAGATCCTCAACTGAAGATACAAACTCAAGCGCGATCATACCTTGGTGAACGATATCAGACGCAGCAGGTCCAATCACGTGCATACCGAGTAGACGATCTGTTTTCGCATCAGCAACAAACTTAACGAAACCAGCACCTTCACCCGCAGCTAAAGCACGACCGTTCACAGCAAAACCGAATTGGCCGGTTTTAACTTCGTGACCTTTTTCAGTAGCTTGCTGTTCTGTTAAACCTACCCACGCCGCTTCTGGGTGTGTGTAAATTACAGAAATGATCGTATCATAGTTCACTTGTGCAGCATGACCGTGAATACGTTCAACTGCCATTACGCCTTCTTCCATTGCTTTATGCGCAAGCATTGGACCACGTACCAAGTCACCAATTGCGTATACGCCTTCAACAGAAGTTGCACACCAATCGTTTACTTCAACCAAACCACGTTCAGTCAATTTAATGCCTGAATCATCAGCCAATAAACCTTCAGCATAGGCACGACGACCTACACAAACGATCAATTTATCGAAAGTTTCAGTTTTGTCTTCACCAGCTTGGTTATATTTAACCGTTACTTCACGACCGTTGATTTCAGTACCTGCAACTTTTGCACCGATACGGATATCCATACCTTGCTTAGTCAACAGTTTTTGAAAGTCTTTTGCCAAAGCTTTATCAGCCATTGGCAAGAATGCATCCATTGCTTCAAATACAACAACTTCCGCACCCAGACGACGCCATACTGAACCAAGCTCAAGGCCGATTACACCAGCACCAATCACACCTAAACGCTTAGGTACTTCTGGGAATTCAAGCGCGCCAGTAGAATCAACGATTAAATCTTGATCTACAGGAGCCACTGGAATATTTACAGGAACAGAACCAGTCGCAAGAATCACGTATTTAGGCTCTAAAACTTGAGTTTCACCTTCGTGAGAAACAAATTCTACTTTTTTACCTGCAAGCAGTTTACCCGTACCTTTTAACCACTCGATGCCATTACCTTTAAGTAATTGATCGATACCGCCAGTCAATTGATCTACAACTTTATCTTTACGAGCCAGCATTTTAGAAAGATCAAATTTAACTTCGCCGGTAGTAATACCGTGGTCATCTAAATGCTGAACGGTATCTTCATAACGATGTGAAGAATCAAGTAAAGCTTTAGACGGGATACAACCCACGTTTAAGCAAGTACCACCTAAAGATGGCTTGCCTTTATGAATACGCTTTTCGATACACGCAACTTTGAAACCAAGTTGAGCCGCACGAATCGCCGCTTCATAACCACCTGGTCCACCACCAATTACAACTAAATCAAATTGTTGAGACATTTTTATCTCCAAAAATGGGCTTAGAGGATCGCCCTAAGCCCATGAATTTATTCTTTAAAATTAAAGATCAAGGATAAGACGCGCTGGCTCTTCTAACAATTCTTTAATTGCCACAAGGAAACCTACAGCTTCTTTACCATCGATTAAACGGTGATCATAAGAAAGTGCCAAGTACATCATTGGTAAAATTTCAACTTGACCATTGACTGCCATTGGGCGTTCCTGGATTTTATGCATACCCAAGATTGCAGTTTGTGGCGTGTTCAAGATAGGAGTAGATAACAATGAACCGAAAGTGCCACCATTAGTAATAGTGAATGTACCGCCAGTCATGTCTTCAATACCCAATTTACCGTCACGTGCTTTTGCAGCAAAACCACGAATGCCATTTTCAACTTCAGCATAGTTCATGCGGTCTGTATCACGAAGTACAGGAACCACTAAACCACGCTCAGAAGATACAGCAACACCGATGTCATAGTAACCGTGATACACGATATCGTCGCCATCAATTGAAGCATTTACCGCTGGGTAGCGTTTAAGTGCTTCAGTTGCCGCTTTAACAAAGAATGACATGAAGCCAAGACGTGCACCATGACGTTTCTCGAATGCATCTTTGTATTGAGCACGCATTTCCATGATTGGTTTCATGTTCACTTCGTTAAACGTCGTCAACATTGCAGTACTTTGTGTAGCAGCAAGAAGACGTTCAGCAACACGTTTACGAAGACGTGTCATAGGAACACGTTTTTCGATACGCTCGCCAACAGCAACGCTTAATGGAGCAGCAGCAGGAACTGCTGGTTTAGCCTGATGGCTTGCAACATCTTCTTTCGTGATACGGCCACCGCGACCAGTACCGGTAACATCACCAGCAGCAATACCAGTTTCAGTTAATGCTTTACGTACTGCAGGCGCTTGATCAGCAACAGGTTGAGCACGCTCAACAACAGGTGCAGCACCCGCTTCAGTTTGAGACGCAGCTTGTTCAACTTGTCCTTCAGACTGAACTGCTTGAGTTTGAGCAGCGCCTGAAACCGCACCTTCTTCAAACTGAGCAATCACTTCGCTAGAAAGAACAGTTTCGCCTTCACCTTTAATGATAGTAGCGATTGTACCGTCAGCAGGAGCAACAACTTCTAAAACAACTTTATCAGTTTCAATATCGCAGATCACTTCATCACGTGATACAGCTTGACCTGGTTGTTTATGCCAAGTTGCGATCGTACCGTCTGCAACTGACTCTGGGAATACCGGTGCTTTAATTTCGGTTGCCATTATTTAGAATCTCCTGATTGTTCAGCTACGATCGCCAATGCGTCATTTACTAGCTGAGCTTGTTGTTTTGCATGCAAATAAGGTGAACCACAAGCTGGCGCAGCAGATGCTGGACGGCCTGCGTAACTAATACGAACTTGTTTAGCAGATTTCATCACATCGTCATATAGACGCGGTGCGATGAACAACCAAGCACCTTGGTTTTTCGGCTCTTCTTGAGTCCAAACCACTTCTTTTAGGTTTGGATAAGAAGCGAGTACTTCAGCAATACGTTGTTCTGGGTATGGATACAATTGTTCAATACGAACGATTGCAGTGTTGTTTAGATTTTCTGCACGACGTTTTTCAAGCAAGTCGTAGTAAACCTTACCGCCACAAAGGACTAAACGAGTCACGTCAGCGTGGTTGATTTGATCTACTTCATCAATCACGGTCTGGAATGTACCGGTTGCAAGCTCTTCTAAAGTAGAAGTTGCAAGTTTGTGACGAAGCAATGACTTCGGTGAAGTCACGATCAATGGTTTACGGATTGGACGAACCGCTTGACGACGTAAAGCATGGAAAATCTGTGCAGGTGTAGTCGGTGTAATCACTTGCATGTTGTCTTCAGCACATAACTGCAAGAAACGCTCTAAACGTGCAGATGAATGCTCTGGACCCTGACCTTCATAACCGTGTGGAAGCAACATGGTTAAACCACATACACGTTCCCATTTTGTTTCACCTGAAGCGATAAATTGGTCAATTACAACCTGTGCACAGTTCGCGAAGTCACCAAATTGTGCTTCCCAGATAATTAAACCATGTGGAATTGTGGTTGCATAACCATATTCAAATGCAAGTACGGCCATTTCAGACAAAAGCGAGTCATAAATTGCAGTACGTGGCTGATTCTCTTTGATATGACAAAGAGGGATATAGGTTGAACCGTCCACCTGGTTATGCAGTTTCGCATGACGATGAGAGAAAGTACCACGACCTACGTCTTCACCGGTAATACGAACCATGTAGCTTTCATCAAGCAGGGTTGCATAGGCTAAAGTTTCAGCTGCACCCCAGTTTAATGGCATTTCACCAGTCTGCATTTTTAAACGTTCATCAATCACTTTCGCGACTTGACGTTGCATCACGAAGCCTTCAGGAAGCTCGCGCATTTTAGTGCCAAGTTCTTTTAAGCGTTCGATTGGGAAAGTAGTATCCCAAATATCTGTGTATTCGTGACCTAAATAAGGGGTCCAATCCACAAACATTTTTGTATTTGGTTCTAATACCAGTGCGTTGGCAACGTGCTTGCCTGCTTCAAGATCTGCACGGTAATTTTCAACCATTTGATCAGCAGCTGCACGGTCAAGAACACCTTCTTTAACCAGTTGATCTGCATAAAGTGTACGTGTAGTCACTTTTTTGTTGATCACTTGGTACATCATTGGCTGTGTTGCTGCTGGCTCGTCCGCTTCGTTATGACCACGACGACGGTAGCAGAACATGTCAATTACAACGTCTTTACGGAAAGTATGACGGAAATCATGTGCCAATTGAGTCACGAAAATCACAGCTTCTGGATCATCGCCATTCACATGGAATACAGGTGCCTGAATCATTTTCGCGATATCAGTACAGTATTCTGTAGAACGTGCATCACGTGGATCAGATGTTGTAAAGCCCACTTGGTTATTTACCACGATGTGAACGGTACCACCCACTGTATAACCACGAGTTTGTGACATCTGGAAGGTTTCTTGGTTTACACCTTGACCTGCAAATGCTGCATCACCATGTACGATGATTGGCAATACATCATCACCACCAATGTCTTTACGACGCACTTGACGAGCACGTACAGAACCTTCAACTACAGGTCCAACGATTTCCAAATGTGATGGATTAAACGCCAATGCCAAGTGAACTTCGCCACCCGGAGTCATTACGTTAGATGAGAAACCTTGGTGGTATTTAACGTCACCAGAACCTTTTTTATGAATTGATTTACCTTCAAATTCACCAAAAAGATCTGCCGGGTTTTTACCCATGATGTTAACAAGAAGGTTGAGACGACCACGGTGTGGCATACCAATCACAACTTCTTTACAACCTACCGCACCTGCACGTTGAATAATTTCATTTACCATCGGTATAAATGATTCACCGCCTTCAACACCGAAGCGTTTAGCACCAACGTATTTGTTACCCAGGAATTTTTCTAGACCTTCAGCTGCAGTTAAACGCTCAAGGACGTGTTTTTTCTGTTCTGCAGTAAAGTTAAATTGACCTTTCGCACCTTCAAGACGTTGTTGAATCCAACGTTTCTCTTTAGTGTCAACAATGTGCATGTATTCGGTACCAATAGAACCACAATAAACGGCTTCCATTGCTTCAACCATTTCACCAAGTGTCGCTTCTGCTTTACCTAGTGCAAGGTTACCTGTGTTAAATACTGTATCGAGATCAGATTTAGTTAAACCGTGCGTAGCAAGATCAAGGTCAGGCACGTCTTCACGTTTTGCCAAACCTAGCGGATCCAGTTTTGCTTTTTGATGACCACGATTACGATAAGCAGCAATAAGTTGTAAAACGCCAATTTGACGACGTTCATGCTCAGAACTTACAGAACTTTGAACAACAGGTTGTACGCGGCTTGAATTGCGACCTAATAAAAGGAATTGCTCACGTACATTGCTATGTGGTTGATCACCTTTAGGGAATTTATCGAAATATTCACGCCAGTCAGCTCCAACTGATTCTGGTGACGTCAAATAATGTTCATAAAGTTCTTCAATATACGCTGCACTGTCAGCGCTTAGTTCAGTGTCAAGACGCAAAGCGTCAGCAACTTCTTGCATTTGTGGACCCATTTCCTATTGCAAAAACATTTTCAGGATGCTTTTTAAGCGAACCCATGATTAATAATGTCAAATTGGTAACATGACACTAGTCCCCATAAGGCATAAGCCATGAGGCGTTATCACTACATCAAGTATAACCCGATGTGAATAATGAATCATAACGCCCTCATTGGCATCATCACTCATTTAAATACTCGACCGAAACCGAGCAATTTTTTGCAAATCGACTTAGAAAAAATAACTACGCGACCTATTTTTTCTAAAACGGTTAATCTCTATTTATAAACCTTATATACACATCTAAAATGTTGAAAAAATGTACATAAATAAGGCACTTTTTTTAAATATAGCGATGTGTCAAATCGTAACATGTTATCTAGTTATAATTGATTTTTTTGACACATACCTTCCATAAATTAGCGAAATACATACTTAGGATTTTCAACTAACCTATGGTGCTTTATTTAATAATTGGATTCAATGTAGACCATAGTCCTAAGCCAGTAAACCCAATACAATAAAAGAGAGCACAATATTTAAACTGGCCCTCTTTATTTAAGTTATATCTTAACATTTTAATCTCAACTTTGTAGATTCAAACTTGAGATTGGCGCTTTAATTATCAATTCGAACAACTTAACTACAATTTAATTAAGCTTTCATGTCATTTCGATTTATTTTTAAACAATTCCAGTCATTTGATTCGATGCACATAATAATCACCCCTATCCATTGCATACATTTTTTGCATAAACCCATAAATCATTACGATATTTAAAACATAAAAAAAGCACACCCTAAGGTGTGCTTTTTTTTGACTGCGACAGATTAGCCTGCTTGGTCTAACAACATGTTGCGAATGTGACCAATCGCTTTAGTTGGGTTAAGACCTTTAGGACAAACTGATACACAGTTCATGATGCCTTTACAACGGAACAAGCTGAATGGGTCGTCAAGACGAGCCAAACGATCTTGAGTTGCTGTATCACGCGAGTCAATAATGAAACGGTATGCATTCAACAATGCTGAAGGACCCAAGAATTTATCCGGGTTCCACCAGAATGATGGACATGCAGTTGAACAACATGCACAAAGAATACATTCATAAAGACCATTTAAATGCTCACGCTCTTCAGGAGACTGTAAACGCTCCTTCGCTGGCGCAGGCTGATTATTGATCAAGAATGGATGAATTTTGTTGTACTGGTCGTAGAACTGATTCATGTCAACAACCAAGTCTTTTACTACAGGTAGACCCGGCAAAGGACGAATGGTAATCACTTCCGGTAAATCGTTTAGGTTCCAAAGACACGCCAAACCATTTTTACCGTTGATGTTTACACCATCAGAACCACAAATACCTTCACGGCATGAACGACGGAACGTTAAAGATTCGTCTTGTACTTTCAATGCAAGAAGAGCATCAAGCAACATACGGTGCTTGTCAGTCAACTCAAGTTTAAAAGTTTGCATGTACGGTGCTTTATCCTTGTCAGGATCGTAGCGGTAGATATTAAATGTACGAGTACCTCTACTCATCTTACTTCTCCTGATTAGAATGTACGTGGTGCTGGTGGAATCGCATCAACCGATACTGGCTTGTAACGGACTGGTTTGTACTCAAGACGATTGTCTGAAGAGAACCATAAAGTATGCTTCATCCATTCATCATCACGGCGACCGTAAGAGTAAGTTGGGTGGTCTGCTGGTAATTCATAATCAACAACAGTATGTGCACCACGACATTCTTTACGAGCAGCAGCCGAAATCAAGGTTGCTTTAGCAACTTCATACAAGTTTTCAACTTCTAGAGCTTCAACACGTGCGGTATTAAATACTTTAGATTTGTCTTTTAAATGAATGTTGCGAACACGTGGTTCAAGCGCAAGAATTTGCTTCACACCCTCATCAAGCAATGCTTGAGTACGGAATACGCCTGCATGGTCTTGAACGATGTCACGAATTGCATCAGCAACTTCTTGAGCATTTTCACCCGAAGTTGATTCATCCAAATGACGAATACGCTTTCTTGTATTTTCAAACACAGTAGTCGGAAGCGGTTGATACTCATCACCGTGATGTTTAGTCACGTAATCGATAATGTGTTCACCGGCAGCTTTACCAAATACAACCAAGTCAAGCAGTGAGTTAGTACCTAAACGGTTTGCACCATGTACAGACACGCAAGAACATTCACCAATTGCATAGAAGCCTTTAACAGGTTTTGTATAGTTACGCTCACCGCCATTGCTTGAGTAAACGTCACCACTCTTGTCATAGCCTGCTGCAAAGTTAGTATCCGAAACACCTTCAGGAACAACAACCTGTCCATGAATATTGGTTGGAATACCACCCATTTGATAATGGATTGTCGGTACAACAGGAATTGGTTCTTTGGTGATGTCTACGTTTGCAAACTTCTTACCAATCTCAAATACAGATGGAAGACGTTTCATGATGGTATCAGCACCCAAATGTGTCATATCAAGCAAGATATAATCACCTTTAGGACCACAACCACGACCTTCTTTAATTTCCTGGTCCATAGAACGTGATACGAAGTCACGTGGTGCCAAGTCTTTCAAAGTCGGAGCATAACGTTCCATGAACGGTTCGCCGTCTTTATTACGAAGGATTGCACCTTCACCACGACAACCTTCAGTCAACAATACGCCTGCGCCCGCAACACCCGTTGGGTGGAACTGCCAGAACTCCATATCTTGTAATGGAATACCAGAACGCGCCGCCATACCAAGACCGTCACCAGTATTGATATACGCATTGGTAGATGCACGGTAAACACGACCCGCACCACCCGTTGCAAACAATGTCGCTTTTGCTTGGAATACCGCAATATTACCGGTTTCCTGGTCAATTGCAGTTACACCCAGCACATCGCCTTCTTCGTTACGGATCAGATCAAGCGCGATCCATTCTACGAAAAATTGCGTACCCATTTTCACGTTGCTTTGATAAAGCGTATGAAGAAGCGCGTGACCTGTACGGTCAGCTGCAGCACATGCACGTGGAACTGGTTTTTCACCGTAGTTTGCAGAGTGACCGCCGAATGGACGTTGGTAAATCGTACCGTCCGCATTACGGTCAAATGGCATACCCATGTGTTCAAGTTCATAAACAACTTTAGGCGCTTCACGACACATAAATTCGATTGCGTCTTGGTCACCTAACCAGTCCGAACCCTTTACCGTGTCATAGAAGTGGTAGTGCCAGTTATCTTCTTGCATATTACCAAGAGATGCACCAATACCACCTTGCGCCGCAACAGTGTGCGAACGTGTTGGGAATACTTTAGTCAGGACTGCAACATTCAAACCCGCTTGAGCAAGTTGATATGAAGCACGCATACCTGAACCACCACCACCAACGATGACTGCATCAAAAGTGAGGTGTTGAATGTTTGTATAATCTTCTTTAGGGGTTATCGCGCCCATGATATTTTCCTATCAATTCGCCCAAAAAATCTGGATCGCCCAGATTGCATATGCAAATACAGCAATAATTACTGCTGATGTCAGCACTAGGCGTAAACCTGAAGCTGAAGGACCCATTTGACGAGTAGTCACATAGTCAGTGAATACCTGCCACATGCCGATCCAAGCGTGTGCGACAAGAGATAAGACTGCCAACAAAGATAAAATCTTCATTGGTAATGTCATCATAAAGCCAAACCATTGTTCGTAGTTAAATCCGCCATTAAGAAGGATCCAACCAAATACCACAACAGTATAAACAGCTAATACAACAGCACTGACACGTTGGATAAACCAATCGCGAGAACCTGAACCCGTAAAACCTGTAGCACTTTTCATTAGAGAACAATCCATACAAATGCTGCAACAATACCGATTGCAGACAAGATCAATGAAATAGTAGCTGCTATACGACCACTTTGCAGTTCTTCGGCAATGCCGATATCTGCAAGTAAATGCTTAACACCCGCAATAAAGTGGAATATTAAACCGGCTACAAATACCCATACGATGAAACGCACAATGAAGCTACCGAAGATTGCTTGAACTTGAGCAAAACCTTCAGCCGAAGACAATGATTTGTCTAAAAGCCACAAAAGTACCGGTACGAGTAAAAATACGATGACACCAGAAAGACGGTGTAGAATTGATGCAATAGCCACAGGGGATTTTAAGTTTACTTCTAAAACTTGACCCATGGACAAATTGACAGGTCTGTTGCTTTTCACAGCGGGCATCCTGTAAGTAAAAACTCCATCCGGAGTTTGTTGGAATTAATTCGAAGGAAAGCTAGCATTGTTAGGTATTTGCAGTATCCAGCAATACCTAAACTTAAAACGACAGGGAATTATAAAACGTGAACTATTAAAATACAAACAATCACATTTACCTTTTCCACAAAAAACCACTAAATAAGAATCATTAACATAAATTAACCTATTAAAGTAGACAAAATACATCTAAGAAAACATAGCTATATGCTTGGTTTTTATTAATTAAAATACTATTTGATTGATCGTTTTTTGCTTTTATAATTAAATCAATATATTTAGACTAAAGATGAACAAATCATCCTAATAGCTTGTTATCCTTTTATATAATGATAAATAAGGAAGATTGCCTGTATATTTTTTAAATAAATATAGGGTATTTATGTAAAAGCACATATAAGCAACATTATGAAACGAAATAATCACTTAGTCTGTGCATAACTCCATATTTCATTCTTATTATGTTTAACTTTTAAACAAAAAGTGACTTATTCTTACATAATTGATGAATTAATAGGCATTTACACCCCATTAAACAAGTTATTTTTTATACAAACGCACGCTTTTTTTCGAATGATTAATCGCTTTTTATTATGAATAAGAAAGCAACACTTCCCTTAAAGCAATATCGGTAAGTTATGGTAATTAGAATAGTTTAGTTATATAAGAAATTTTAAAAACCCAAAATACCTAGAGTTTTTAACAATTAAAAATTGCTTACAATTCCAACAGCATGCATATTTTTTTCTGCAACTTATCTTTATATGACTTATTATACTGCGTCGATACTGATATTTTCCGTGTGCTTACCGGATTGTTTTTTGATCAACTCCCTGTGAGAGCGTCTCTTTTTATCCATAAGTATAATTGACAAAATTTCAGTACTCACTAATCTTATAGCAAATTTTTGATCCATCTGATTCGCGCATTAAAAGATTAGTACTACGAGTCAGATAAAACATTCACCAGGACAGGAGATCTATTGAATGTCTGAAGCAACTGGCAAAAAAGCCGTTTTACAGCTTGATGGCAAAGAAATTGAATTACCAATTTACAGCGGCACATTGGGCCCAGATGTAATCGACGTTAAAGATGTGTTGGCCGCAGGTCACTTCACTTTTGATCCTGGTTTTATGGCTACTGCTGCATGCGAGTCTAAAATCACTTTCATCGATGGTGGTAAAGGTGTTCTTTTACACCGTGGTTACCCGATCGACCAGTTAGCAACTAAAGCAGACTACCTAGAAACTTGCTACCTATTGTTAAACGGCGAACTCCCAACAGCTGAACAAAAAGTAGAATTTGACGCTAAAGTTCGTAACCACACTATGGTTCACGATCAAGTTAGCCGTTTCTTCAATGGTTTCCGTCGTGATGCTCACCCGATGGCGATCATGGTTGGTGTAGTGGGTGCGCTTTCTGCGTTCTATCACAACAACCTAGACATCGAAAATGTTGATCACCGTGAAATTACAGCAATCCGTTTAATTGCTAAAGTTCCTACTTTGGCAGCTTGGAGCTACAAGTACACTATCGGTCAACCGTTCGTTTACCCACGTAACGACTTGAACTACGCTGAAAACTTCCTTCACATGATGTTCGCAACTCCTGCGGATCGTGATTACAAAGTTGACCCAATTCTTGCTAAAGCAATGGATCGTATCTTTACGCTTCATGCTGACCATGAACAAAATGCGTCTACTTCTACAGTACGTTTAGCTGGTTCTACTGGTGCTAACCCTTACGCATGTATCGCTGCGGGTATTTCTGCACTTTGGGGTCCTGCTCACGGTGGCGCGAACGAAGCTGTTCTTAAGATGCTTGATGAAATCGGCTCTGTAGAAAACGTTGCCGGCTTCATGGAAAAAGTAAAAACTAAAGAAGTTAAACTTATGGGCTTCGGTCACCGAGTTTATAAAAACTTCGATCCACGTGCGAAAGTAATGAAAGAAACTTGTGATGAAGTTCTTGCTGCTCTTGGCATCAACGATCCACAACTTGCGCTTGCTATGGAACTTGAACGTATTGCGTTATCTGATGAATACTTCATCAAACGTAACTTATACCCTAACGTAGATTTCTACTCAGGTATCATCCTTAAAGCGATTGGTATCCCGACTGAAATGTTTACTGTAATCTTCGCTCTTGCACGTACAGTTGGCTGGATCAGCCACTGGTTAGAAATGCACAGCGGTGCTTACAAAATTGGTCGTCCACGTCAACTTTACACTGGTGAAGTTCAACGTGACATCCAAGGTCGTTAATTCGGAAGAATTCTACGATTTAAAAAACCGCCCTTCCGGGCGGTTTTTTTATGACTCAAAAAATACATTAATTTTTCTTAATACCCAATAAACCACTTTGTTATTTTAAGCTCAGCACAAGTTCACGCTTTTTGAGACAGAAACAGAATACAGTCTTTATAGGCCCGACACTCTTGACCGCGTGATTTTTTAATAAAATAATCCTGCACCATCTGCGCCTGCTGTTCAATGCCATACTGCAAAAACAACTTACCCTGCTCCAAGACATAACGATATTTACGGTCAAATATTGCCTTACGCACCACAGCCAAACCCTGCTGAATTTGCCAAACATGAGTCATTTCATGAATTAACCATGACTGTTTCGCTAACGACAGTTTCGAGAAGTCTTCGCACCAGTTTTTCGGATTGAAATAAATATGTCCATTCGGGCTAATCGCATAATTCTTCAAAACAGCCCGATGCGCCACAATTCTAATTGCATCCAGCTGCAAATGCGTACCAAAAACAGACTGCGCAAGCTGCTTTTCACCGAGGGTTAATTTGCGATTTTTAACCTCAAACAACTGATTCAAAGTATGCAATATAGGTTTCATAAATAATGTCATCTGATCGAGCAATAATCATGCATTTTAGCGTTCTTATTCTCCCATTAACCGCTGTAGTTTTTTTGTCTAAATTCGGATTTTTTTTTGTTTTTTTCTCAATAAATGCCGCAATTCGTATATAGTATCGAATTGCTAATTATTGATTAAACATCTATTTGTTTATCGTCGCGTACACAGCGTTGAACCAATAGCCATAATAAATCACAAGTCTGTGTATATATCCCTATAGGTATAGGATTAAGTTGGAATGAAAAGTTTTAAAATTGCCCTTGCACAATTCTCTCCGCATATTGGCAATATCGAAGCAAATGCTCAAAAAATGCTTGAACAGGTAAATGAAGCCAAAAAACAAAAAGCTGATTTAATTATCTTCCCAGAGCTTTCAACCCTTGGCTATCCTGCGGAAGATTTATTACTCCGCCCTAGCCTTGCTAAACGTACTCAAAAAGCATTTGAGCAACTGAGCCAAGTGAAAGATATAGTAATGGTCTTTGGTTTTGTCAATCAAACAGAAGATGGTCACCGCTATAATGCGGCAGCGGTCATGAAAGATGGTCAAGTACTGGGTATTTATAACAAGCAGAACCTACCAAACTATAGTGTATTTGATGAAAAACGCTATTTCAGCGAAGGACATCAACACCTTGTTTTTGAATACCTAGGTCATAAATTTGGCGTTTTGATTTGTGAAGATATCTGGTCACTGAGTACCGTACATCAATTATCACAACTGAATGTTGAAACTGCTTTAGTCTTAAATGCTTCACCTTATGAAGTGGGTAAACCACAACATCGTCTTACCACCATGAGCGAGCTTGCTAAACAGTTGAACATTAATTTGGTTTATACTAACCAAGTCGGTGGTCAAGACGACCTTATTTTTGATGGCACCAGCTTTGTGATCAATAAAGATGGCGGCATTGCTTTACAGGCACCAAGCTTTAAAGAAGATCTTTATTACGCTGAATATGCAGCTGAACAACAAGCTTATAAAGTTGGAGCCGTGACTCCTGTTTTAGATACCATGGCTGAAATTTATCAAGGTCTGGTTTTAGCGACTCGTGATTATATTCAACGCTCTGGCTTCCCAGGTGTGATTCTCGGTTTATCTGGCGGGATCGACTCTGCATTAACACTTGCAATTGCAGTTGATGCGATTGGCGCAGACAAAGTCCAAGCCGTTATGATGCCGTATACTTACACCGCTCAAATCAGTGTTGAAGATGCTGCTGCACAAGCGAAGAATATGGGTGTGACTTTCGGTATTGCCGAAATCAATCCAATTGTTCACAGCTTTATGCAAACCCTATATCCATTCTTCGGCAACAGCCCTGCGGATGCGACTGAAGAGAACTTACAGGCACGTTCACGTGGCACACTGTTGATGGCATTATCGAATAAATTCGGTAATCTGGTATTGGCTACCGGTAACAAATCAGAACTTTCTGTAGGTTACTGCACACTGTATGGCGATATGGCTGGTGGTTATGCTGTTCTCAAAGACGTTTATAAAACCATTGTGTTTGAACTGGCTAAATATCGTAACAGCATTTCAGAAACCCCAGTAATCCCTGAACGTGTGATTACTCGTCCACCTTCTGCCGAACTTCGTCCTGACCAAAAAGACCAAGATTCTTTACCTGCTTATGACGTACTTGATGCGATTCTTTATGCCTATATTGAAGAAGATATGAGCCAAGATGACATCATTGCTAAAGGCTTTAACAAAGAAGTGGTTGAAAAAGTCATTCGACTGGTCGACCGTAACGAATACAAACGTCGTCAAGCTGCGATTGGCCCGCGTATTAGCTCACGCTCATTTAGCCGTGAACGTCGCTATCCAATCATGAATGGATGGGCACCGGGTGCCTAAGCAGGACTTTGCTCAACAGTTTGCTCAAGCGCTTATGCTTGAGCAAACTCGCTTTATTAAAAGACAATTATTCGTAGAACAAAATAATTTATATATAGAAAAATTTATTCATCACATTTACACCCATTCAGATCAAATACTATTAAAACAATGTATTCAACTTGAAGCCCTACAAGATGTGGTTCAAAAATATGCTTTTGAATTGAATTTAGGCGCGGAAATTTTAGAGTTTATCGGCCTTATCGCACAAAGAATTCATCGTCTTGCCATTAATAACCACACTCAAATCAATGAGCTATTTTCTGATGAATCCTTTGAATTATGGTTGTACAAGCTCCTTGAATTAGACCAGTTGCGTCATTATATCCAAGCCAACCTGCAGCACAATCCACAAGTAAACCATGTGAGTTTGCAACTAGCCAATCAAATCCTTGAAAGCAACACTCCTTGGCTTGACCATCTACGCAAGTTAAATACGCATAAATATGCTCTAGGTTCTAAAATACTGAGTTTTATCCAAGACCAGCAACAAAATATTGAACTTAAACTTGAACAGCAACTTGCTCAAACCCTAGTAAAACAGCTAGGCAACATCATTTTATTGCCGAATGAAGAACTTGCCGATATTGCGCTGCATTTATGGGATGATATTAAACAAAGAACTTTAAAAGAAACTTTCTCTCAATTCCAGGCCATCGACTTTGAAGAGTTTTTCATATTGGTCTATGAAACATGGCGACAGTTGAGAAAAGGCGAATATTTACAACAGGTTATTTTGGATGTTGTGGCGGTTTTTTATGATTATTTTGCCGATTACAACCTGCAGGAATTATTGCAGTCTGTTGGACTAAATGAAGCTGATTTGCATCAGGAAGCCCTGCGTTTCTTGCCGCATACCATTCAGGCTCTAGAACAACAGGGATTATTAGACGGGATTCTGCAGCAACTGATCTCGCCTTTTTATTTAAGCGAGACCACACATCAATTTATTGAGCAGTATATCCACGATAAATTGTAATTCTTTTCTCGTCTTTTTTATTTTTATATAAGCCAATACTTTTTTGACCCACAAAAAAAGAGACCAGGCTGAGAGCGTGGTCTATAAAAATGGTGGCTATGACGGGACTTGAACCTGTGACCCCCGCATTATGAGTGCGGTGCTCTAACCAACTGAGCTACATAGCCATAAACTGTGTGCGCATTATCTAAATTTCAGCGAGTAGCGTCAAGCCCTTTATTTTACAAGTGTTCAGACTTTAAGCAATTTAAAATTTTTCAGTTAATATTTAAACAAAACGGCTATTTATTCATGCTATTTTCTAATTTAACCGCAAAATTAAAACACCGAAAAATTGAGATAAAGATGAACCCATGCAAATTAATCGCTATCGGTTTAATGACCTTCATCACTACCTCCTGCCAAGTAATTTCCCCAATATTCGTAGATTATAATGGGGTACGCATGGATGTGGCACGATGGATCAACAATCAACAACTTTTGACCATGCAACAAAAACGCAGCTTGGTACAGCTCAGTAAAGCACAACAAAAACTCTATCGACTTGAATACATTCCAGAAGATCAAAAATTAGCGATTGCCACGCAAAACCAGATTGCATTCCATTGCGCATATCAGCATTTAACAGAACATAAAATTAGTCAATTACAATTGATGGTGTTCGGTCCAGAGAAGAAAGACGCTATTCTAGAAAAATATGATCAGGAATTTCCACACATTAAATTAGCAGCAAGCGCCATCCAGTGTGAATAAATCATTTCAAATACAAATTTTAGGCATAAAAAAAGGTCACGCTTATAGAAGCGTGACCTATTAAAATGGTGGCTATGACGGGACTTGAACCTGTGACCCCCGCATTATGAGTGCGGTGCTCTAACCAACTGAGCTACATAGCCAAAACTGTGCGCGTATTATCTATTTCAACATACTGCATGTCAAGAAATATCACACAATAATTGTAAAAAATTTAGTGAAGTGAGCCGATAAGCCGGGTTCTGTCGTGAACGATCATTCCTCTAGGCGCACAATCACTCGTACGCTCAAGCGACCTACCCGAATCCAGCACGGGCCGTGCCTCAGGATTCCTATTTGGTCTTGCTTCTGGTGGGGTTTACCTTGCCGTGAACTGTTACCAGACACGCGGTGCGCTCTTACCGCACCCTTTCACCCTTACCATCTCTCTTGGTCTCCCCGAAGGGAAATTGCAAAGATGGCGGTCTACTCTCTGCTGCACTTGCCGTCGGCTTTCACCGCCCAGGCGTTACCTGGCACCCTGCCCTATGAAGCCCGGACTTTCCTCCCCTGTTTCAATCACGAAGATCTACACAGCAGCGATCGTCTAGCTCACTTCGGGGCGCATCTTATCAAACTTCAGCACTAATTGCTTGTGCTTTTTTGAGCAATCAGTTTTTTATATTTATCCAGCAATTGATCTTGCGACTCCACATGCTCTGGGTCATTCGGAATACAATCGACTGGACAGAATAATTGACACTGTGGTTCATCAAAATGCCCGACACATTCGGTACATAAATCTGGGTGAATTTCATAAATGATTTCACCCATGAAAATGGCCTCATTCGGACACACCGGCTCACACACATCACAATTGATGCATTCATCGGTAATATATAAAGACACGCTACCAACCTTGTTGCTGTTTCCGTTTAAAGGCCTCAACCACAGCTTGCGGTACAAACTGGGTCACATCACCATTTAAACGGGCAATTTCACGTACCAACGTAGATGAAATAAAAGAATATTGCTCTGAAGGGGTTAAAAACACCGCTTCAAAATTTGAATCAAGTCGACGATTCATATTGGCCAGTTGAAATTCATATTCAAAGTCCGATACTGCACGTAAACCACGAAGCACTGCAGTCGCTTTTTGTTCGCGGAAAAAATTCACCAACAAACCATCAAAGCCGACAAACTCTACATTGGGCAAGTGACTTAACGATTTCTGCGCTAAATCCACTCGCTCTTCTAAACTAAAGACTGGATTCTTATGATGACCAATGGCAATGGCAACCACCACTTCATCAAACATTTTCGCTGCACGTGACACCAAATCGATATGACCATTGGTAATTGGATCGAATGTGCCCGGATAAATAACGCGAGTTTTAGACATCCATTTGTACTCTAGTTTATTGTGTAGATGCTTATTTTAACAAAAACTTGTTTTTTTAGTGAATAATCCTCATAAATTTAAAAAACTTCATCTTGGTTCGAGTTGCGGTACAATAGCAGTAAGATTGGAAGTATCAGATTATGGCGAAAGCAAGTATTGTAGTTAAAAAAAATAACGGCGGAACTATTGCACTCAACAAACGTGCCCGCCACGATTATTTTATTGAAGAGAAGTTTGAAGCTGGTCTTTCATTGCAAGGCTGGGAAGTCAAATCAATGCGTGCAGGTCGTATGACCATCGTAGAAAGCTATATTACCTTTAAAAATGGTGAAGCTTTCTTGTTTGGTGCACAGGTTCAGCCTTTACTGAGCGCATCGACACATGTAGTCCCTGAAGCTACGCGTACACGTAAACTTTTGTTGAACCGACGTGAAATTGAAAAGCTGATGGGTGCGATTAACCAAAAAGGTTATTCATGCGTTCCTCTGGCTTGTTACTGGAAAGGGCCAAATGCCAAGCTTGAAATTGCTTTAGTAAAAGGTAAACAACTTCACGATAAGCGTGCCACTGAAAAAGATCGGGACTGGCAACGCGACAAGGCACGCATTTTCCATAAATAAGTTTTTATCTATAAAATAAAAAACCTCCATCTGGAGGTTTTTTAATATTCAAATCAATCTGGGTTTATTTTAGTTTATTCAGCAATAAGCCGATATATTCACCAAACCAGATTGCTGTATCTAAATCACCTTGTGGCGGGGTTGTCTCAACTGGGGCATTATCAGACTGGGTCATTAAACCTAAAAAGCTCGACATCCGGTTCAAATCCTGCGCACTACGCCCGGTGGGCATCATCGGCAAGCCTGTCCACAACATGCCATGCTGCATGGCAAACAAATTGATTTGTTGCAATACTGCCAACTTGTCACCGCTCAATCCACCACCATTGGTGAAACCGGCTGCAATTTTGCCTTGCCATGTGCGTGCCAACCAGCGTTTGGAAGACTGCTCCATAAATAACTTCAAAGCAGCAGTTAGACTTCCCATATAAGTTGGGCAACCGAAAACAATCGCATCAGCTTGATCTAGTACATCCCAATCCACGTGTTCGATGTTCATGCAATGCACATGAATGCCTGTTTGCTCTGCACCCTGCGCAATAAAAGAGGCAACTTTTGCAGTATGCCCATAGGGGCTGTGATAAACGATGGCAAGAGATTTCGAAGATAAAGACATATCAATAAAAACAGTAAATTTTAAACAAGTTTAACAGTTTCAAGCCATAAACACGAATGTGGCCATACGTCCAGTCTTTGCTTCACGGCGATAGGAAAAGTATTCTTCCGTTTGCTGGTAGCTACATTGGTCACCACCTAGTACAACTTCAACACCGTGTTGCTGCAGAATAAATCGTGCAATGGCATACAAGTCGGCATAAAACTTAGCGGCTTTTTCACTGTCTTTAAAAGCACGCTCCAGTTCAGGATATTTTGAGCAAAAAGCGAATTTAACTTCTTCACCAATTTCAAAACATGGCTGACTGATCGCAGCGCCTAACCACGCCCACGTCGGCTGACTTTGCATGGTCGCAATAGTATTTTCAACAATACCATTGGCCAGACCTCGCCAACCGGCATGCAGATTCGCAATTTCCGTGCCGTCTGCATTGCCGAGCACGACAGGCAAACAATCCGCAGTCATCATCATTAAAGCATGCGCCTTACGCTGGGTGACCAGACCATCACCTTCCAGTGCCTGAAAAGGAATTTCTTCATTGATGCCATGACAAATGGTACTGTGCGTTTGCGTCATCCAGGTGACCTTATCGACTCCGAATTCAGCAAACTCCTGTAGTAACGCCATACGATGATGCTGTACACGCTTTGCATCATCATGGACATGCAATGCCAGGTTAAATCCTACAAGTTCAGGTTGAGCAGAGGGTTGAGTTTTTTGATGATGCACTCGTGTCTGCCCAACAAATACGCCTTGTGGAAGCCCTTGAACAAATTGCATGTCTCTTTCCTTATGATTCATAGCAAGCGATAAAATAGCTTAGTAGGCTTTGTTTTCCCTACGTAACACTTCAACCAATTGAGCAAAGTCATCTGCCCACGGTGCTTCAAACATCATCTCTTCACCTGAACGTGGATGAACCAGACCAAGTTTTGATGCATGTAAGGCCTGGCGTTTAAAGCCACGTAAAGTTTCACCCAGCAATTCAGAAGCACCTGCAGGAACACGTACACGACTCATATACACCGGATCACCGACAAGGCCATATCCAAGATAACTAAAATGCACACGGA
Organism: Acinetobacter sp. ANC 5414; assembly: GCF_013004295.1. Classification (NCBI taxonomy): domain Bacteria; kingdom Pseudomonadati; phylum Pseudomonadota; class Gammaproteobacteria; order Moraxellales; family Moraxellaceae; genus Acinetobacter; species Acinetobacter sp. ANC 5414. Next base: position 61,039 of record NZ_JABERM010000001.1, read on the forward strand.
TTTGATGAGTACGACCTGTTTCCAAACGCGCTTGTATACGCGTGAAATGCTGGAAACGCTCTTTCACATTGTAATGGGTTACCGCATCCTTACCACCCGGCAAGATGGCCATTTTAATCCGATCAACCGGATGACGTTTAATTGGCTCATCAATAGTGCCACCGGCAATAATTTTGCCGTAAACCACCAGATCATACACACGGTAGACGGTTTTCTTTGCCAACTGCTTACTCAATGAAAATTGAGATTCCAGGTTTTTCGCAACCACCAGCAAACCGCTGGTGTCTTTATCAATACGGTGCACGAGGCCCGCACGTGTCAACTCAGCCGATTTAGGATAATGATGCAACAAGGCATTCACCAAGGTACCCGAGCTGTTGCCCGCGCCTGGATGAACCACCATGCCGACCGGTTTATTAATGACAATAATGTCGTCATCTTCATAAACAATATTCAATGGAATATCTTCAGGCAAGCTTTTGGTTTGAACTTCCAACTCAACATTGAGTGTTAAAAGCTCATCGCCTTCACATTTATACTTGGGCTTGACAGTGTTACCATTTACCAACAAATGACCATCTTTCAGCCACTGCTTCAATTTTTCACGAGAAAAATCGTTCCAAACCAGCGCTGCAACATGGTCGATACGTTGCCCTAAATAGCTTTCATCCAATTGAAATTGCAACGATAAACGTGTTGCAGTTGAGTCTGAAGTATGGTTATCTGCATCCTCAGAATCTTCAAGTAAATTGAAATCAGTTTCAGGGAAATTAGAATTAGAAGATTGTGCTTGACTCATTTGCTCATTCAGACAAAAGTGGTTTAATAGTGCAATTGTAGCTCATTGCCCGTATTAACAGAGGAATTTTTATGTCGTTACCACGTTATAAAATGACAATGCTTGCTTTATCTTTAGGCATTGCGTCGGCAATAGTGGGCTGTAGCAGTAATCCAAAGAAAGATGTTGTGGACACCGGACCACAATCTAGCGAGCAAGTTTATATTCAAAAAGCTGAAAAAGCCCTTGAACGTGGTCAATATACTGACGCGGCTAAGCATCTTGAAGCGTTAGATACCTATTACCCTACAGGTGATTATGCGCAACAAGCACAATTAGAATTGTTGTACGTTAAATTTCAACAAAAAGATTATGAAGGTGCAATTACCCTTGCCGAACGTTTTATTCGTTTAAACCCACAACATCCAAATGTGGACTATGCCTACTATGTTCGTGGTGTCGCGAACATGGAGCAAAACTATGATGGTCTATTACGCTATACCTCATTAAAGCAGGCCCATCGTGATGTCAGCTATTTAAAAGTAGCTTATCAGAACTTTGTGGATTTCATTCGTCGCTTCCCATCCAGCACCTATGCAGTCGATGCAGCACAGCGTATGAAATTTATAGGCACCGAGTTGGCTGAAGCCGAGATGAATGCGGCGCGTTTTAATATCAAACGTAAGGCATGGTTAGCTGCAGTTGAACGCTCACTATGGGTGGTTGAACACTATCCACAAACCCCGCAAGTTCCTGAAGCTCTAGCTACGATTGCCTATGGTTATGACAAATTAGGTGATACTCAAACTTCAAAGCAATATATTGAAGTGTTAAAGCTCAATTATCCAAACCTGGTTAAAGCGGATGGTAGCGTGAATCTTCGTGCTGCACGCAGTGAAGGCAGCTGGATTAACCGCGCAACTTTAGGTGTATTTGGACGTGAAGCGCAGACTTCAACAGAGGCAGAGCAGCAACATAACTCTGCAGATGGGGAAAAACGCAGTCTCACCAATCGTTTAAGTTTCGGTTTGTTAGATCGACCACAAACTGAAAGCAGTATTCCTGCACCGAAACAGGAAACGATTGAAGAACCGACGACAGAAGAAGCGCCAGCAACTAAATAAGCCGAGCTTACTGGTCGCATTTTCATGAAGGGCAAGTTATCATACTTGCCCTTTTGTTATTTTAACGGATCGTATTGATCATTTTGCGCAAAAGGTATACAAATTAACCTTTAACAGCTGATGCACTTTTAATTTACCTAAATTCTGACAGCCTATTTGTCAGCCATTTTTAATAGATAGATCACAACTCGATTGCATACGTATGGCTATTCCTCAACACACGATTGATCAAATATTAGATCGAACAGATATTGTCGATCTGATTGGTCAGCGCGTGAAACTCAAGAAAACCGGTCGCACCTATTCAGGCTGCTGCCCTTTTCATCAGGAAAAATCGCCCTCGTTCCATGTTTACCGGGATAAACAGTACTTTCATTGCTTTGGTTGTCAGGCCAACGGTAACGCCATTCGCTTTTTAATGGATATCGATGGTCGTAATTTTGTCGATGTAATGAAAGATCTGTCCAGCCAAACCGGCATTGAACTTCCTAAAGATAATCACGATTCAACCAAACTCAAATACAAACGTGAAGCAGCGAAGCCTCAGCCTGTTGCGAAAAAAATTGAACCCACTCCTCAAAATGCTTCAGCGAATTTACAACAAAATTCTAATGCCCCATCACCGATAGCAATCGATCACGACCCTTTTGCAGAATTCCAAATGCAAGAGGATGCGTTCTATGGCAATGATCCATTTGCGGCGTTTGATCAAGCGCCAGCAGCATTCGAAGATCTTCCTCAAGACGGTAACTTATACGATTTATTGGAAAATATTGCACTCTATTATGAGCAGCAATTACCGCATAGTCAGACTGCGCAGCAATATTTCAAACAACGGGGTTTAAGTGCTGAAACTATTGCTTACTGGCGTTTAGGTTATGCACCTGAAGACTGGCAACACCTTGAAAAAGCCTTCCCTCAAGACATAGAAGGTTTGAAATTACTGGGGCTGATTCGTACCAGTGACAGCGGTCGTGGCTTCGACTTGTTACGTGACCGTGTGATTTTCCCGATTCGCGACTCTAAAGGTCGTGTAGTTGGCTTTGGTGGTCGTGCTTTAAATGACGAAATCAAACCCAAGTACATCAACTCGCCAGATTCTGATGTCTTTCATAAAAACCGACTGCTTTATGGTTTATATGAAGGACGCAAGCAAAAAGCTCAAGACTGGTTGATGGTTGAGGGTTATATGGATGTCATTGCCTTGCAGCAATATGGCATCTATGGGGCTGTAGCGACGCTAGGGACAGCCAGCAATACCGAACACCTGGATATTCTATTCAAACAGAATCAACGTATTACCATTGCTTTTGATGGTGATGCTGCGGGACAAAAAGCGGCGCGCCGTACTTTAGAAATTGCTCTGCCATTATTAAATGATGGTCGTGAACTCAAGTTCTTCGTACTCCCTAATGATCACGATCCGGATTCTCTGATTCGTCGTGAAGGCTTAGAAAGCTTCCAACGCATGTTGCAAGCTGCACCACTTTTATCTGAGTTTATCTTTGCCTATTTAACCCAGAACCATAACAGCACATCGCCTGAAGGTAAAAGTCAGGTCATGGGCGAACTTAAACAGCTCACTGAACTGTTGCCGAAACATGGTTCTTACCGTTATTTGTTGCAGCAATATTTCCGTGAAAAGCTCGGTTATAGCCGTAAATGGCAGCCGCAAGTCAACAATGACGCATCTTTAAGCTTTAGCACCAAAATTGATGCCGAAGAATATGTGATTGCAATTTTGATGAATCACCCCTATTTGTATATTCATTTTGAACCGCTAAGTGCTTTAATTTCACAAGATCAATTGCTGTTTAAAATTTTGAATATCTTTAATGTGATTTTTGATGATTTACCGGATGATACTGAATTATCGCAATATTATGTCTTAGGTGCATGTGCAGCGTACCACCATGAATTACAGCATATTTTACAGAATGCGAATGTCAGCGATTACACTTCATCACCCGAGCAAGCAGATAAGCTTGCAGCGGATTTATCAACAAAATTACAGTATGAATATCTAACGAAAAAGATGAAATCGAAAAAATTTAGCAGCATTGCAGAAATGAAGAATCTGAAACTGCGCATTTCTGAGATTGCAAAAAAAAGGGCACTTACTCTGATAGAAGAATAAGTGGCCATACCCTAAAACTAAAAAAAATTAATCAATTATTTTTTGACTTTACGACGCTTCGCAAAGATATCTTCCAAATCATCACGCATCCATTCAAAACAGCTTGGATCTTCAGCTTTCGCCGCTTGGCGTAATAAAATAGAAGTAGGATGCAGTAATTTTTGGGTTAAGCGATGCGAAAATTCCTGTAGAACCTGCCCGGCATTTTCGCCCGCAGCAATTCGAGACATCGCCAGAGCCAATTCTTCCTGTCTTAGCACTTCGCCTTGTTCACGATAAGCATGAATGGTACTGCCCGCTCTATTGATTTTTTGCTGGGTGAGCAATTCTGTGGCCAATTGATTAACCATCACTTCGGCTTCAACAGCCGCTTGGCGACGTTGTGCAAGATTGTCATCAATTACACTTTGTAAATCATCAACGCCATATAAATACACGCCATCTAATGATTCTACCTTGGGATCGATATCACGCGGAACAGCCAAGTCCACCAACAGCATTTGTTGATAGCGACGTTTTTTTAATGCGGTTTTAACGTCCTTGTAAACAATGACTTGATGCAGACTTCCTGTACAGCTTGAAATCACATCTGCACGGTATAAATTTGCCGCCAACTCGGAAAAATCGATAATTTCAACATCTACACGATGGGCAATTTCCTGCGCCAGTGTTTCAGCACGGGCACGCGTTCGGTTGCAAATCAGCACCTTACCCACACCCATTTCAGCCAAATGTTTCGCCACCAAGCTATTCATTTCACCAGCTGCAACCACCATCACCGTCAGTTTTTCAGGCTTGCTAAAGACTTGAAGTGCAAGTTGGGCAACTGCATAACCCATGGAAACTGCATGACTACCGACCGCAGTTTCCGAGCGAACGCGCTTGGCTGCGTAAAAAGCATATTCAAAAATTCGGTTTAAATTTGGAGAAACGGTATGCGCATCTTTAGCCAGAGAAAGCGCAGACTTTACTTGTCCTAAAATTTGCGGTTCACCTAACATTAAGGAATCAAGACCGCTGGCAACCCGCATCAGATGGGTTACAGCCTGCGCATTTTCATAGCGATAGACATGATTTAACAATTGTTTAGCATCTAGACCATTTGCCTGGGCGAGCCAATTCATTACCATGTCTGCATCTTCAGACATCGCGTAAACTTCAGTTCGATTACATGTAGAAACCACGACCATATCATTCAAGTCATGGTTTTGGCTTTGCTCGGCAAGCAGTTGCGTTAACTTTTCAGGGTTAAATGCAATCTGTTCTCGCAGTTCTACAGAAGCGGTTTGATGGTTGACACCCAATGCAAAGAAAGACATATCAGATCATCATTTCGCTAAATTTATGCTATTGTGCAATATTGGTGTCATAAAAAGCATTACTTGGATCAAGAAAAATTGCGTCAAACAAATAGCCGAATAAGCGGCGCGACAATTAAGCAATATTCTACCACATTCTTACTTGTGGGTAGCATGGCTTCGAGTGCTCATATTAGAGCATCCGGAGAAATTTATCATGCCAATTCAAACTATAATGCCATAAAACAAAGCATGATTGCTGAGTTTGCCCTGACGTATCACGACATTCCAACAGCATTACATAACTACACCGTGCTTGCAATTAAAAGCAGTTCAACCACGGTGAAACAGCGTGCTTTAAATATTGCACTGGAACAAAATGACCTAAAAGCCGCACTCGACATTGCAACGCATTGGGTCGTTCAGGAACCTACCGATGTTCCAGCTTTATTTTATCTTTCACATATTGCCCTGAAATCGCATGAGTATGAACTGGCATCCGAAACACTCGATAAAATTTTAAATATTGACCCCAATGCAGACCTGGAAAAGATTCTGGTCGGAATTGCACCAGAACAACCTGAAGATCGAGAAGTGCTACTCGATGCATTAAGCAAAAGTAAAGAACGAGACAATCCATCGGTCTTGATACTGATTTCAGGCCTGGAAGCACAAAATGGACAGTTAGAGCAAGCGCTTGTTACGGTTAATCGTGCACTTAAAAAACGTCCTAAAGTCACCGGCTTTATCTTAATGAAAGCCAATTTACTCAGTGCTTTAGGTGATGAAGAAGCCACCCTAAAATGGTATGACAGATCCAGTCACAAACATAAATCCAATCTAGAAGTTCGCCTGGCTGAAATTAAATATTTAATTAAAATTAATAAATCCAAGGAAGCACTGGATAAACTCGAAAACATACTCAAGAAATGGCCACATGAGGAAGAAGCCCTTTTCATTGCAGGCTTAACCAGTATCGATTTAGAAGAATATGAAAAGGCGGAAAAGTTTTTAGTTGAGCTTCGATATTCCAACCAATATCAAAACGAAGCTTATTATTACTTAGCCGTGAATGCAGAAAGAAAACAACATTTTGAAACCGCAAAAGCCTATTACCGCCTGGTGGATGGCAGTCTCTACACGGTTTCACGCCGAAACATGATTAATATTTTTTCAGAGCAAAAACAGCTTAGCGATGCGCTACGGTTTTTAACCCAGGAACGAGTGAACTATCCGCAACATGCCAGTTTCCTCTATCAGGCTCAGGCAGATATTCTAAAACGTATGGACAATAAAAAAGCAGCCATGCGCCTGTTAGATGAAGCCATCAAAAACATACCGGATGACCCTGAACTGATCTATTCAGAAGTGCTACTGCTGGACCCTTACCAAGACCAGGATAAGCTTGATAAATTATTGAAAAAATTATTGGAAATTGAGCCAAATAGTCCAACTTATCTGAATGCCTACGCCTATACACTGGCATTACAAAATAGACGACTGGATGAAGCCAGACAGTATGTTGAACATGCCTTGGAGATTGCACCAGAACAAGCTTCTATTTTAGATACGCTCGGCTATATCACCTTTTTACAGAACGACTTTAAAACCTCGGCGCTGGTTTTAGAAAAAGCATATGAGATTAGTCAAAGTGTTAAAATTGGTGTGCGCTATGCAAAAGCGCTATATATGCAAGGCGATCTGACAAAATTTAATCAGGTGTTACAACAATTACAAAAAAAACACCCCAATGATCCTCAATTAGAACAACTTAAATCGTTATTGTTACCGCCACACCTGAAAAAGAGTTAATGATCTTTATGCGTATTTTTTCAAAATTCAGCTTAACCCTGATTGCCACAAGCACACTGGTTCTGACAGGTTGCCAGCAATATACGCAACCTCAAGCTCCGAACGTTTCCCAAACACCTGAAGCAGCAAACAATTTTAACCTGCAAGGTAAAATTGGGGTAAAAACACCAGGACAATCTGGCAGTGCATTTTTTACCTGGGTACAACAACAGGATGAATTTGACATCGAGTTAAGCGGAATTTTAGGGGTGGGTAAAACGCAAATTTCAGGTACTCCAGGTCAAGTCACCTTAAACAGCGCCAAAACGGGACTCATTCAAGCTGAAACCCCAGAAGAATTACTGGAACGTGCCACTGGCTGGCAAGCACCGATCACCCATCTAGTGGATTGGGTTCAAGCCAAGCCTGCAACTACACAAGCGAAGATTAGCAAGGATGAAAGTAATCGTCCAATCCAGTTTTTGGAAGATGGCTGGACTGTTGATTTAAGCTATAACGCTCAAGCGCAATTACCGAATAAACTGATTTTAAAGCAGACGCTTGAATCCAGTCAGGAAAACCGTATTACAATGGTCATTCAAAATCGCTAAATCTTAAAAAGTTCAAAATTCTATGATTCGTGTTCCCTCTCCTGCCAAGCTCAATCTTTTTTTGCATATCACCGGTCGTCGTGACAATGGCTATCATGAATTGCAAAGCATTTTCCAACTGATTGATTTAACTGACTGGCTAGAATTCACTCAAACAGATGATTTGACGATTTCAATTGATGGTTTGAGTAGCGTGGATTTAGAGCAAAACCTGATCTACAAAGCGACTCAAATTTTAAAACCTTATGCCAAACAGCCAAGTGGCTTAAAAATTGCCATTGAGAAAAATATTCCGATGGGTGCAGGACTTGGAGGTGGCTCCTCCAATGCGGCCACCACCCTGATTGTGGTGAATCAATTATGGCAGTGCGGTCTAAATATTGAACAACTGGCTGAGTTAGGTCTAAAACTTGGTGCCGATGTTCCGATTTTTGTCCATGGTCGTAATGCATGGGCAGAAGGCATTGGCGAACACTTAACATTCATAGACTTAGATCAAAAACAGTACATTGTGTTAAAACCTGACTGTTTTATCAGCACTCAACTGCTTTTTTCACAAAAAACGTTGACAAGAGACACGAAGCCTACTAAATTTTGCGCCTATCAGTTAACACCATTTAATTTTGGAAATAACTTTGAGCCTTTGGCAAGAAGTCTATATCCTGAAGTGAATGAAGCGATGCAGTATTTAGACCAGTTCGGTATTGCAAAACTTACAGGTACAGGTGCTTGTGTTTTTACTGAAGTAACTGCCGATATGAATATTGATGAGATTTTGGCTCATTCACCTTGTAAAGCTTACTTGGTCAATAGTTTAGATGAATCACCATTACGTCATTTCAAGGTTATATGATAGGGGCGTCGCCAAGTGGTAAGGCACCGGGTTTTGATCTCGGCATCCGTTGGTTCGAATCCAGCCGCCCCTGCCATCATTTTCATCTGTAGATTACTGTATTAGGGGCGTCGCCAAGTGGTAAGGCACCGGGTTTTGATCTCGGCATCCGTTGGTTCGAATCCAGCCGCCCCTGCCATTTAAACCAGTCGTTTAAATGAAGATTACAGTGATCAAATTTAGGGGTATCGCCAAGTGGTAAGGCACCGGGTTTTGATCTCGGCATCCGTTGGTTCGAATCCAGCTACCCCTGCCATTTTCTCAAAAAAGACAGAACAAAGTTTGCATGTTCATTTGTTAATTTACCTTGACATAGAACAGTAAAAATATTAAAGTTCTGCCGCATTAGGGGCGTCGCCAAGTGGTAAGGCACCGGGTTTTGATCTCGGCATCCGTTGGTTCGAATCCAGCCGCCCCTGCCATCTATTTTCAAACATTCCAACCGCCAAGGGTGCTTCATGCCCAATCTTGTCGTTTTTAGTGGAACTGCACATCCACAATTCGCCCAAAAAGTCGTAAGCCATCTGCACATTCCTTTAGGTGCAGCATCTGTAGGTCATTTTTCTGACGGTGAAATTGCTGTCGAAATTACTGAAAATGTTCGTGGTAAAGACGTATTTCTCGTACAGCCTACTTGTGCCCCAACGAATGACAACCTGATGGAAGTCCTCGTTATGGCCGATGCTTTACGTCGTGCAAGCGCAGGTCGTATTACTGCTGTCATTCCTTACTTCGGATATGCTCGTCAAGACCGTCGTCCTCGTTCAAGCCGTGTGCCAATCACTGCAAAAGTTGTAGCAGATATGCTGACAACTGTAGGTATTGACCGCGTTGTAATGATCGACCTTCATGCTGACCAGATTCAAGGTTTCTTCGACATCCCTGTAGACAATATCTACGGTACTCCTGCGTTACTTGCTGATCTTCGTCAACAGCAACACCATAATCTTATGGTTGTTTCTCCAGACGTTGGCGGTGTAGTGCGTGCACGTGCTGTAGCTAAGCAAATGGGTGATATCGATCTCGCAATCATTGATAAACGTCGTCAAAAAGCAAATGAATCACAAGTGATGCATTTGATTGGTGATGTGAAAGATCGTGACTGCGTAATCGTGGATGACATGGTGGATACTGCAGGTACTTTGTGTAAAGCTGCTGATGCACTGAAACAATTTGGTGCTCGCCGTGTTGTTGCGTATGCAACTCACCCTGTACTTTCTGGTAAAGCCCTTGAGAATTTGAAAAATTCTGTACTCGACGAACTTGTCGTAACAGATACCATTCCCCTTTCTCAAGAAGCATTAGAACTTGGTAAGATTCGCCAAGTTTCAGTCGCTAGTATGGTTGCTGAGACAATTCGTCGTATTAACAACGAAGAATCTATTAGCGCAATGTTTGATAGTTATCTATAATACAGCGCTAAATTTTAAAAGCCCTGCCCTCTGGTAGGGCTTTCTATCACTGAACTGGTCGAAGGTTCAGTCAATTAAACTCAATGAGGAAATGTCATCATGGCAAACTTCGTATTAAATGCAGTAGCTCGTGACGAATCAGTACAAGGGAAAGGTTCGAGCCGCCGCCTTCGTTTAGAAAACAAAGTTCCAGCAATCATTTACGGTGGCGAAGCTGCTCCTGTAACTGTTACTTTAGAACTTCGTCAACTTATTAAATTTCTTGAAGACAATGCTTTCTTTGAAGAAGTGATTGAAATTCAAGTGGGCGACAAAGTTGAAAGCGTTAAAATCCAAGCTTTACAACGTCACCCAGCTAAAAACACTCCTATGCACGCTGACTTTAAACGCGCATAAGTGTTAACGGTATAATTAGTGTCAAAACTTTCGCTAATTGTCGGTTTGGGCAATCCTGGTAAGGAATATGCCCAAACCCGCCATAATGCAGGTGCCTGGTTCGTTGAACGGCTTGCAGAACAATATGGCATTTCCCTCAAAGCCGATCCTAAATTCTACGGAATCAGCGGTCGCGGTAATATTGAAGGTCAAGACGTTCGTCTGCTTTTACCCACAACCTTTATGAATGCTTCTGGCAAAAGTGTTGTGCCCTTCGCAAAATTCTATCAAGTTACCCCAGAAACGATGCTGATTGCGCATGATGAACTGGATATGGATCCCGGTGTAATTCGCCTAAAAACAGGCGGTGGTCACGGTGGTCATAACGGTTTACGCGATATCGTTCCGCATACAGGTCCTAATTTCCATCGTTTACGTATTGGTATTGGTCATCCTGGTGCAAAAGAACGTGTATCCGGACATGTACTCAGCAAAGCGCCTAGCAGTGAACAAAATTTAATGGATGATGCCATTGCTCACGCTTTATCTCGCATTAAATTGCTGGTAAACGGTGACATACAGCAAGCCATGAATCAAATCAATGCTTATAAACCAAACTGATCATTCCATAAATTGTTGAACAATCCTTCTTGCCATGATGCTTTTTTCAGAGCAAAATGCGTTTTCTGCGGATTACTGATCCAGTAAAAAGTGATTGATTTAACCATAAGATAAAATCTTAGCTCGACTAAGGAGACGCCAGCCATGCTATCTCGTTTATTAAAATGCAAAATTCACCGTGCTCAAGTTACTCATGCGGAACTTCACTACGAAGGTTCATGTGCAATTGATGGCGTACTTATGGATTTAGCAGGTATTCGTGAATATGAAGAAATCCACGTATGGAACGTCACGAATGGTAAACGCTTCACCACTTATGCGATTCGTGGTGAAGAAAACTCAGGCATTATTTCAGTCAATGGTGGTGCTGCACATCAAGCTGACGTCGGTGATTTAGTAATTATTGCAACCTTTGGTGATTTCACTGAAGCTGAAGCGAATGCACATAAACCACGTCTTGTGTATGCCAACCCGAACAATACTGTAAATCACACTGCGAACTGTATTCCTGTTCAAGTGGCTTAAGATTTAAAGATATTAAAAGCTCGCAATACGCGGGCTTTTTTATTGTCTGCTGATTTTCACTTTATTATTCACAGAATTACTATCGATATGACTGATTGATCTATAGAAAGCTGCGCTAGTGATTAAAAACGGGTCTATAATAACTGCACATCGCTTCAGGGCGGGGCGAAATTCCCCACCGGTGGTAAATTCAGCTTGCATGCGCAATGACTGAATCAGCCCACGAGCCTGTCAATTTTATAAAAGATTGACTCGCAGATTTGGTGAGAAACCAAAGCCGACGGTATAGTCCGGATGAAAGAAGATGACGTAACGGATATTTATATTTGATATATCGCTGCGACCCCCATTTCTGCATCAGTCCTGAAATGTTCAACCGTATTTTATTTTACGAGAGCGTTTCAATGTCTAGTTTGATTCAACCCGAAATTTTCTTTTCAGCCCTTCCCCCAGCTGAACAACGTATTCAAAAAGCTTTAGAAGATATCCGCCAAGGCAAACCGGTTTTGGTCATGGATGATTTTGATCGCGAAAATGAAGCCGACCTGATTGTTGCTGCAGAGACACTGACTGTTGAAACCATGGCACGAATGATTCGTGATGGTTCAGGTATTGTCTGCTTATGCTTAACGGATGAATTGGCTAATCATCTTGAACTTCCACCGATGGTGACAGACAACTCAAGCCAGTTTAAAACAGCATTTACCGTAACCATTGAAGCAGCGACCGGTGTAACGACTGGTGTTTCAGCCAAAGACCGTACCACCACAATTAAAGCTGCAATCAAAGATGGTGCTGTAGCCAGTGACTTAAACCGTCCTGGTCATGTCTTTCCGTTACGTGCCAGAGATGGTGGAGTGTTAACCCGTCGTGGACATACTGAAGGTACGATTGACCTAGCACGTTTAGCCGGTTTAAAACCCGCAGGTGTTTTATGTGAGTTGACCAATCCTGATGGTAGCATGGCTTCTGGCATTCAAGTTTTGGCTTATGCGCAAACTCATCATCTAACCGTGATTACCATTGATGAAATTGTGCAGTATCGCTTAACGCATAATCTTTAAGATTAAAAAATAAAAGCCCCGACTTTAGGGGCTTTTTTATTATTCGGAATATTTGGAACAAGGTCGCAATCATGATAACAACAACCATACAGTACAACAGGCATTCTGCGATATTCACTTTTTAAACTACTTAACACTCACTTTTAATTTTTTTAAATTTCAAATAAAAATGATCTGTTTAATCTTCTTCCATCATCTGTAGTAAATTATGGCTAATGCCATCGGCACGTAAAAAAGCAAAATCATAACTTGCTGTTGCTAAAGCTAGTACCCGACGTTCAAATTCCTGCCAAAGGGGTTTTACCTGTTTATCCTGAATCCCTAAACCGCTTTCTTCGGCTAAATTTTTATTCTTCTCACAAATTTTAAGGGCGTGATAAAGCTTGCGTCCTTTAGAGGCATCATCACGCAAACGCACCCGTTTAGACAAAACAAAGCCTTCCACATGACGTAAATCGGCATGCGGTAACATCGGCACTAAAATTTGATCCAGTTGCGTATCCAAACGCTTCCAGACCGCAGTGTGCTGTTCAGGCGTGTAAGTATTCCACTGAATCACCTCATGGTTAAAGCGACGGCAACCACGGCATACTGAATCACCAAATACCGTAGAACAACGCCCTGCACATGGGGTCAAAGAAGCAATTCGACGGTCAGTACTCAAAACACACTCCTACATAATTTATAAATCAATAAAATCATCTAACAAACGCCTTTCACTAAAGATCGATTTGATAAATGACAACCTATAACGGCATCTTTCGCTTAATAACCATATTTTAGTTATGGTTTTCTCGCTTATTCATACAATTCACGTTAAAATACGCGCCTTGAATTTTGTCCTATCATAATACATTTGGAGTATTCCATGAACGCTACTGTAGAACAGCTTGCACCTGTAGAACAGCAAGCGACCACAAGTTGGGTTGTTGCAGCACTATATCAATTTAAAGAAGTTCAAGATCCAGCCGATCTTCAACAACGTCTTTTAGACTTGGTCAACAGCATTAACTTGTGTGGAACTCTAATTGTAGCCGGTGAAGGTATTAACGGTACTGTGGCTGGGGATCGTCAAGCGATTGATCAAATTCATGCCTTTCTTTTGAATGAAGGCTTTAACGCTATGGAGTACAAAGAATCTCATAGCGATGAAAAACCTTTCCGTAAAATGAAAATCAAGCTCAAAAAAGAGATTGTGACGTTAGGTGTGGAGGTTAAACCACGCGACTTAGTGGGTCACTACCTAGATCCTAAAGAATGGAATGAACTGATTGCACGTGATGACGTGATTCTGGTGGATACACGTAATGACTACGAATATAAAGCCGGTACATTTAAAGGTGCGGTTGACCCTAAAACAGAAACTTTCCGTGAATTTCCAGAGTATGTAAAACAAAACCTTGCACAACATAAAGACAAGAAAATTGCGATGTTCTGTACAGGTGGGATTCGTTGTGAAAAATCAACTTCGTTATTGCTTCAAGAAGGCTTTAATGAGGTCTATCACCTGAAAGGCGGTATTTTAGAATACCTGGAAGAAACCCCTGTTGAAGAAAGTATGTGGGAAGGTGAATGTTTCGTATTTGATGGTCGTACTGCGGTTACTCATGGGGTAGAAGAAGGTCAGAACATTAAATGTCATGCATGTGGATGGCCTTTACTTCCTGAAGAAGCTGAACTTCCAAGTTACGAACATGGTGTATCGTGCAAATACTGCATCGAAAAAACCTCAGAACAACAGAAAGCCGGTTTCCGCATGCGTCAGTCTCAAATTGCAGCGGCTAAACGCAAACGTCTGTAATCTCTGATTTGTAATGTTATATAAAAAAAGCCCTCTTTTGAGGGCTTTTTATTTACCTAAAATAAACAATAGATAAGAAAAGATCACCAAGTTTCACCATTAATGCATGCTAAGTCTCAAATAATTTGATAATCTGGGGTTAAAATTAAAAATAAAACCATAACCCATTAATTTTTAACGCAAAAAAGTTAATTTATAACGTGAAAAAGGAGTTAAATTATGCCAAGATCAATTAGCCGTTCAGTCAATTATTCGAAACGTGTTCACCTTATTCGTGAAAAAAACCATCAAAAAGTAGAAGAAATAAAAATGCTTTTAGATAAACAATCACATCTTTTTATTGTGATCTTAGGGGCTGTTATTGGCACTATTTTATCTATCTTTATTGCCTACCACTTAAAACCCAATCTGTTTGAATATGCATTGCTTAGTGTGATTCCTTTTGCGCTTTCGTATAGCTTAAGAAAAGTCTATATTCACACATTGGTCCATAGCCAAGAATAAGCAAATTTAATTACTTGGCTTTACTTTACCCTGCAATTAATACACTTTAGGATAGTTTAGATATCATTATTATTTTTATAAACTTATGAATCTAACTGAATGGATTATTTCCATTATGGAACAACTGGGCTACCTTGGTATTGCCCTGCTCATGTTCCTCGACAATATTTTTCCTCCCATCCCCTCTGAAATCATTATGCCATCCGCTGGCTATTCTGCATCACAAGGGGAACTACTTTTAGTTGGCGTGGTTATCGCGGGTTGTATAGGCTCTCTGATTGCTGCCGCTATACTATATTGGATTGGCTATAAGTTTAATCACGACAGTATTTTTCGTTTTGTAGATCGCTACGGAAAATATCTTTTTATAAAATCTCCAGATGTCAAAAAATCACTCGACTGGTTTGAGCACTATGGTCACCGGATTGTCTTTTTTGGTCGCATGATTCCAGCTGTGCGTTCGCTAATTAGCATCCCTGCTGGCATGAGCCACATGCCCTTCTGGAAGTTCATGTTCTACAGTAGTCTAGGTACGATTATCTGGACGACATTCTTAGCTTACGTGGGTTTTTATTTTGGCGAAAACCAAGCCTTGATGCAGAATATTTTTAGCCAAGTTAGCCATGTTATTATGGGCATTGTAATTGCCATCGTTGTCTGGGTTCTTTACCGCAGGTATAAACATAGAATTAAAGCATAGTCATTATTTAAAAATTGATATTTGGGGTCATGGGTTCATGAAACATTATTTATTGTACTTTGCTGCTGTATATAGCATTGCATTAGTGCTACTCATTACAGTATTTATTTTTGGTTTAAATTTAGCAGGTATTGCTCTTCTACCCACGCTGATTGCTACAGCACTTATTTCGGCAGGTCATTTTGTTGAACGTCAACATCGACTCCCTACCACTGATGAAAAAATTCAACTGGTTTGGGGTTCAAGTGCAGTTGCCATCATTATTGGCAGTTTTTTCATGTTTTTCTTAGTGCTCATCAATCCAAATGCTGAGCAAATTTTAAATTCGGCCGATAATGCAGGTTTAGGACTTTCAGCCCTCATTATGTTGTGTTTAGTCGCCATACATGGCGCTGTATTTCATTTGGCTTATGGCTGGTATGCGAATTTGACCGCACGCAAGCTTAATTTATAAGTTGGTTATAATCGGTCTAAATAAAAAAGCACCATAAGGTGCTTTTTTATTTAACGAATTAATTTGGTGTGTGATACATCAAATAAATTTCATTTAAATTTTCTGGAATTTCTTCAGCAATTTCGTCCATAAGCTGACCATTGCGACGGAAAGATTCCATTTGTGGGTCTTCGTCATCCACACCACTAAAGACCATCATTGGTAAAGTTAAATCTACCAACTGTTCTTCATGTTCAGGGGTGAACCAGGCATCTTCGTTTAAGAACATTGCATCAACGAAGCCAACACTCCAGTCGCCTAAACTTGATTCAACATCAGCTTCTTCAATTTCAAAAGGAAATTCAATTCCTTCTTCATTGGCTAAGTTTTGACGAATTGCTTCTAACCATGCTTTTACTTGTGCAATCATTTCAGCAGGAACTTTCTTTTGATTGTTATCGAAAAGTTCATCGAGCCATTTATCAAAAGCTGGTCCAACCGCAGTTGCACATAAAAAACCATGAGTTGCTGCAAAATCTAGACCATGTTCATTTTGGTCGCCGTCTAGATATTCGCTCAATAAGTCTAAATCTAAAGCACTCATTTAAAATCCAAGTTCAGTAAAATAACTGCGGATAGCATAGCATTTTATGCCGGCTATGCTAAATCACAATTTAGTCTTCTTCATCGTCAAAGTCGTCGTCATCATCCAGATCATAATCAAAATCTTTCAGTTCACGCTCCAAACGACGTTGTGCGAGAAGGTCATCAATGAGACGACGTTTTTCCAAAGACTCTTTAGCACTAATTTTGCTTGAGGCTTCATCAAAGCTAACATCATCATCACTGAAGCTATCGTCTAGTTCAAAATCTGTAGAAGACACTAAAACTACCTCATGGTGAAAAAAAGTGAATGGGTCTAGGCGCTATTTATCTTTGTTCCGAATTCTTGTCAAGTTTTTTTTATTTTTTTTATAAAACAACCTCAATTTACTCTTGTTTTTTGACCCTAAAATTGTGTATTTATTAGCATGTAAAATTATATTCAAAATGTGGACGGAAAACCTAGTATATTTTGAATGCAATCCTTTAGCCGGACTTGAAAAAAAAAATTCCAGCCCAATATTGAAAACAATTGTTAAATCAAAGTCATCTTTCCAAATGATACTTGAGCAATCAATTCAAAACAATTTTAAGCGAATTGTGCTATCATGCACGGTTTTTCACTGCCACAGATTCAACGAAGAGTAAGCAAAGATGAGCGATATGACTTCCCCTACTTCGCAAGTAGCGGCTCTGATTAGCCGAGGCAAAGAGCAAGGTTACTTAACTTACGCTGAAGTTAACGATCATCTCCCAGACTCGATTACGGAAAGCGAACAGATTGAAGACATTATTCAAATGCTTCAAGACGTCGGCATTCCAGTGCATGAACGTGCGCCTGAATCTGATGACACCATGTTCGACGGTAATAATGCAGAAGCAACCGATGA
This sequence comes from Acinetobacter sp. ANC 5414, assembly GCF_013004295.1. Taxonomy (NCBI): domain Bacteria; kingdom Pseudomonadati; phylum Pseudomonadota; class Gammaproteobacteria; order Moraxellales; family Moraxellaceae; genus Acinetobacter; species Acinetobacter sp. ANC 5414. The sequence goes on from NZ_JABERM010000001.1 coordinate 78,598, forward strand.
AGTCGCTGAAGAAGAAGCGGCAGCGGTTCTTGCTTCGGTTGAAAGCGAACCTGGTCGTACCACGGATCCAGTACGTATGTACATGCGTGAAATGGGAACGGTTGAACTTTTAACGCGTGAAGGCGAAATTAGCATTGCTAAACGCATTGAAGAAGGTATTCGTGACGTTCTTCACTCTATTGCGTATTGGCCAAATGCAGTTGAAGTTGTATTAAAAGAATATAACGATGTTGCCGAAGGTGAACGTCGTCTTGCTGATATTTTATCTGGTTATTTAGACCCAGAATCTGATGAAGAAATTCCAGAAGTTTTAGAAGAAGCTGAAATTATTGTTGAAGAAACTGAAGCTGCATCTAAAACAACCAAAGATGTAAAATTGGATGATGACGACGAAGAAGAAGCTGAAAGTGATGATGATTCTGAAGCCGAGTCAGGACCAGATCCAGAAATTGCCCGCGTTCGTTTCACCGAATTGGAAAATGCGTGGAAACTAACCAAAACTGCCATTGAAAAGCATGGTCGCGATAGCAAACAGGCTGAAGAAGCACAGCAAGCACTTGCAACCGTATTCATGATGTTCAAGTTTACGCCGCGCTTATTCGACATCATTTCAGAAATGATCCGTGGTACGCATGAACAAATTCGTACTTCTGAACGTGAAGTAATGCGTTATGCAGTACGTCGCGGTCGTATGGATCGTAACCACTTCCGTACTTCGTTCCCGGGTCAAGAATCAAATCCAGCCTGGTTAGATGAACAAATTGCCAAAGCACCTGCTGAGCAAAAAGCTTATTTAGAAAAAGTACGTCCAGATGTACTTGCATTCCAACAAAAGATTGCAGACATTGAAAAAGAACTTGGTCTTGATGTTAAAGGTATTAAAGACATTTCTAAACGCATGTCGATTGGTGAAGCCAAAGCACGCCGCGCGAAAAAAGAAATGGTTGAAGCAAACTTGCGTCTGGTTATTTCGATTGCGAAAAAATATACCAACCGTGGCTTGCAATTCCTTGACTTGATTCAAGAAGGTAACATCGGTTTGATGAAAGCCGTAGACAAGTTTGAATACCGTCGCGGTTATAAATTCTCGACCTATGCAACTTGGTGGATTCGTCAGGCGATTACCCGTTCGATTGCCGACCAGGCACGTACCATTCGTATTCCAGTACACATGATCGAAACCATTAACAAGATCAACCGTGTATCACGTCAGCTCCTTCAAGAAATGGGTCGTGAACCGACGCCTGAAGAACTGGGCGAACGTCTGGAAATGGACGAAGTCAAAGTGCGTAAAGTACTCAAAATTGCCAAAGAGCCGATTTCTATGGAAACGCCGATTGGTGATGATGAAGATTCGCATTTGGGTGACTTCATTGAAGATGGCAACATCACATCTCCAATTGATGCTGCAACTTCAGAAGGCTTAAAAGAAGCAACCCGTGAAGTGCTTGAGAACTTGACAGAACGTGAAGCAAAAGTCTTGAAAATGCGTTTTGGTATTGATATGCCAACCGACCATACTTTGGAAGAAGTAGGTAAACAGTTTGACGTAACACGTGAGCGTATTCGTCAGATTGAAGCCAAAGCATTACGTAAATTACGCCATCCTTCTCGTTCTGAACACTTACGTTCATTCCTGGAAAATGACTAATTCTTGATGATACCGATGGGGGCTTGAAAACTAATCGAGCATCCCCATTTAATATTCAGAAGACATATAACGCCTGCATTCATGCAGGCGTTTGATATAAGGGGACTACTATGACCATGTTAGACCGTACGCCATCTCGCGAACTTCGAGAAGATCTTTGGGTTTTCCCTATGGATTATCCAATCAAACTGATTGGCGAAGCGAGTGATGATTTACATGGCGCTGTTGTAGAAATTTTAGTGAAACACTTCCCTGACTTTGATAGCACGAGTATTAAAATTCAAGCATCTCGCACAGGTAAATATCACTCTTTAACTGCACAACTGCTTTTCTTGGAGCTTGAACAAGTTCATGCGCTGTATGCCGATTTAGCTGCATGTCCATTGATTAAAACTGCACTTTAAGAAAATTAAAAAAACACGCTCAGAAGCGTGTTTTTTATATATAGAAAAAAATTTTCTTCCTTTCAATAAAAATGGTAAATCATGGGTGAATCCCCCCCTATCCAACTATGATTTCATTATAATCATTCACAATATTTAAAAATTTTTAAGGACGCACTTTACGTGACTGATGCTGTTCTAAAACCCACACTGATTATTCGTCAATTTAACCAACTTACGCCCTATCTTGATCGTTTTCAGGACATGAAAAGCCTGACTGAAAACCGTGATGAAAATACCCCAGATGAACTGTGGATTTTGCAGCATCATGAGGTTTTAACTCAAGGTCAAGCCGGAAAGCCTGAACATATTCTAATGCCCAGTAACATTCCTGTGGTACAAACCGATCGCGGTGGTCAAGTGACTTGGCATGGACCGGGTCAACTGGTTGCCTACTTCATGTTTGACCTCAATCGCTTAGGTTGGAATGTCCGTACTTTAGTTTCCTATGCAGAAAACTTAATGATTGAACTGCTTAAGAAATACGGGATTGAAGCCTATGCCAAACCGGATGCACCTGGAGTCTATGTCGCAGAACGTAAAATTGGTTCTTTAGGCTTTAAAATCCGTAAAGGACGCAGCTATCATGGACTTGCACTGAATATTGATTGTGACCTGACGGGCTTCCATACCATTAATCCATGTGGTTATGCAGGACTGGAAATGGTTCGTGTCATGGACTTGGTTCCAAACTATCCGCACTTTAATGATTTATGTACAGATATCATTGAAACTTTAAACAACAGCGGTTACTTTAATCAAGTCCAAGTCATGCAACAATAACTTTGCTTTTGACATAAAAACAAATTAGAGTATTTACTCTAAACTAATAAAATATTTTTTAGATAAGGGATGCGCGAGTGATTTCAACCAAATCCGTAAAGCCCGCTTTACAACTAACCTACGTCAAACTCATGATGGATGTGATTGGCAGAGGTCTGGTAATGGCGAGTCAAGTCGATGATGAAGTAAAACAGGAAGTCTCTAACTTCCCTGTAGGTTTTGTTCTATCGATGAAAGTATTTCCTCATGGCCCGGCTTTTATTGCGAAAGTCACGGAAGACCATCAATTAAAATTACTGTCCTCTTTGGATGGAAAACCTGATTTAACCATTACTTTTAAACATTTAACGCATGCTTTTTTAGTCTTTTCTTTCCAGGAAAGTACCGCCCAAGCATTTGCCCACGACCGTATGATTGCCGATGGTGATATTTCTTTCGCCATTCGTCTGGTCCGTTGCTTAAATAAAATGGAATCGCTAATTTTACCTAAACTCTTGGCTGAGCTTGCTGTAAAACAATATCCAACTGAATTAAGCCTAAAACAAAAACTCACCGGAGCTGCAAATATTTATTTGAAACTAGCTCAATCTTATTTTAAACGGAGCGCATAACATGGCTAAGCCTTATTACGAATTTTTCTGTCCAGTAAAAGTCATCGCAGGTCATGCCGCGTTAGAACATATTCCATTTGAACTTGCAACTTTGGGTGCAAAACGTCCACTAATCATTACCGATAAAGGCGTACGCGCAAATAATTTACTGACTCCGATCGAAGCGGCATTTGAATCTACCGATGCGGTGATTGGTTATATTTTCGATGATGTGCCGCCCGATTCAAGCGTACAAACTGTTCGTAATGCAGCCAAAGCGTATCGCGACAATCATTGTGATGCGATCATTGCAGTGGGTGGTGGCTCGGTGATTGATACTTCAAAAGCAACCAATATTCTGGTGACTGAAGGTGGTGATGACTTACTGAAATTTTCAGGTGCGCATAATCTTCCAAAACCGTTAAAACCATTTTTCGTGATTCCAACCACTTCGGGCACCGGTTCAGAAGTGACCATGGTTGCTGTGGTTTCTGACCTCGAGAAAAACGTCAAAATGCCGTTTGCATCTTATTACCTGATGCCACATGCAGCAATTCTTGATCCGCGTATGACGCAAACCTTGCCACCACATTTAACGGCAATGACGGCAATGGATGCACTGACCCATGCGGTTGAAGCCTACACCTGTATGGCAGCCAATCCGATCAGTGATGCGTATGCAACGGCTGCGATCAAAAAAGTCAGCAACAGTTTGTTCAATGTACTCGACAACCCAACCGATGAGTTTGGTCGTCTGGAACTGGCTCAAGCCTCTACCATGGCAGGAATCGCCTTCTCTAACTCAATGGTGGGCTTAGTGCATTCATTAGGACATGCCTTAGGTGCGGTTGCGCATCTGCCGCATGGTTTATGCATGAACTTGTTCCTGCCTTATGTACTCGAATACAATAAAGAAGTGAATGGCGACAAAATTGCAGAATTATTGCTTCCTTTAGCAGGACCAGACATTTATGCGCAGACTCCTGCACATTTACGCGCCGACAAAGCGATTGCCACAATTCTGACCATGCGCGATCGCTTATATGCCTTAACCAAGTTACCACGCACTTTACGTGAAACTGGTAAAGTATCTGAAGCACAGTTAGCGGAAGTGGCAGAAAAAGCATTAAATGATGGTTCTATTATTTACAACCCTAAAGAAGCCACCTTAAACGATTTAAAAGCGATCTTAAAAAAAGCTTGGTAAATATTGAAAAATAAGCGAATATAGCAAAAAATCAGCCTGATGTTTTTTTAAGCATCGGGCTTTTGCTTTGTGGAAAATTAAAACTCTATTTTTATATCGAATGGCATATTTTCTGCATTGATAATTCATAAAGATACTGGCAAAAGATACCAAACTAGAGTAGATTGGCGCACTTTTGTTTTATTCGTATAGGGGGGATCGTTCGTCTCAAACGGTCCTTATAAACATGACTGATCCTTGATCAACGATTAAGAGGATAACGCCGTTGACAAATATCTCTGGGACTCAATCGGCAGCTAAACTGCAAAAAACGCTTGGACTCTGGCACATCATTATTATTGGTTTAGCTTATATTCAACCAATGACACTATTTGATACGTTCGGTCTGGTTTCTGAAGAAAGCCATTACCACGTACCAACTTCGTACATTATTGCCTTAATTGCAATTCTGTTTACGTCTATCAGTTACGGACATATGATCCGCCGTTACCCGTCATCAGGATCGGCATATACTTATGCACAAAAATCGATCCACCCCAATGTCGGTTTTATGGTCGGCTGGTCATCATGGCTAGATTACCTGTTGTCACCAATGGTCAACATCATTTTGGCAGTCATTTATCTGGAAGCCCTTTTTCCTGAAGTTAACCATTGGGTTTGGGTAGTCGTGCTGACTGCATTCATGACCGGGGTAAACTTACGCGGTGCCAGATTCGTTGCCAACTTTAACGGCCTGATTGTATTGGTTCAGCTGGCAGTCATCGCTTACTTCACCTGGATGGTTTACACGCTGCTTGCAGGCGGGGTCAATGCCGATGGTACATTAGCAAATGCCAAGTACCAGTTGTGGAGCCTGGAACCCTTCTGGAATGAAATGACAGCTTTAGGTCCGTTAATTACCGGTGCGACACTACTTTGTTTCTCTTTTACCGGTTTTGACTCACTCAGTTCACTGGCAGAAGAAACTAAAGATACTGAAAAAACCTTACCTAAAGCGATTTTCCTTACGGCACTGCTTGCAGGTATTATCTTCATTATCAGCACCTATTTCATGCAAATCTACTTCCCGAATGATCCGAAGACTTACTTCGAAGATGTCGCTGCAACCCAGCCAGATATTCTTTTAGCAGTAGGCGGGGTAGCTTTCAAAACTGTAGTGCTTTACTTTGCAATCATCACTGTGATGGCATCGGGTATTTCTGCGCATGCAGGTGTTTCACGCCTCATGTATGTGATGGGCCGTGATGGCGTGATCAATAAAAAGATCTTTGGTCATATCAGTCCAAAAAGCTACACTCCGGTTTACAACATTCTGATTGTAGGTGCGGTGGCTTTAACTGCTGGTTTCATGGATTTGGATATCGTAATTTCGATGATCAGTTTCGGTGCCTTAACTGCCTTTACCTTTGTGAATCTGTCGGTGATTTCACGTTATGCATTACGTGATGGCCGTACCAAAAACATCAAAGACATTTTCAGCTTTGTGGTGATTCCTTTACTGGGCTTCTTAAGCATTTTTGCGATGTGGCTAGAAATTGAAGATACTGCATTGAAATTCGGTTTATGGTGGGCAATGTTTGGTATTTTGTACCTGGGTTATAAAACCAAAGGTTTCAAACATGCCGCTCCGCAACATAACGAATTTGATGATTCTCATTAATCGGTTGATTCCATGCATAAAAAAAGACGCGCAATGCGTCTTTTTTTTTCAGCCTTATATTAGACCAGTTCTTTAAAACCTTGCTGACGCCATGCTTCATACAAGATCACAGCAGTCGCATTCGACAAGTTTAAACTACGTGAGTTTTCTGCCATCGGCAAACGAATACAGTGTTCTTTAGGGAACATCATACGCACATTTTCAGGCAGACCACGAGTTTCTGGTCCCATCAATAATGCTACCGGACGGTTTAAATCTGAAGTATGCGGAGTTTCGACACCTTTGGTGGTTAAGGGATAAATTGCATCACTTTCAACCCCTTGTTCTTTTAAATGTGCCAGACATTCTGTAAAGTTTTCCCAAACCTTCATATGTGCCCATTCATGATAATCCAACCCTGCACGTCTGAGCTTTTTATCATCCAGCTCAAAACCCAGCGGTTTTACCAAGTGCAATTGCGCACCGGTATTGGCACATAAACGAATGATATTCCCTGTATTTGCAGGAATTTCTGGCTCGTATAAAACAACATGAATCACTGAATTTCTCTACTCTTTCAATGCAACAGGACTCGAATTAGCCTTGCCACTGTAATTGTTCGCGCAATTTCACCACCTCACCAATAATGGTCAAGGTCGGCGCTTGAATTTGATGTTTTGTCACTTTTGAAGCAATATCTGCCAAGGTTCCGACCACGACTTTCTGGTCCGGCGTCGTTCCTTTGGAAATAAGCGCAACAGGCATGTTAGGCCGTTGACCATGTGCTATCAGTTGGGCACAAATTTTTTCCAATCCCACCAAGCCCATATACAAGACCAAGGTTTGATTTTCATAGACCAGCTCATTCCAAGGCAACTCAGGTGAACCTTCTTTTAAATGTCCAGTCAGGAAGCGGACACTTTGCGCATAGTCACGATGCGTTAAAGGAATACCCGCATAAGCCGAACAGCCTGAAGCCGCTGTAATCCCTGGCACCACTTGGAACGCCACACCTGCAGCAAACAGCTCTTGAATCTCTTCACCACCACGACCAAAGATAAATGGATCACCACCTTTTAAACGGCAGACACGCTTACCTTGCACTGCATATTCTACCAATAAGGCATTAATGCCATCTTGAGGCACACTATGGTTAGACCGTGCTTTGCCGACATAGATTTTTTCTGCATCACGGCGACACAAATCTAAAATCGGTGGAGATACCAAACGGTCATAAATAACCACATCGGCTTGTTGCATCAAGCGTAAAGCTTTTAAGGTCAAGAGCTCAGGATCACCCGGACCCGCACCCACCAAATAGACTTCACCTTTAGGCGCTTTCCACTCAGTTAAAGCTTGTTCGATCAAACGATCCGCTTCAGCAATGTTGTCATTAAACACCTGTTCTTTGAGTGGACTGGCATACAGGTCTTCCCAAAAAATACGGCGCTCATCTGGATTCTCAATTTTCGCTTTGACTGCAGCACGCCATTTTCCAGAAAAATTAGCCAACCTGCCCATCCCATGAGGAATAGTTGCTTCAAGCTGAGTTCGGATTTGACGTGATAACACTGGTGATGTGCCATTGGTGGCAATTGAAACCACTAAAGGTGAACGGTCAATAATCGCAGGAACAATAAAACGACAATGCGGTGGATCATCGACACTATTTACCAAAATTTTTTCAGCTTCACACGCTTCAAAAACTTGAATATTGGTGGCTTTATCATTGGTCGCGGCAATCACCAAACGGTAATTGCGTAACGGAATATCTGGACTAAAAGGGGCTTGGACATATTGCCCTTGGCTAGTTTCAACAATCTCAAGTAAATTACTTTCAATTTCAGGGGCAATCACGTGAATGACTGCACCTGCTTTTGCCAGAAGTACAGCCTTACGATAGGCAATACGCCCACCACCGACAATCAGACAAGGTTGCTGTTGCAACTTTAAAGAGATTGGAAAGATATCCACGAATTACCTCAGTATTTTAAATCTGACTGTCTTAAGCAATTTTCATGCACAAAATTGTGCCATTGATAGATTTATTGATCAATCCAAAGATTAATCAATAAATTCTGCACCACCCATATATGGACGAAGCACTTCAGGAACTTCAATCGAACCGTCTGCACGTTGATAGTTTTCCATCACCGCAAGTAAAGTACGACCGACTGCCAAACCAGAACCATTTAAGGTATGAACGAATTCAGTTTTCTTTTGATCGACACGGTAACGTGCTTTCATACGGCGTGCCTGGAAATCACCCATGCATGAACAGCTTGAAATTTCACGATAAGTATTTTGACTTGGTACCCACACTTCCAAATCGTAAGTCTTGATTGCGCCAAAGCCCATATCGCCACCACACAGGATGATTTTACGGTATGGTAGACCCAAAGCTTGCAAAATACCTTCAGCATGACCGGTCAATTCTTCTAAAGCCTGCATCGAGTCTTCAGGTTTTACAATTTGCACCATTTCAACTTTGTCGAATTGGTGTTGACGAATTAGACCACGTGTATCACGACCATAGGAACCCGCTTCACTACGGAAACATGGCGTATGTGCTGCATATTTCAGTGGTAACCGATCTGGATCGACAATTTCATCACGCACGAAATTGGTTACAGGCACTTCTGCAGTCGGAATTAGATAAAGTTCTTTTTCACCTTGTAATTTGAACAAGTCTTCTTCAAATTTAGGCAATTGACCTGTACCACGTAAAGAATCAGCATTGACTAAATACGGTACATAGGCTTCGGTATAACCATTTTTAAGCGTATGAGTATCTAGCATAAATTGGGTCAGTGCACGTTGTAAACGCGCCAATGGACCTTTTAATACGCTGAAACGTGTGCCGGTTAATTTGGTTGCAGTTTCAAATTCCAAACCGCCCATCCATTCACCGAGGTCAGTATGATCTTTGATTTCAAAATCAAATTGACGCGGTGTGCCCCATTTTAAAATTTCAACGTTGTCGTCTTCATCTTTACCCTCAGGTACAGATTCATGCGGCATGTTTGGAATAGTTAAAGACTTGGTTTCAATTTCAGTTTGCAATTCAGTAAGCGCAACTTCAGCCGCTTTAATTTCATCACCAATTGCTGACATACGTGCCATGATTTCAGATGCATCGCCACCAGATTTTTTAATTTGGCCAACTTGTTTTGCACCCGAATTACGTTCTGCCTGTAAAGCTTCAGTTTTCGACTGAAGCTCTTTACGGCGAGCTTCAAGTGAAGCCCACTCTTCTACATTCAGCTGTACACCACGTTTTGCCAAGGCTAAATTTACAGCCTCAATATTATTTCTGATTAATTTCGAGTCGATCATAGCCAATCTTTTGCAAAGAAAAAAACTGGCTATAGTGTAAGCGCTAAACAGCAAAAAAGACAGTGACCGAGCTTACAGCTGTGCCTTATTAAAGCAAATTTCACCGAATTAACTAAAAATTAAGGTGTAGGATAGTGTGGCAAACTTGGCAGATATTCCGCTTTAACCAGTTTGGTCAATGCAGCATAAGGCAAGTTCAGTTCTGTCATCCCCTCTGCATAAGAAGCCAGTTCATATAGAGGATAGACAAATACAATCCCATTGGCACCGAAGTAAAAATTATCGCTCAACTGTAACTTGGTTCGTTCAATACTATGTTGATCCAGCCAGATGCTATTTGAGTCGTACAAGGTATCCAATACCTGCTGTTCTGTACCCTTCAGCAGAATATCTTGTAGCGCCAAGCGCTTTTTGGTTTTCAAATCAAAATTCACAAATTCCTGATGATACATGCCATGTGCTGCACCCGATGAATAAGTGTAAGTTTGAATGGCAAAGGTAGCCTGATCATATTGTTGGCTGACAAAGCGGATATAGGTGGAACTTTGACTCAGATTAGGATTCGCACCCTCAGCGGTATTGATTTTTTGATTGGGTGCGGTTGAAAAAGCAATCGGATCTGCTTTTTTAATTCGATCAATAAAATAATCATCAATCCATTTAACATTGGTCTTTACGGTCTGAATGTCATATTGCATACAGCCATCTGCATCGCAAGCTTCTGGCTTGGTCAGCTTCACAGGAACAACTTTGGCTTGAATTAATGGAATGGATTCAGACTTTTCCTGCTTCGTCGTTGTTGCCTGTTCAGTTTGCGGTGCAGGTCGCTCCTGACACCCTGTCATGACAAGTGCCGCGAAAGAAACAGGAAGTGCCCAGAGCCATTGTTTATTCGTGCATATTTCCATTTTACTTTTACAACCTAAGACCTTTTATAATGCCCCTGCACTATACAAAGCTAGGTAACTGAATGAAATTTAAAATATGTATCTTTTAAAATATATAGCCTAATCGCTATAAACAAGAAAATCACATGATTTTAAGATAAATCCACCCAATTTCCATGAAAGCCCAATGGCACATGTACGCCAAGTACAATTTCTGCCTGAGGCTGAATATTTAAACCCTGAGCTTTTAAAATCACCACTTTAGAACTTTCCTTATTGATTTGATGCACATAGCATAACAAGTAACCCTCACCTTCTGCCACATCCGATGACTCAGGGATAAAGACGACTTCTCCCGTCACCCATTGCTCACCAAATTCATAGGTGGTCTTTTCACGAGTTTGCAGATCGTGACAAATCAAATGATTGGCTTTGCTCATGAGCATAGGATCAAAACTGACACTATAAATATAACGATGCTGCTCACCAGTATATCGTTCATCAATTCTTGGAAATTCTTGCGCTTGTGCATCTAACACCTGTCGATCGACAGTATTTTGCTTAAGATCAACCGCCCAACGTTCCAATTGAGTCTTTTGCTGTTCGAATGGTCCTTGCTGAGATTTCTTAAACATCGACTGATGAACCACGACATCCAGAATAATCTGCTGTTGCTCATTGCGATAAGCATTTGCGGCATGAAAAACAAAACAGGGTTCAATATTGATCCACTGCACCTCATCTACATGACCATATTTAGGCAAAATGCCAATGCGTGCCGCATGCTGTTCATTCCATTCATAAGGCAGAGGATTGCCTTTGATGAGTTGCTTGAAAGAGAACGTCACCGGTAAATCAAAAATTAAAACATCCTGTTCGGTGATGGCACAATCATGAATCATAGGACCGTGCTGCACAGGAATTTTAGCCCAATGCAGCAGAAGCCCCTGCTCATCAATCACTTCATAATAGGCATTTTTAATATCCAGTGCATCATAGCAAATGGCATGTAAATACCCTGTCTTATTGTCTTTATGTGGATGTGCGGTAAAAGGCAGATTGGCATCTGTATTAAAAAGACGGTGCTCTTCCGTGTTCAGGTTTAAGTCTAAACGTACCGGCAAAGTGCCCGCTTCCACACTCGCCCAAATTTTATTGGCATGATAAAAAGCATTGGTATTAACCACATCACCGGGACCACGACGAAACCCTGCTTTAACAGCCTTATTCTTGTGCTTTTGTACGGAATCCGTTTCGATATAATGACTTTTAAACCAAACTGCTTTTCCATGTTCAATTTTTAAAGCATGCAGCATTCCATCGCCTGTGAACCAGTGATAGCAATCTGGATGTTCAACATGAATCGGATTTGGCCCTATTCTCAACAATAGTCCAGTCAATTGCGGTGGAATTTCACCCATGACTTTGAATTCGCGCTTTTCCACTTCATCTACGGGACCAAATATCCCCGCGAGATACGGATTTTCTGCCTTATTTTTAGATGAATTTTTTGATCTTCTTTGTAGCCAAGTCACACCCAGCCCCATGACTTTCTGACGATAAGTATTAAATTTTGATTTTACTTTTGTGAAACGCGGATAATTCACCGAGGGGGTCACTACCTTGTTATTTTCCACTTTTTCAATTCTCCTGAGTTTTTTGTGGCTTTAGTCTTTGTTACTTTTCTTTGTTATTTTTTCTTTGTCTTAGGGGGCATTGATCTTGGTTATTTTGCCACTCACTTCCGATCACTGAATTTTTGTCTTTATGTATTTTGAGTTGTAACACTTATTCTGCAACTTAGAACTATTTTTGCATAATGGCACTTTGCCTACAAAAATATCACTGTATTTTTAGCAAAATATAAACTAAAAAAAGCAGTCACGTATGACTGCTTTTAAATAAACTTTGCGACTTCATTTAATAATTATAAATCAATTCATTATTGATCAATAATATCGGTGCCTTTAGGCGGTGTAAAGTTAAAGGTTGATGCCGGAATTGAAGGATTCAATTTCACGTTATTAAATCGAACATAAGTGGTTTGACCAAGTGAATCTTCCAAAATCATCAAACTTGGCGCTTTGTTTACCCCAAAACTAATGGTCAGGCTTTGGAAAGCCCCATCACGGTCTTTAGGAAGCAGAGTGTAATACGTCTTGCCTTTATCCGGTTGCGTCACACGGTATGACTTCATAATCTGACTGGTATTACCCGACAATAACAAAGCTGGCGTATTGGCTACTTGGTCATCCAGACTTTGACGAACGGCTTGCTGCAAGTCAGGATCATAAATCCAGACGGTTTTACCCGAAGTCACAATGGTTTGCTTTGACGGACTGGTAGTTTCCCAGAAAAACTTACCAGGACGAGCAACCTTCATCACCCCTTTAAAAGTTTGATTCATGTGTTGTCCGGTTAAGCCTTTTTTCTGAGCCACTTTATTACCAGAAGTCGCTTTTGTGGTTTGTTCAAAATTTGCTGACAAACTACGGATATTACTTAACTGTTTGACCAAATTTTTGGTTGCTTGTTGCTCCGATGCCGCAACAGGCGCAGCAAAAACAGTAGTACTTATTACCGGTGCAAGCGTTGCTGCACCTAATGTCATAGCACATAGGGTTTTACGAAGCATTTTCATCTCATCACCTTTTTATTTGCTGTATCGCAATTTCTTCAATGCCCCCATCTTAAACCAATTTTTATTCCTAATAATTGAGAAAACAAGAAGTTTTGTATTGTTATTAATGCTCAATGTAGATTTTTCTACATCATGATGAAGAACCCAGATTGTTTTTTGACCCATTTACAAGCATAAAAAAACCCACATCAGATGTGGGTTTTTTTTCTATTAAAGCTTACGCTTCAACAGATACGTAGCGACGACCGAACTGGCCTTTCACTTCGAATTTGATCACGCCGTCAGCGGTAGCAAATAAAGTATGGTCACGGCCCATACCTACGTTTGTACCAGCGTGGAATTCTGTACCACGTTGACGAACGATAATGTTACCAGCAGTCACAGATTGACCACCGTACATTTTAACACCTAACATTTTAGGGTTCGAGTCACGACCGTTACGTGTCGATCCACCAGCTTTTTTAGTAGCCATGTTTCATAATCCTCGTAATTAGCCTGAAATAGCAGTAATTTTCAACTCGGTAAACCATTGACGGTGACCTTGTTGTTTACGGTAATGTTTACGACGACGCATTTTAACAATACGGATTTTGTCGTGACGACCGTGGCTAACTACTTCAGCAGTTACTGTAGCACCAGCAACAACTGGAGCACCAATTTGAATGCTTTCGCCGTTTACAAGCATTAATACGTCATCAAACGTAATAGTTGTACCAGTTTCAGCTTTCAACAATTCTACTTTAAGGGTTTCACCCTCAACAACACGGTGCTGTTTACCACCGCTTTGGATTACTGCGTACATAATGTACTCCAAACATGCCCGTGTCGTCGTGCCGATAAAGGAATATACCGATCTTAATACGAGCGCCACTGGGGTATATATAAGGCGAAACATATTAAGTGATAATAAATCAAACGACAAGCCATTTTAGTGTTTTTTTGCGCTGAGTGAATGTTTATTTTATAAACAATCAAAATCTAAAAAATAAATTACTTTTTACATCGCAATCGTGGATTTTATAAAATGAAATAGATTTTTAAAATCAATTCGCTACTATAAACTACGAAATGCCAGCTCAGTCACATATAGGGTGAGTTGTTAGAATTGGCATTCACTTAAAACCATTTGCTTAATCAGGTTTTAAGCAACTATATTAAGATCTTAGCTATAACATCAGATATAGTTGTTACACTATAGAATAAGCAATTCAATTTTTAGAGGTTTCTCTTCACATGGCCATCGACTTTAAGCAAGACATTCTCGCTCCTGTTGCTTCAGACTTTGCTGCGATGGACACTTTTATTAATGAAGGGATTACTTCAAAAGTTGCCTTAGTCATGGCAGTCAGTAAACACGTGGTTGAAGCGGGCGGTAAACGTATGCGCCCGATTATGTGTTTATTGGCGGCAAAAGCCTGTGGCGCGGAAGATATAGAACGTCAGCGTAAATTGGCGGCTATTATTGAAATGCTGCATACGGCAACGTTGGTTCATGATGATGTGGTCGATGAATCAGGCTTGCGTCGTGGTCGTCCAACCGCGAATGCCACCTGGAATAACCAGACTGCAGTTTTAGTCGGTGACTTCCTGATTTCGCGTGCTTTTGATTTACTGGTCGATTTAAACGATATGACCTTGCTCAAAGATTTCTCGACTGGAACTTGTGAAATTGCTGAAGGTGAAGTTCTACAACTTCAAGCACAACATCAGCCTGAAACGACTGAACAGACTTACCTCGATATTATTCACGGTAAAACTTCGCGTTTATTTGAACTGGCCACTGAAGGTGCTGCAATTTTATCGGGCACACCGCAATACCGTGAACCCCTGCGAATCTTTGCCGGTCACTTTGGCAATGCCTTCCAGATTATTGACGATATTTTAGACTACACTTCAGATGCTGAAACATTAGGTAAAAATATTGGTGATGATTTAATGGAAGGGAAACCCACTTTGCCATTAATCTCTGCACTGCAAAAAACCACCGATGAAGATCATGAAATTGTTCGCCGCAGTATTGCAACGGGTGGTACAACCCAATTAGAACGTGTCATTGACATTGTGCAAAATTGTGGCGCACTGGATTACTGCCGCCAACGTGCCACTGAAGAAACCGAATCTGCACTGCAGGCTTTGGATGCGCTGCCGCATAGTGAATATCGCCAAGCACTGATTAACCTGACCCAACTTGCCTTAAACCGAATTCAATGATGGATGTTGAAAAAATAGACTTAACCCTCGCCTATGCATATAAATTTTAATGATCTATTTTTAAAAATGCAGGAGCAGCTTGAATTTGATCAAGCTGCTCTTGATGACTCACTGTTGATTGAACTGGTTAACCGGATTCGACCAAGCGACTCAACCAATACTGAAGAAATTAACTGTAAATTTCGTGCACTCATCCAAGCACTACTGATTACACCCGATGCAGTTTCTACCTTACAAAGTTTTATCTTAAAACTGATTAGCCAATACAAACAGACCAGTTTGTATGCCGATACCGGTATTTTATCTCTCGATGGTTTTTGGAATCAGCTCGCACAACGCATAGGCGCTCATTTTTTACCGCTGATTAATGACGAAAGCCAACTGCAGGATTTAGTCCGTTGCGTCTTTTATCAACGTAGTGATAAATACTGGTTAGACAGCATTTCTAATGAGGATTGGCAAAAGTTATTTACCTTACTCAATCAAGGTCACGGCAATCAGGCTGAAAAGCTTAAAATTAACAATGAGCTGATCAAAGCCATCACGGTGCTGTCTTACCGGATTAGTGGGATTGGACTGTATCCTGAATTTATCAATGCACAACCCGAGTTAACTGAATACGAATCGCCTTTTCTGGTTCAGAACCGTGAAATTGTCGAATTCATTCAGCATTATAAAAAGCTGCATCAAAATACCGATCCTCTGGCAGTCATTGCCCCACCGGATGCCTCACAAGCCTTGGTGATGATTGAACAATGTCGGGATGTGGCTTCAAAAATTCGGCGTGCCATTAAGCGCACTGGCGTGAGTATCAGTCTGACTTATTTATTATCCCTTCTGGAACAATGTCTGGATCGGATCGAACTGTTAATCAACTTAATTGTTGAAGAAAATAAAGTTCTTTATGAATCAATCAGTGCCTTACTGGTCGATATTACCTCTGCCATTTATAGTGAACGGAGTGTTCGTTCTTTACTTGCAAATAACAGTGAATTAATTGCCTTACAAGTGACTGAAAATGCCAGTAAAACCGGTGAGCATTATGTAAGTACAGACAAAAAAGGTTTTTGGTCAATGTACAAGGCAGCTGCTGGTGCTGGCGTTATTATTGCCAGCATGGCAACCTTCAAGATTCTGGCTGCGCGTCTGGTCATGGCTCCCTTGATGCAGGCGTTTATCTTTAGCATGAACTATTCACTCGGTTTCATGTTGATTCACGTGCTGCATTTCACCGTTGCGACCAAACAACCGGCCATGACGGCAGCTGCACTTGCAGCCACGGTACAGCATCAAAAAGGGTCTAAAACTGCACAAATTGCTGAACTTGCCGCACTGATTATTAATATAATCCGAACCCAGTTTATTGCCATTCTTGGCAATATCTCGATTGCCATTCCTACTGCGGCAGTGATTACCCTGCTCTGGCAATACGGAATGGATGAACCCTTGCTGTCCCATGCCAAGGCGACCACAACCTTACACTCACTGAATCCATTTACCTCACTGGCTATTCCCCATGCTGCGATTGCCGGTGTTTGTCTGTTTTTCTCCGGCTTGATCGCCGGTTATTTTGACAATATGGCGGTGTACCGCAAAGTGGGTCCACGCTTACAGGCCCATGCCCGTTTAAAGCGGTTATTAGGTCAAGAACGCTTAAATAGTTTTGCTGCATATATTGAACGGAATTTAGGGGCGTTAGCAGGGAACTTCTTATTCGGGATTATGCTCGGAAGTATGGGAACCATTGGTTTTATTTTGGGTCTTCCACTTGATATTCGACACATTGCCTTTGCTTCAGCCAACTTTATTCAAGGCTTGATCAATATTAACGGTACTCCAGAAGTTGGCCTGATTTTTGTATCGTTTTTAGGGGTGTTGTTGATTGGCCTGACCAACTTGTTTGTGAGTTTTAGTCTGACCATTATTGTGGCATTACGCGCACGTCGGGTTCGATTTGAACAATGGAAGCCATTAGCCAAACTGGTGCTGACCCATTTCTTAACCCGTCCGAGTGACTTTTTTTGGCCACCGAAAATTCCATTAGAAGTGGATGAATCCTTGCCATCACAAAAATCGACTTATAAGTAATTGGTTATTTTTATTTTACTTCATGTTAAAAAATCGGTAAAAAAGAAATTAGCATAATTTACACACACTTGAAATAAAGTGTACTGATGAGTACACTTTAATCATTCATTAGTCATACTCCAATCGACTAAGATAACAAAGGTTCCTTACATGCCGTACCTATTGCTTAGTGTAGGATTTTTCTTATTTATTTTCAGTGTATTAATGCTTTTTATCCCATCACTTCAGCAGTTCGATTTAGCAATGGTTGAATGGATGAGTCAGCATCGTACAGCGCATTTGAATACGATATCTATCACACTTTCGGCTCTAGGCGGCATGCCATTTGTGCTATTTTTAACCGCAATCTGGTATTTACACCAATTATGGTATAAAAAATACACAAATATTATTTTTACAAGTTTAGGGCTTATAGGAAGCATTGCCACGGTTTGGCTGCTCAAATATATAATTTCAAGACCTCGCCCACCCGAAATGTATCATCTGGTTCAAAGCTATGGTGCTTCGTTTCCCAGTGCGCATAGTGCTTATGCAGCCACTCTGGGTTGTCTTGCAATTTATCTAAGTCTCAGACATCCAAAGCACCAGCTCATTTGCCTGTGTGCTTTTATATGGTTGTTTATCATGGGAATTTCAAGGGTTTACCTTGGGGTACATTTCCCCTCTGATGTCTTGGCAGGTTGGAGCATAAGTTTTATTTGGATCACACTACTTTATATGCTGTACACCAAATTCAGTAGAGCGAAAACAAATTAATTTTTAGATAAAAATCTAATCGAGGTGGAACAATGATGTCTGCAAAGCTATGGGCACCTGCCCTTACCGCTTGCGCATTAGCAACAAGTATTGCACTTGTTGGTTGTAGCAAAGATCCAAAGGATGCGCAGCAAGCTGCAGCAGCCCAAAAAATGCCACCGACTGAAGTCGGTGTCATTGTTGCTCAACCACAAAGCGTAGAGCAATCGGTAGAACTTTCAGGTCGTACCACGGCATTTGAAATTTCTGAAGTCCGTCCACAAACCAGTGGTGTGATTCTCAAACGTCTATTTACCGAAGGCAGTTACGTTCGTGAAGGTCAGGCGTTGTATGAAATTGACTCACGCACCAATCGTGCTGGCGTCGATAGCGCACGTGCTGCACTCAACCGTCAACAAGCCAACTTGAACGTATTACGCGTGAAAGAAGGACGTTATCGTCAACTTGTCGGCAGCAATGCCATTTCAAAACAAGAATATGATGATATTGCTGCACAGGTAAAACTGGCTGAAGCCGATGTTGCTGCAACACAAGCTGAACTCAAAAATGCAGAAATCAACCTCGGTTACTCAACAGTTCGTTCGCCTATTTCAGGTCAAACCAACCGTTCAACAGTGACTGTGGGTGCTTTAGTGACTGCTAGTCAAGCAGATCCCTTAGTGACTGTTCAGCGTTTGGATCCAATCTATATCGACATTAACCAGTCTAGTGCTGAATTATTGCGTTTACGTCAGCAATTGAGCCAAGGCAGTTTAGACAGCAGTAACAATACCAAAGTCAAACTTAAGCTTGAAGATGGTAGCGACTACCCTGTTGAGGGTCGTCTTGCATTCTCGGATGCCAGTGTCAATCCGGAAACCGGTACCGTGACTTTACGTGCTGTGTTCCCGAACCCGAATCATTTATTGCTTCCGGGTATGTATGCCACTGCTAAAATTGTACAAGGTGTGATTCCAAATGCCATCTTGATTCCTCAAGCAGCGATTACCCGTACTCCGACTGGTCAAGCGATTGCGATGATCGTGAATGCCAAAGGTACTGTTAAAACACGCCCTGTTGAAACTGCCGGTGTTCAAGGTAAAGACTGGATTGTGACCCAAGGTTTACAAACGGGTGAGAAAGTGATTGTTGATGGTATTGCCAAGGTTAAAGAAGGTGCAACTGTGGTTGCTAAACCTTACCAACCTCAAGGTGCGGGTCAACCTGCAGCAGAAGCAAATAAAGCAGCTCAACCTGCTCAGCAAGCACAACCCAAAACTGAACAAAAATCTACTTCAAATACATAAGGGGTAGACTAAATGGCTCATTTTTTTATTCATCGCCCGATCTTTGCATGGGTGATTGCATTAGTGATTATGCTGGCGGGTATTTTAACCCTCAGTAAAATGCCGATTGCACAATATCCGACCATTGCTCCGCCAACCGTGACCATTGCTGCAACTTATCCAGGTGCATCTGCTGAAACTGTAGCCAATACAGTGACTCAGATCATTGAGCAGCAAATGAACGGTCTTGACGGTTTACGCTATATTTCTTCAAATAGTGCGGGTAACGGTCAAGCATCGATTGCTTTGAACTTTGAACAAGGGATCGATCCCGATATTGCTCAAGTTCAAGTCCAGAACAAATTACAGTCGGCGACTGCGTTACTTCCTGAAGATGTACAACGTCAGGGTGTAAAAGTCACTAAATCAGGGGCGAGCTTTCTACAAGTACTTGCATTCTATTCGCCAAATGGTGAACTGACTGATGCCGACATTAAAGACTATGTGAACTCAAATATTTCTGAACCGCTTAGCCGTGTAGCGGGTGTGGGTGAAGTACAGGTATTTGGTGGTTCATATGCCATGCGTATCTGGTTAGATCCTGCAAAACTCAGCAGTTATCAACTCACCCCAAGTGATGTGGTTGCTGCCTTACGTACTCAAAATGCGCAAGTCGCTGTGGGTCAACTCGGTGGTGCGCCTGCTGTTGAAGGTCAGGTGCTAAATGCAACTGTAAACGCACAAAGTCTTTTACAAACGCCTGAACAGTTCAAAAACATTTTCTTGAAAAATGTCGGTACTGGTGCAAAAGTCACTGTTGGTGATGTTGCTAAAGTTGAATTAGGTTCGGACAACTATCAGTTCACCTCTAAATTCAATGGTAAACCTGCTGGTGGTGTGGCGATTAAATTGGCCACTGGTGCAAATGCATTAGACACGGCGACTGCTGTAGAAGAACGTTTAGTACAGTTACGTAAAAACTATCCAAGTGGTTTAAAAGATCAGTTGGCCTTTGATACCACACCGTTTATCAAACTTTCAATTGAAAGTGTGGTTAAAACTTTAATTGAAGCGATTATTCTGGTTTTCATTGTCATGTTCCTGTTCTTGCAGAACTGGCGTGCAACGCTTATTCCAACCATGGCTGTGCCTGTGGTGGTATTGGGTACATTCGCGATTATCAACCTGTTTGGCTTCTCGATTAACACACTCACCATGTTTGCCATGGTACTTGCCATTGGTCTTCTGGTGGATGATGCGATTGTTGTGGTCGAAAACGTTGAACGTATTATGGCGGAAGAACACCTTGATCCTGTAGAAGCGACTGAAAAGTCGATGAGTCAGATCTCTGGTGCATTAATTGGTATTACCACTGTGTTGTCTGCAGTGTTCGTCCCAATGGCGTTCTTTAGCGGAACCACCGGGGTAATTTACCGTCAGTTCTCGATTACCTTAGTGACAGCCATGATTCTGTCACTGATTGTAGCCTTGACCTTTACCCCTGCCCTATGTGCAACCTTGCTAAAACAGCATGAAAAAGACAAGCCACAAAGCAACAGTGTTTTTGCCCGCTTCTTCCGCTGGTTTAACTATAGCTTTGACCGCATGTCGAGTGGCTACCAAAAATGGGTCGGCAAACTGCTGATTCATAAAGTCATTGCAGGTGTCATTTACGCAGTTGTAATCGCAGGCTTGTTATTCCTGTTTAAAAGCTTGCCGAGTTCATTCTTGCCGGACGAAGACCAAGGCGTGGTCATGACCCTGGTTCAGCTTCCACCGAATGCAACCCTTGATCGTACCGAGAAAGTCATTGATCAAATGACTGGCTTCTTTATGGAAGGTGAAAAAGCCAATGTCGACTCTGTATTCAGTGTCGCAGGTTTCTCATTTACCGGTGTCGGTCAAAATGCCGGTCTGGCTTTCATTAAGTTGAAAGACTGGAGCGAACGTACCACACCTGAAGCACAGATTGGTTCAATTATCCAACGTGGTATGGCGTTAAACGTGATTGCTAAAGATGCCTCTTATGTCATGCCGTTGCAGCTTCCTGCAATGCCAGAACTGGGTGTTTCTGCCGGCTTTAACTTGCAGTTAAAAGATGCTGCGGGTAATGGTCATGAAAAACTCATCACTGCACGTAACATGATCCTAGGTATGGCTGCGCAAGACAAACGCCTTGCGGGTGTGCGTCCGAACGGTCAGGAAGATACGCCACAGTACAAAATCTATGTCGATAATGAAAAAGCCAGCGCTATGGGCGTCAGCATTTCTGAAATCAACAGCACCATGAGTATTGCTTGGGGTGGTTCATACATTAATGACTTTATCGACCGTGATCGTGTGAAGAAAGTGTATGTTCAAGCCGTTCCTGATGCACGCATGATGCCGGAAGATTTAAACAAATGGTACGTACGCAGCAACTCTGGTCAAATGGTTCCATTCTCGGCATTTGCCACAGGTGAATGGACTTACGGTTCGCCACGTCTTGAACGTTATAACGGTATTGCATCGGTCAACATTCAAGGTACGCCTGCTCGGGGTGTCAGCTCGGGTGATGCGATGCTGGCAATGGAAGAAATCATTGCCAAGCTTCCACAAATGGGCATGCAGGGCTTTGACTATGAGTGGACCGGTCTATCTTTAGAAGAACGTGAATCTGGCTCACAAACCATGGGACTTTATGGTCTTTCCATGCTGATCGTGTTCCTGTGTCTTGCCGCATTGTACGAGAGCTGGTCAATTCCATTCTCAGTCATGCTGGTCATTCCACTCGGTATTGTTGGTGCAGTGGGTCTGACTTTCTTGGGTATGGTTCTGTTTAAAGATCCAAACCTGTCGAATAATATTTACTTCCAGGTTGCGATTATTGCCGTCATCGGTTTGGCTGCAAAAAATGCGATCCTGATTGTAGAATTCGCCAAGGAACTGCAAGAAGATAAAGGTGAGCCTTTACTTGAAGCAACTCTTCATGCAGCAAAAATGCGTTTACGTCCAATCATCATGACCACTTTAGCCTTCGGTTTTGGTGTACTTCCTCTTGCCCTTGCTTCGGGTGCGGGCGCAGGTAGCCAACACTCAGTCGGTTATGGTGTACTAGGTGGCGTAATCAGTTCGACGTTATTGGGTATCTTCTTTATTCCTGTGTTCTATGTCTGGATTCGAAGTATCTTTAAATTTAAACCTAAAAAAACAAATAATCAGGAGCAAGCATCGTGATGCAAAAGGTATGGTCTATTTCAGGTCGTAGCATTGCGGTATCTGCACTTGCGCTTGCTTTGACAGCTTGTCAAAGCATGCGTGGCCCAGAGCCCGTAGCTCAAGCGAATATTCCAGAACAGGGTTATTTAACCTCCGCTTCTGGTCCTTCAATTGCTGAGCAAGGTTATAAAGACTTTTTTGCCGATCAACGCTTATTACAAGTGCTTGATCTGGCATTAGCCAATAACCGTGATTTGCGTACTTCGGCATTGAATATTCAACGTGCGCAGCAACAGTACCAAATTACCCAGAACAACCAGCTTCCAACCATTGGTGCCAGTGGCAGCGTGCTTCGTCAGGACACGCTCAACACCGGTGCCATGACCAGCTACAATGTTGGTCTGGGTGTAACTGCCTATGAGCTGGACTTTTGGGGTCGTGTTCGTAGCTTAAAAGACAATGCTTTAGATACCTATTTAGCAACATCAAGCGCACGTGATGCCACTCAAATTGCGCTGGTCGGTCAGGTTGCTCAAGCATGGTTAAACTACTCGTTTGCAAATGCAAATTTAAAACTTGCAGATCAAACATTAAAAGCTCAACTTGAGTCTTATAACCTCAACAAAAAACGTTTTGATGTCGGTATCGACAGTGAACTTCCTGTTCGTCAGGCACAGATTTCTGTAGAAACTGCGCGTAACGATGTTGCAAATTACAAGACTCAAATTGCTCAAGCACAGAACTTGCTTAACCTGCTGGTAGGTCAAGCAGTTCCTGCAAACTTGTTACCGACTCAACGCGTAACCCGTATTAGCAAAAGCAATGCCTTTAGTGCTGGCTTACCAAGTGATCTGCTGAATAACCGTCCTGATGTGCGTGCTGCTGAATACAAACTTTCTGCAGCGGGTGCAAATATTGCTGCGGCTAAAGCACGCTTGTTCCCGACCATCAGTTTGACCGGTAATGCAGGCTATGCTTCAACCAGCTTAAATGACCTGTTTAAATCAGGTGGATTTGTCTGGTCAATTGGTCCAAGTATTGATCTTCCAATCTTCGATTGGGGCACACGTAAAGCCAACATCAAGATTTCAGAAACAGATCAGCAAATTGCGTTATCTGACTATGAAAAATCGATTCAGTCCGCTTTCCGCGAAGTGAATGATGCCTTGGCAGTACGTCAAAATATTGGTGACCGCTTGGCTGCACAACGCCGTTTGGTTGATGCAACCAATACCACCTACCGACTTTCTAATGCCCGCTTCGGTGCCGGTATTGACAGTTACTTGACGGTATTGGATGCGCAACGTGCATCTTATGCTGCAGAACAAGGTTTATTGTTGCTTGAACAAGCCAACATGAATAACCAGGTTGAAGTCTATAAAACACTCGGTGGCGGTATTAAAGCCAACACTGGTGATGCGGTTCAACAGCCAGCATCTACTGCTGAACGTAAAGCTGCAAACAGCGCTGAATAATTTTTTAGCGTTGTTAAAAAGCCTGCTCTATGCAGGCTTTTTTATTGCTTTTTAAAGCCTGATTTCCTATCTTCACTACAACCTCTCTTATTTGAATATCAACAAATGCTTTTAAGTAATCTAGAATCTGTTCCGGGACATACCATTACCCGTCAAATTGATGTGGTCTATGGCAGCACCGTTCGCAGTAAACATGTCGGACGCGACCTGCTTGCCAGCTTAAAAAATATAGTCGGTGGTGAACTGACGGCGTATACAGAATTGCTTGAAGAATCACGCCAGGAAGCCATGAGCCGTATGATTGAAAAAGCCAAATCAATCGGTGCAAACGCTGTGGTGGGTATCCGTTTTTCAACTTCAAATATTGCCCAAGGTGCTTCGGAACTTTTTGTTTATGGCACTGCGGTGGTGGTTGAAGCAAATGCACAAAAACTGCCTGATCCCTTTCCGACTCAAGGCTAAGCTATGGATGCCTTGATCTTAAAAATTGCCATCTTTGTGGTTTTATTTGCGGTTGGCTGGGGCTTTGGCCGCCTTGTGGAAAGAAAGCATTTAAATGAACTGGATGAACAAGAACATCGTTTGGCTTATATCACGCTAGATAATAGTCGCTTTAAAACCTCCCCTCATGAGGGACAATTGGTGAGTAGCAATGTGGTCATTTCCCATGACTATTTTAAATATGTGATAGCCAATATTGAGAACTTTTTTGGTGGCCGTTTAACCAGTTATGAAAGCGTAGTTGAACGTGCGCGACGCGAAGCCATTGTGCGTTTAAAACTGGAAGCTGAAAAAATGGGCGCAACTCATATTATGGGCTTGCGATTGAGTACCACTGAACTGGGCATGCAAGGCGGGATGGTTGAAGTGTTTGCTTATGGCACGGCGATTCAATCATAAATTCTCCCCAACTCTCTCTATATTTCATTAACTTTTTTCAAATAGCAGAGCTCCTCCCTTTTTTAAAGGGAGGTTGGGAGGGATTATATCGTGACTAACATTTTACTATTTAGAATCCCCCAAATCCCCCTTTTGCAAAGGGGGACATTAAAGCTTCTTCCTTTAAAAAGGAGGGAGCTTTAATTATTTCACCTTCATTTTGCGAATCATTTTATATAGTGTGCTTGGAGATAAGCGCGACACCCATACCCCCAATTTTTCTTTAGTACCACCAACCACAATATATTCTTCATCATTCAACAGAGACTTGACTGCAGTTTTAGCGAATTCGTCAGGCTGCAAACCATTTTCAATCGCTTCATCCTGATGGCCCTGTGGTTTGCCTTCGCCATTTAATGCATTGAATGACACATTGGTCTTAACAAAACCCGGGAAAATAACAGAAACACCGACCCCTTTGTCAGCCACTTCTGCACGTAAACTGTTTGCCCACATGTGAATCGCGGCTTTGGATGCTGAATAGGATGCGCGGTATTGCGTACCCAATAAACCTGCCACACTGGAAACAAAGATAATTCGACCTGTTTTTTGTTTTAAGAAAGTTGGTAATACGGTTTTAGTCAGAAACACTTGCGAGAAGTAATCCACTTCCATGATGGCACGTTCAGTTTGCATGGTCGTATCGGCAATTAAGGCACGCTGACTGAGTCCTGCATTATTGATTAGCCAGTCAATACGCCCTTTTTGATTCAATACTTGTTCATAAGCATGGCGAACTTGATTTTCATTAGTAATATCGGCACTGATACAAATATGCTGATCCGGATTGGCTAAACTTTGACGAACATTTTCCAGTTCATCCATACGACGAGCAGTGAGTACAATCTGTGCTCCTTGCAAGGCACACTCTTGTGCAAGCGCCTTACCCAAACCTGAAGATGCACCGGTAATCCATACCACTTTATTGTTCAAACTGTCCTGCTTCGCCATGTTGCTGTTCCTATTTACACTTACGATTAATAATGCGTTGATCTGTTATTGATTTTTTTGCTCATGATTCAAAAACATCAAAAAATGATCAAAATAACGAGGGGTCATTTGGGAATCATACTGTGCCCCCAGTTTTTCCAAACGCTTATAGCCCATCTGGGTGGTCAAATGAATCACGCCATTTAAAGTTTTATCCACCACTAAATTGAATTTCAACATGTTTTTAGGTTCACGAACCAGACTGGTCACTCCTTGATCGACCAACTGGGTAAATGCTTTTAAGCCTGGCGAAACATAATGCGTATTTCCCTCTTTCATTTGCTCCACACATTCCAGCAATTCCACCACCAAGACATGATCGACACTATAAGAAATATAATTTTCTCCATTTTTCTCATAGGCCCTATCTTTTAGATAATTCACCATCGGGATCAAGCGATCATTTCCAAAAAATGAAACCGACCATGGCATATATTTACGTACGGTATCTAAAATTTGTTTAACCATTTTTTCAGATTCTCGATCGCCAGAAGTCGATAAACGCGCAATTTCACCAAACACCTGATCGACAATTTCACAGGAAATATCTGCCAGAACCTCACCTAAAGGTTTGGCTAAACTTTGAGTTTCACCCTGATTCAATTGCTGATGAATCTGATGAAAACGCTGATGGGTTTCTCGGGTTAATTTTAAAGAAATGAAATAGCTCATACCGATAATCTCCTTTTAGAATTGTTCTACGACCATTCGCGCTGTTTTTATTCCACTCTTATCATAAGATCTTATGCAGCGTATGCCAATTGCATAAAGTTTGCATTTGGTGAAGCTGCCTCATTCCGTAATTTTTTTGCTACAATAGTCCTAATTTTTTATTCACTTTTGATCTGTTCTGACTATGACTGATTCTGCGCAAAATATTGCTACGACATACGATCCTACCGAGATCGAGAAAAAATGGTACAAGACCTGGGAAGAGAACGGCTACTTTAAGCCGTCTCGAAAAGGCGACTCATTCTGTATCATGATTCCGCCACCAAACGTCACTGGTAACTTGCACATGGGTCATGGTTTTAACAATGCCATTATGGATGCCTTAACCCGTTACAACCGTATGTCTGGGAAAAACACCTTATGGCAACCGGGGACTGACCATGCCGGTATTGCAACCCAGATGGTGGTTGAACGGCAATTGGCAGCACAAGATATCAGCCGTCATGACTTGGGTCGTGAAAAGTTCATCGAAAAAGTCTGGGAATGGAAAGAACAGTCTGGCGGTAACATTACCCGTCAAATTCGTCGCCTCGGTTCTTCTGTAGACTGGTCACGTGAACGCTTCACCATGGATGATGGTTTATCTAACGCGGTAAAAGAAGTATTCGTACGTTTACATAAAGAAGGTCTGATTTACCGTGGTAAACGCCTGGTCAACTGGGATCCTAAATTACAAACTGCCCTGTCTGATCTTGAAGTTGAATCAGTAGAAGAAAAAGGTTCACTTTGGCACTTTAAATATTTCTTTGAAGATAAAGACCTTCGCACCAAAGATGGCAATGACTTCCTTGTTGTTGCGACAACGCGTCCTGAAACTTTGCTTGGTGACTCGGCTGTTGCTGTTCACCCTGAAGATGAACGTTATGCACACCTTGTCGGCAAAAACATCGTTCTTCCAATTTCAGGTCGTTTGGTTCCTGTGGTTGCGGATGAATATGTCGAAAAAGATTTCGGTACAGGCTGTGTAAAAATCACCCCTGCACACGACTTCAATGACTATGAAGTGGGTAAACGTTGCAACTTGCCAATCATCAACATCTTCAACAAAAATGCGGAAGTGTTGGCCGAGTTTGAATACATTGCCAAAGCCGGCGAACAAATTTCTAAAACCATTCCTGCGCCTGCAGACTACATTGGTTTAGAACGTTTTGCTGCACGTAAAAAACTGGTTGAACAAGCTGAAGCTGAAGGCTGGTTAGATCAAATTCAACCTTACGACTTGAAAGCACCTCGCGGTGACCGTTCAGGCGTCATCGTTGAACCATTATTAACCGATCAATGGTATGTAAAAATTGCACCGCTTGCTGAGCCTGCAATTAAAGCGGTTAAAGATGGCGACATCAAA
This sequence comes from Acinetobacter sp. ANC 5414, assembly GCF_013004295.1. Lineage (NCBI taxonomy): Bacteria > Pseudomonadati > Pseudomonadota > Gammaproteobacteria > Moraxellales > Moraxellaceae > Acinetobacter > Acinetobacter sp. ANC 5414. Next base: position 106,774 of record NZ_JABERM010000001.1, read on the forward strand.
TTTGTGCCTGAGCAATACAGCAACATGTACATGGCTTGGATGAACAACATTCAAGACTGGTGTATCTCACGTCAACTCTGGTGGGGTCACCGTATTCCTGCTTGGTACGATGTAGATGGCAACGTTTATGTGGGTCGTAACGAAGCGGAAGTGCGTGAAGAAAATGGCATTGCTGCAGATGTTCAGTTAACACAAGATGAAGACGTACTGGACACCTGGTTCTCGTCTGGTCTTTGGACATTCTCAACTTTAGGTTGGACTGGCGATGCCAAGAAAGATGCGGAAAACTACTTCCTCAATACTTTCCACCCAACAGATGTGTTGGTAACCGGTTTTGACATCATCTTCTTCTGGGTTGCCCGCATGATCATGATGACCATGCACTTCATGAAAAATGAAGACGGCACACCGCAAGTTCCGTTTAAAACTGTGTATGTACATGGTTTGGTACGTGATGGCGAAGGTCAGAAAATGTCTAAATCTAAGGGTAACGTGCTTGATCCTTTAGACTTGATTGACGGTGTAGACCTTGAAACTTTGGTACAAAAACGTACCACAGGTTTGATGAACCCGAAACAAGCGGCGAAGATTGAAAAATCGACCCGTAAAGAATTCCCGGAAGGCATTCAGTCTTACGGTACTGATGCGGTTCGTTTCACGTTCTGTGCGCTTGCCAATACGGGTCGTGACATCAAGTTCGACATGAAACGTGTTGAAGGCTACCGTAACTTCTGTAACAAAATCTGGAACGGTACTCGTTTCGTTCTGATGAACGTTGAAGGTCAAACTGTGGGTCAAACTGCACGTCCTGATCTTTGGGAATTGCCTGAACAATGGATCGTGAGCCGTTTACAAAAAGCGGAACTTGCAGTTCAACAAGCCTTTGCCACTTACCGTTTAGACTTGGCTGCGCAAGCAATTTACGAGTTCATCTGGAATGAATACTGTGACTGGTATGTCGAGCTGACCAAGCCAGTTCTGAATGATGAAAATGTCTCTGAAGAACGTAAAGCGGAAGTTCGTCGTGTTCTTCTTGCGGTGATGGAAGCATCTTTACGTCTTGCGCATCCAATCATGCCGTATTTGACTGAAGAAATTTGGCAGACCCTTGCACCAATGATTGGTTTGGGCGGCGAAACCATTATGACTGCGGCTTACCCTGTTGCGGATCAAGCGTTGATTAATGACCAAGCTGAAGCAGATATGCATTGGCTGCAAGGTTTGATTGGTGCAGTACGTAACATCCGTGGCGAAATGGGCTTAGGTAATGCACGTTTACTTCCAGTATTGATGCAAAACATCACTGATGCTGAAGTGGCGCAAATTTCACGTATCGAACCGTTGTTTAAAGCATTGGCGAAAGTGGAAAGCATCACTTACTTGGAAGATGGCGAACAACCACCATTGTCGTCTTCATCAGTTGTGGGTCACGCCTCTGTATTTGTTCCAATGAAGGGTTTAATTGATCCTAAAGCGGAATTGGGTCGTTTGCAGAAAGACTTTGATAAAGTTCAAAAGCAGCATGACCAAATTGCAGGAAAACTTTCGAATGAAGGTTTTGTGGCAAAAGCACCTGCTGCTGTGGTTGAAGGCGAGAAAGTGAAACTTGCTGAATTTGCTGATCAGTTAGCGAAGATTAAAGCGAATATGGAGCAGATTGCGGTGCTTTAATTGTTTTTTTTGAATAATATTTAATCTAAAATCCCCTTCAAATTTGAGGGGGATTTTTTTAGCCCCAAAATTTTTGGATAATTTCTTTTATCCAAGCAAATATCGGAACTAATAGCACTGCCCAAAAAGGTGAACCTTTAGGCGCTTCATTAATTATAATGATTGGCTGCTGCTTGACAATTTTATGCCGTTTTTTAGCTTTTGACTTTTTACGTCTAGCCATAAATTCTTTACCTTATAAATAGAATTTTGGACTACACGTTTGAGTTCTTCAATGATATGTCCCAAACGTGTAAATGCATACAGTTTGGTCATAATGGAATGCTCAAGCAGAGATGGAGAGATTCTTTTGAATGGAGAAATTACGAGTTGTTATAAATAAAATTGGCAAAGCTACTAAGAGAATTATTTTATAAAAAAATTGTAAACTACTAAATTTACTATCATCGGGAGATTTTGAAAATAATTTAGAAACTTCTCGATTTATATAATGATAAAGAAATTTATCTAAATCCACTAAAATACCAATTTTTGAGAGAAGTTGATGATACCTGTTTTGGAAATGAGCAAAGATAGTTCTACGACGTTGAGTATTCCCTAAACAAGAAAAAACTTCTGCCAGCACATTTAATCCGAGTTTCAACTGATTATCTCTATCAAATGATAAGGAGTCACTATCGTCCTCAAAATCATCCCAACTCAATATACTCATATCTAGACCTTTTTTATTTTAAGTATTGATAATATGAATCCTTCAGCAAGTTGTCACATAAAAACACTACATATAGATCACTCCAAAAATAGAAACACCATATATAGGAAAATCTTCATTTTACTCTTTACCCTCACCCCGACCCTCTCCCATAGGGAGAGGGAGTAACCTTTATGAATTAACTTGTTATTTGATACGCAATGAAAGTTCCCTCTCCTTTTAGGAGAGGGTTAGGGAGAGGTCTGTTTTAGCTCAAAACAAATCTTCCACAAATCCTCCAAAACCACATCCGTCTGCCCCAACACCTCATGATTCCAATACCGCGCCACCTTCAAATCTAATGCCTCTAAAAACTTGGTGCGCTCGGCGTCATATTCAATCGCATCATTAGTACCATGATGACTGCCATCTAACTCAATCACCAAACTAAGCTCATGATAGTAAAAGTCCACAATATACGGCGCAACTATATGCTGACGGCGAAATTTTAAGTTCATAAAGTGCTTGGCTCGAAGAACTTGCCACATCAAATGTTCTGCATCGGTGGTGGATTGGCGCATGGATTTGGCGAATTCTAATAGTTGGGGATCTATTTTCATTTTTATTTTCTTATAAGATTTATTCTAATTATATGATACACAAAGAAGTTCCCTCTCCTCTCAGGAGAGGGTTAGGGAGAGGTGAATATAAGAATATATCAACTCTTTCCCTCTCCCCAGCCCTCTCCCAAAGGGAGAGGGAGAAAAGCATTAAAGCGCCCCATTCTCCAACAACATCTCCAACCCTTTCACTCGACTCATATATTTAAGCCGTTCTTTTTCCCATTTTACCTGCTGCTTTAAAGCCGAAGTATCTGCATCAATTTGTTTATACAAGTCATTAATTTGCAGTTTACCTTTGGACTTTTTCACTGCAATTTTGGCATTCTCTGACCAAACCAATGAATCAATAATTTCATTTATTTCATCATCAAGTTTTTGACTTTGTGCATCTAAAGCCAATTTATAGAACTTCACTTGCTCGGCGCTTAAACCCTTTTGTGAAGCACCTCGGTTTTGCTCAATCTGGATTTGCAGTTTCAGCAAATAGAACAAATCCTGCTTCTCGTAAGCAGCATTGGCATGTTGCAACATTTCAGTTTTTTCAAGTTTTTTGCTTTCATCCTGTTCACGGTCAGGGTGAATACTCGACGCAATTTTCAAATACACAGTTTTTAAAGACTGCTCTGCCATTTTCTGAGCTTGCTCGCGTTTCTCTTGCTGTTTTTTGAGTTTTGCGTATTCACGTTGCTGTTCGTGCTTTGTATTGCCCCAATTATCGAAGCTATCAAATGCTGTTTCATCTTCATCTGATTCAGCGCTTTCAGACACAAAATCTGTTTCAACGAAAGGCTTTTTCTTGGTTTTCTTTGCTTTTGTATGTGCTGTATGTTGCTGGTAAAAGATATCAATTTCTTCGATTGTATTGGCTTGTTGCGCTGACAAAGCTTTTGATTCTTTTAAGTATGCTGCAAGGTGTTGGATTTTTTCATCAAGCTGCAAGATTTCTGCTTTTGAAAAGTCACCACCATGTAAGTGTTGCCATAACTGTTCAAGCTGCTGAAACAATACAGTGTGTAATTCGTTATAAACTGGCACCAGGGTTTTACGTGCATGTTGTTGAATGTCGGCTTGAGCTTTTTCCCAAGTTGCCAAGTCTATTTTTTGCTGTTCAATTTTTTCAATCAGGCGATTCAGCTTTTTTTGTTGTGGCGAAAGCTCTGCATCTGGCTGAACAGTGGTTTTTAAATCGAAAGACATAGCGAGGCAAAAAGCAAAAGAAAAACTATAGCAATATTCCTGACCCAATGACAGATAACAGCAAGTAATCTAAAGCGAGGCAAGAGTTAAAAGGGTCCATTTAGTTATGGGATGATTCATTTTTTATTGGGTAATAACGGTTATTTTAAATGAACTAAGTTACTCAAATACTGGCAGTTCTTTACCGAATTATAAACATACGCCCCGCTTTACTCGGGCATAGTATAAAAAGATGAATAAACGAATAATAGAAAGGAATGACATCCATGGATTGGGCAACTCTCTTTATTCATGACACCACCTGGACATTTGCCGCAGAAATCACCATACGCGTAGTGCTCATGTTTAGCATGATCATGATCTTTCTGCGCTTAACCGGTAAACGGGGTATTCGGCAACTCTCCATTTTTGAGCTGGCGATTATTTTATCTCTCGGTTCCATTGCCGGTGACCCGATGTTCACCGAAGACCTGCCGCTGATTCAAGCCCTGCTGATCATGAGTATTGTGATCACACTTTACCGCCTAACCACCTGGCTGATGATGAAATACCAACCTTTTGAAGACTTAATCGAAGGAAAGTCGCTCTATATTGTGGAAGACGGCATGCTGGTACTGGACAAGATTAAACGCGGCAAAATGTCGCATGATGAATTCTTCGCGGAAATGCGTCAGCAAGGCATCGAACATTTGGGTCAGGTGCGTGCTGGCTTGCTGGAAACCGACGGTAACTTTAGTATTTTGTTGTTTAAGCCCGATGAAATTCGTTACGGTCTCCCCCTTTTCCCCAAACAGTATCAGCAAACCACTCAAGTAGAACCGGAAACCTACTATGCCTGCATGCATTGCGGTTATGTCGATTATATTTCCAAGCCAGATCAGCAATGTTCACGTTGCCAATCTTGTCATTGGGCCAAAGCACTCAATAGTCAGATATTAAGATAAATTTCCAAGTGATCTAAATAGTTGTATCTTTTGTTTAAATTAAGCTACCTTAAATTTTAGTCGTAAGTCTCAATTATAAACTTCCTCTGGCATGCTTCCTGCTGTAGTTAAAGTCAGTTGTTATACGGAGTTTTGACTAAAAACTGGTTATTTCCTCAACATTTATCATTAACAAAACGGTAAAAAATCCTGCTTGAGCCTTGAATAGAAACTCGATTAAGATGAAAGCCAAGATTAAAAATAAACGCAACAAAAAGTGTCATTTGTTATCTCAAGCTGATGAATGAATCATCGGTTTAAATCCAAAACAAATGATGATTAATAATAGAAATGGAGTTTTCAATATGTCACCTAAACGCACTATGACCTCTTTACTTTGTGCAAGCGCACTGATGCTTGGACTAAGCGCTTGTAGCGACAATAAAGCTCCAACATCGGGCGAAAAAACCACTGGCGATGCAACGACCTCCGGCACGCTGGATAAGATTAAAAAATCCGGCACCATTGTATTGGGCTATCGCGATTCTTCTATTCCGTTCTCTTATATTGCAGACAATCCAAATCAACCGGTCGGTTATGCCCATGACCTGCAATTAAAAGTGGTCGAGGCTGTTAAACAAAAACTGAATATGCCGGACTTAAAAATTCGCTATAACCTGGTGACCAGTCAAAACCGTATTCCTTTGGTTTCAAATGGCACAGTCGATTTGGAATGTGGCTCAACCACCAATAACAAGGAACGTCAGCAACAAGTCGATTTCTCTGTGGGTTTCTTTGAAGTCGGTTCTCGCCTGCTTACCGCTAAAGATTCAGGGGTGAAAGATTTTACTGACCTGAAAGGTAAAAAACTGGTCACTACAGCCGGAACAACGTCTGAACGTTATATCCGCCAGCATCAGCAGGAACTTGGGATTGGTGAAATTATTTCAGCCAAAGACCATGCAGAATCATTCTTGATGCTACAAAACGGACGTGCCGCTGCCTTTATGATGGATGATATTTTGCTGGCAGGTGAAAAATCTAAAGCCGCTGATCCAAACAAGTGGGAAATTGTCGGCACTGCACCAATTCACGAAATTTATGGCTGTATGCTGCGTAAAGGCGACACGGGCTTTAAACAAGTGGTCGATGATGCGATTAAAGCCACTTATAGTTCCGGTGAAATCAATAAAATGTACCAGAAATGGTTCCAGCAGCCGATTCCACCAAAAAACATTAATCTAAACTTCAAAATGTCAGATCAGCTTAAAGCGTTAATCGCTACACCGCACGATCGCGATCAATAAACTTTAAAACAACATACTTTCAAGATCAGGTAAACGTGGATTTTTACCTGATTCTTCGGTGGAGTCACTATGAATTATAGTTGGAATTGGAGTGTTTTGTGGCAATCCACAGGAGTCGGTGATAGTACCTATTTGCAATGGGTTTTAGTGGGTCTGGGCTGGTTGTTGGTGATTGCCCTAGTCGCGTGGAGCATTGCCATGGTTTTGGGCAGTATTCTGGGCATCATGCGGACTTTACCGAATAAGACTGCACGTGCGATTGGTACCGCTTATGTCACTATTTTCCGAAATGTACCGTTGCTGATTCAATTATTTATCTGGTTTTATGTGGTTCCCAACTTTTTGCCATCAGCTATTCGAGACTGGTGGATCAATGACCTAGGTGCCAATACTACAGCGCTGATCTCAGCCAGTGTTGGTTTGGGTTTATTTACCGCTGCACGGGTGTGTGAACAGGTGCGTACCGGAATTGAAGCCTTGCCGGTCGGACAGGTGAATGCCGGTTATGCCATGGGTTTTAGTACTGCCCAGCTCTATCGCTACGTTATTTTACCGCAGTCTTTTCGGACCATTTTGCCGCCGCTCAGTTCAGAGCTGACCAACTGTGTAAAAAACACCTCGGTTGCTTCACTGGTGGGAGTGGCAGAAATTATTTCCCAGATGAAAACCATCAGTGAATACACGCAAAATACCATCGAGATTTACACCATTGTGACCGTGATTTTCATTGTGATTAACGTCTGTTTAATCTCGGCAATGACCCTGCTGGAAAGACGCTTACATGTGCCCGGTTTAATTGCAGGAGGTAAATAATGGAATGGCTCTCTGCATTTTTAAATGACTTGCAACTCTCTGGTCCTGCCTTATGGCATGGCTTTAGTATCACTTTAAAAGTGGTCTGTATTGCAACTGTAGGTGGTATTCTGATTGGCACCATTTTGGCTTTAATGCGTTTATCTTCCATTAAGGTGTTGAACTGGATTGCACAAGGCTATGTGAACCTATTTCGCTCCATTCCCTTACTGTTGGTGTTGATGTGGTTCTACTTTGCGGTGCCTTTTATTTATACCGCAGTCACGGGAAATTACCTGACTATTGATACCGCCTTGGTATCCAGTATTGTGGCATTCATGCTATTTGAAGCAGCCTATTTTTCTGAAATTGTGCGTGCCGGCATTCAGTCGATTCCGCGTGGACAATCGGCAGCAGCTTCGGCTTTAGGCATGAGTTATGGACAATCGATGCGTCTCATTATCTTGCCGCAAGCCTTTCGTAAAATGACACCCCTGCTATTACAGCAAACCATTATTTTATTTCAGGATTCAACCATGGTGTATGCCATCGGTTTACTGGACTTTTTCAGAACCAACTATGTCCGGGGTGACCTGATGTCGCTGCTGACCCAGTATATTTTATTTGCAGGGCTTGTGTATTTCACCATTAGTCTTTTGGCCACGTATGCGGTTAAAAAATTACAAAGAAGGTTACGCGTATGAATGATAACAAAGTGATGATCGACATTCAGAACGTGAGTAAATGGTACGATAAATTTCAGGTACTCACAGATTGCAGCACGCAAATTCGCCAAGGTGAAGTTGTGGTGGTTTGTGGTCCTTCTGGTTCGGGGAAATCGACCCTGATTAAAACAGTCAATGGTCTGGAAGCCTTCCAGCAAGGCAATATTGTGGTCGATGGAATTTCGATTAAAGATCCGAAAACTAATTTAAACCAGTTGCGCAGCCGTGTAGGCATGGTATTTCAGCATTTTGAACTGTTTCCGCATTTAACCATTACCGAGAACTTGACCATTGCCCAAATTAAAGTTTTGGGACGTTCTGAAGCCGAAGCCAAGAAAAAAGGTTTGGCGTATTTAGAGCGAGTTGGACTGAGTGCTCAGGCGGATAAATTCCCTGCACAACTTTCCGGGGGACAACAACAACGTGTGGCCATTGCCCGTGCCTTGAGTATGGATCCTATTGCCATGCTGTTTGATGAACCAACCTCCGCACTTGATCCTGAAATGATTACCGAAGTTTTAGATGTGATGGTGGGACTGGCCAAAGAAGGCATGACCATGATGTGTGTCACGCATGAAATGGGCTTTGCGCGTCAGGTGGCGAACCGTGTGATCTTTATGGATCAGGGGAAAATTGTAGAAGACTGTACTAAAGATGAATTCTTTAATACGAAGCGTGGCGAACGCGCTCAGCAGTTCCTGGATAAAATTTTGCATTAAAGCTGAAAGTATTTAAAAAGCAGATCATAAGATCTGCTTTTTTATAGGGAAAAAATTATTCAAGCACCAAGCGTGCATTGGTCGGCTGTACAGGACGATTATTCGGATGTTCCAGCAAACTTGAAAATGCCTTGATTTGTTGTTTCGAAGCTTGCTGGATATCTTTAAGCACAACCCAGCGTACGCCCTCAGAACACGGTGGTGTGGTTAGCGAACCATTAAAACGATAATAATCTAATTTTTCAGGTAGGAAGGCAGCGGCTAAATCTTGATGTTTCAACTGTACCGCATTGCCTGCTTTTTTCGGCAATTCTTTCCAGAGTTGTTTTAGTTTTTTATTTTCCTGACCTTCGTCAAACATCACAGCAATAACGGCTAACTCGCCTTGTTCAGTGGCATGCACCAAATGCATTTCCATGGCAAAGCTTTTGCCCTTAATGGTATTTTCGCTTGGACTATGTAAATGAAATTGTTTTAGATGAAAGAGTTTATGATCTAATTCCAGGGTGTTGCCCTCGGCAAAATTAATTTGCACGGTCCGATGATTATTGATAATCGTATCCGCTTTTGAACTGTAATTTAATTTTAAAGCCGGTAGTTTTGCCGATATGGTTTGATCAATATTAATCGGTGCTTGATTGACTCCTTCGCAGGCTTGATATTCAGGCTTAATCTTGCCCCATTGTGCGGGTGCAGTCTCTTTTGCATACCCCCAGTCAAACTGTGTGCCTTCTGCTGCAAATGAATAATTAAAACCAACCAATGCCATTACCGCAAGCATACTCCGCTTCATCATTAAATCCTAAAATGTAATATAAAATGAAGACTTATCTTCTAGAGTTAACATGTTGAACGCAAAACCAAAACTACCATTTCGTTATAGGTTTTGTATCCCATATTGATTAATTATTCATCTTGTTTGCTTTAAAGAAATTCAGTTATCCCTACTTTATTTTTATCGCGCTCATCTTTCCTTTAGATTTCGCAGATTTCAAATAAGAGCGATTTTTTCCAAACGCACCATAATTGATGATAAAAGCAGCTAAAACTGCTTCATCAAAATGCATTGCTTATTTTATCTTTAAATTATTTTTAATATTTTAGATCAATAACATTGCCACTATTCAGTGCTAGAGAAAAAAGCCGAAAAAACAGACAAAATTATAAATTCTAAATTTAATTTACTAATCATATATTTATATATACTTTAATTTAAATCTCTTGCCTTAAATTGGTGCATGAAATGCATCTAAAAATCATGCTTTGCTTTATATCGAGTCTTGAGCATTTTTTTGCATGAATTATCACTATTTCCCTTTTTCAAAGCTCTTCCTCAAATCCTAGGCCTCGATATACTGATCTTCTTTTTGTGAAAAACAGCACTAAAATGGGGCTAAAATATGCAAAATATAGATTTACTCTTTCTCCTTCTTGGTGCAGTTTTAGTTTTAGCCATGCATGCAGGTTTTGCATTTTTGGAGCTGGGCACAGTACGACATAAAAACCAGGTCAATGCACTGAGTAAAATTCTGACTGATTTTTCCATTTCAGCCATTGCCTACTTTTTTGTTGGCTATTACATTGCTTATGGACAACATTTTTTCCATATTGGCGCAACCTTAGCTGCGGATCATGGCTATAACCTGATGCGCTGTTTCTTCCTGCTGACTTTTGCTGCGGCCATTCCTGCCATTATTTCTGGCGGTATTGCCGAACGTGCCAAAATGCGTTCACAAGCCATTGCCACCTTGTTATTGGTCGCCTTGATCTATCCTTTCTTTGAAGGCATTGCCTGGAATGGCAATTTGGGATTGCAAAAATGGTTAGCAAGCACATTTGGTGCAAGTTTCCATGACTTTGCCGGTTCTGTGGTGGTGCATGCGATGGGCGGATGGATGGCTTTAGTGGCGGTGCTTTTACTTGGTGCGCGTTATGGCCGTTATAAAAAAGATGGTCGAGTGAGCGCACATCCACCTTCTTCCATTCCGTTTCTGGCTTTGGGTTCATGGATCTTAATCGTGGGCTGGTTTGGTTTTAACGTGATGAGCGCGCAGCGTTTAGATGCTATTTCAGGTCTGGTTGCGATTAACTCACTCATGGCGATGGTCGGTGGAACCATTGCTGCCAACTTCATGGGCAAAAATGACCCCGGCTTTTTACACAATGGTCCTTTGGCGGGTTTAGTCGCGATTTGTGCAGGTTCTGATGTGGTGCATCCAGTGGGAGCGCTTATAATTGGAGCAGTTGCAGGCGTGATCTTCGTTAAACTCTTTACCTATACGCAAAATAAACTTAAAGTCGATGACGTCTTGGGCGTTTGGCCCTTGCACGGCGTATGCGGTACATTTGGTGGCTTGGCCGTGGGGGTTTTCGGACAACAATGGTTAGGCGGTCTGGGCAATGTTTCCATGATTTCGCAAATGATTGGTACACTCCTTGCAATCTCGATTGCACTTACTGGCGGCTTTCTGGTTTACGGTGCACTCAAAATCACCATGGGCATCCGTTTATCCCAAGAAGATGAATTTCGTGGTGCGGATTTGTCGATTCATAAAATCTCAGCCAATTCAGAAGACACCATGTTTTAATGGCTTAAATTTTAAACCTGATTCTTAAACCTGATCTTAAACTTAATACGATTTTCAGCGCGACTCGAAAGAGTCGCTTTTTTTATCTATATAAATGTCAGTTCTATTTCTAATAATAGATAAGTAACAATGAACCTTATAAATATTGTTTAATTTCAGCTAAATTTTGAATAGTATTCATCGACTGAGGATCTTCAACATCATGAAAACCTTGCAGCCACAAAGCCTTCATACCCGCTTGGGTTGCGCCTTGTATATCATTGACTGGATGATCACCAATAAAAAGACAATGTTGCGGATCCACATCCAATTGACGGCTGGTATGCAGAAAAATTTCAGGATTCGGTTTACTCATCCCGACCAATTCAGAACTGATAATTTCGTCAAAATAATGGCTAAAACCCAAGCCTTGCAAAATGGTTAAACGGGTGGCATGTCCACCATTGGAAATGACTGCCAGTTTATAACCCTGCTGTTTTAAATCTTCTAACAGGTGATTCGCACCTGGCATGGCAACAGCAGACAATCCAAATTGCTGAAACCAGAATTGTGATAACTCTTCCAAGTCCGGCAGACTTTTCCACGTCAGTTCTTGCTGTAAAGCATAAGCCACGGAAGCCGCAATACTCGGATGGGTTAACAGCTCTTTTTTAGGGTAGCCACCATTATCAATACGGCAAATAATCGACTGAATCTGGCTGATCTCATCTTGCGGTAATTGATGCTGATATGTACGAGCCAGATGTTGGCTATATGCCAAAATACTTTGATCACGATGGGTTAAGGTATTATCCAGATCAAATAAAACAGCACGAATCGTCATATTAATACCTCACAGATCTTGTGGGCTAATGTAGCATTGAAGACCTGAATGATTATGCTGTTTCCTGAATATGCTTATCAGGATTGGGCACAAAGTTATTCAGCATCCTCACCAGATTTTCTAAGGGTTTAGCCCCCTATTCAGCCATCGCTTAAGTCTAAATTAAGTTTTTGTTGCTGTAATGGCACAAATAAAATCAATCGATCTTTTTTATGCACGACAAGCAACGCTTCCTCCTCTACCAAGGCTGCTTCTTGGTCATCAGTTTTTGCATGCTTTGGATCTTCTTTCCTATCGGTGGATCACTGGATCTAGCTCTTATTCATCCGTGGGTGAGTGAATCGGGGAAATTTTTATTGCGTGATAACTGGTATCTAGCCGAACTGAATCACCGTTATGTCAAAGATCTGATCATTTTGGTCTATGTCAGTTTTTTTATTATCTGGTTGGCTTCGTTCAAAGTTGAAAAATTAAAACCGCTACGCTGGACCTATGGCTATTTCTTTTGCATGGTCATTCTATCAACCTCGATCATTGGATTGTTAAAATCTCAATCCGCCCACGCTTGCCCCTGGAATATCACGATTCCCACCTCTCAGGGTTTCTTTTGGGATTTTTCCGCCAGCAAAGGACATTGTTTCCCGGGTGGTCATGCCTCAACCGGCTTTGCACTCATGGCAGGCTATGCTGTCTTTCGCCAATCTAATAGAAAGCGCGCCTACTTTTTTCTGGTCTCGGGCTGTATTTTAGGGTTTGCCATGGGTTGGGCACAGATGATGCGTGGAGCGCATTTTCTAAGTCATAACCTGTGGACGGCATGGATTATCTGGCTGGTCAATGTGGTCTTTTATTTATTTAACTACAAGCGTTTTACAATTACTCCATCTTCTCCGGAATGATGGATTTTTAAATCTGCTTGACCAGTGGCAATTGGACATTCACCTGTAAACCTCCCAGACTTTCACTCCTTGAAAAAGAGATGCTGCCACCCAATCGTTCCGTGGCTTTATCGACAATAGAAAGTCCCAAACCGCTACCCATTTCTAAATGATGGTGAATACGATAAAAGCGCTTAAGAATCTGCTTATGCAACTCGGGGGCAATCCCCGGCCCGCTATCTTCAACTTGAACCATGGCAAAACCGTTTTGTTCAAATACAGAAACATTAATCACGCCCTGATTCGGTGTGTATTTAATTGCGTTATCAATCAGATTAAAAATAATGGAATGAACGGCTGATTCTTGGCTATGTAAGACAACATCTTCTTGTCGCTCCATGCCCAAATCAATTTCTTTTTGCATGGCTAAATGAATCAACTGTTCAACGCAATTAACTGCCACCTGATTGAGTAAAAATTGCTGTTTGGTTTCCACATTCAAAATTGAAGCATCTTGTTTAGCCAGATTGAGTAACTGGCTGACCAGATGTTGAATCCGGATTAATCCCTTACTCAAATTCTGTAAATTGTGATCTTCTGGAAATTGTTTTAACAGAATTTGCATTTGTAAATTTAATGCAGTGATGGGCGTGCGTAATTCATGTGCGGCATCGGCAATAAATTGTCGCTGTTCCTGTTGCGAATGTAAAATACGCTCAAACAAATGATTCATTTCAGTAATGGTTGGAACAATTTCCACAGGATAATCAATGAGTTGTATTGCGCTTAATTCGTCTGAATCTCGTTGTGCCAATTCAGCTTTAAAATCATCGAGTGGCTGTAAACTTCGGCTAATAATCCAGCTTAAACCCCAAATCACAAAAGGCATAAACAGCAGGTAAGGAATAAACATACTTGCGGCAAGCTCTAATGCCAAACGCTGCCGTGTCGATTGCTGCTGGCTGACCTGAACCTGATAATGCTCTAAAGGTAAAACATAAGTATGCCAAATGTCTTGTGCCGTCTTATGGGTGTAAAATCCTGCTTTATGAACAGGATGGATCAACAAATCTAAATCATGCGTTTTATGATCTTGATTGGTATAAGCCCAGACATCAACAAATAAATCTTCTTCATGATAATGCTTGGATGGATCAAACTGGCTTTCAACCGGTTCAGGATCATGCGCAGCGATGCGTTCTGCCAAATTTTGCATCTGCGCATCTAAAACTTCATTAATTTCTTCCAGTGCAATCCGATAAGTAGAAAAAATCAGCAAGCATCCCAAGGCAATACTAAAAACAGAAATATAAATGATCAGGCGTTTTTTTAATGAATACTGTGATTGCACCAGTTGCTGACCTTATAGTTGTCCGAGTCGATAGCCTAACCCGCGAATGGTGCGAATAAAATCTTTACCCAGTTTGGCACGTAAATGATGGACATAGACTTCAATGGTATTACTGCTCACTTCGCTATCCAGATCATACAATTTATCTTCTAAATTGGCTTTAGAAAAAATCTTGTTCGGATGACTGACTAAAGGAATCAAAATTGCCCATTCACGATTGGAAATGTCGATATATTGTCCCTTAAACTTGGCAATATGCTGCTCCACATCCAGAACCAAATCACCATAACGAAGGATTTGTGGGCTGTCTTGAAGTGCGGATTCTGCACCACTACGGCGTAACAAAGCATGAATGCGCGCCACCAATTCATCAAACTCATAGGGCTTAATCAAATAGTCATCGGCCCCATTGTTCAAGCCTTCGACACGGTTTTGTAATTGATCGCGTGCAGAAATAATCAGAACAGGTAAATTTGACCATTGCTGACGAATTTGTTTCAACACCTGCATACCATCCATCATCGGTAAACCAAGGTCGAGCAAGACAATATCAAATTTTTCTTGGGTCAGTTTTTTTAAACCATCAATCCCATTGTTAACCCACTCCACATCAAATTGCTGATATTTCAACAAAGTCATGCTGGATTCAGCAATCATAAAATCATCTTCAATCATTAATATTTTAGTCATGCTTTAAACTCACGCTTTCTTTTTTGATTCACACTGCTGCAACATATTATTTTGTTCATCAATGACTTGGGTTTTAACATCTAGTAAACTTAGCAGACTTGGGAACAAGTTATCCTGGCTTAATTCTTTGCTTTTTTGCTTGGTTAAGCAAGTAATTTGTGCAGAATTGTGTTGAGCCCATTCCGGTGAAAACCACATCAACATTGGAATATGGGTTTGTTGGCTTGGCGCGATTGCATACGGTGAACCATGTAAATATAAACCATGTTCCCCTGTCGATTCACCATGATCGGATAAATACCAAAATCCAGTTTGATAGCTGGTATTGCCTTTTAATACCTGAATCAGCGAGCTTAGAACATGGTCGGTATACACAATCGAATTATCATAACTATTCAATAATTCTGTGCTGCTACAGCCTTGAATCGCATTGCTATCACAACTGGGTTTAAACGGTTGGAATGCAGTAGTTGCACGCTGGTAATAAGCTGGTCCATGACTGCCCATTTGATGGAGCACAATTAAACGCGGGGTTTTGTCAGTTTCAGGAATAGCCGCAAGATAGGTTTTTAAACTATCTACCAAAATTTCATCGTAACAATCACCATCTTTCGCACACCATTTATCTTTTAACTGTTGTGGAATTTGATATTGCTCCACCCGGTTACAGGTGCCTTTACAGCCAGAATTATTGTCAATCCAGGTCACTTTATAGCCTGCTCGCTGTGCAATATCGAGCATTCCTTCACGGTGACTGGCAAGCTGTTCATCATAATCTGAACGTGGCATACCAGAGAACATGCAAGGTACCGAAACCGCTGTTGCCGTACCACATGAACTCACCTGATTAAAATTAATAATATCCAGTTTAGAGAGTTCAGGGTTGGTATTTTTGGCATAGCCATTTAAAGAAAAACTTTCTGCACGTGCTGTTTCACCCACCACCAAGACCATCAATTTTGGTTTATTTTGCTTAGCCGCGGGCTGAAGCAAATGCGCATCTTCACCATAAGTGACTAAAGGCAAATTCTGCACAGGTTTTGATTTATGATAATAAGAGAGTGTCGATGCGATGGTATTTTGTGGAGAAATCATGCCTTTTAAATAGCGATGTTCACGAAAAATCGCGGCATAGTCCACATAAAAGAGAAATAACAATCCACCCACCAATAACAATGAAATGCTGCTATTAATGAATTTTTTAGTGACTTTCGGTAAGAAAAATTCAGGCTTGATACGAACCAAAGCAACCAAAATGAGCGGGAAGATCACAAAGACCAATGTCCATAAAATATAGCGTAAAGACAATAAGCCCCTGACTTCACGCGCATCAGTTTGCATCATATTCTGAACTTGTTCAGGCGAAATCACCACACCCAGACTATTCACAAAATATGCAGTAAAACCGCCAATGAAAATTAATACATAGGCAAAGATTTTTGCATTCCATTTCCATTGGATCAGTTGAAAAATGAAGTTATAAGCTGCAACAATCACCAATACAGTCGCGATTAAAAACAAGTAGGCTTTAGGACCTTGATACGGAGTCAAGCTTTGTATTTTTTGAAAAAAAGCAAAGTTCAAAACCACACCCAACCAAATCGCCAGCAATAAATTAAACTGGCTTAATGAAATCGGCTTTATCTTATTGCGTATTAGACTGATTATATTTGACATGATTGCTGACTAAGATTTTTACTGATATCTTAATCTAAAATACAAAACTTAAAACTCACTTAATAAAAGAAAATAATAAAAAAGGCGATGTCGCCATCGCCTTTTAATTAACTAAAAGTAACCGTTGATTAGAACTTATATTCCAAACCTGTACCTACAACGGGTTGTTTGGTTTCATTAGAACCTTGTTCAAGGGTCAAATAACCTGCATAACCATAAGCTTTCACTTGTTTGTTAAATGCATAATCTGCACCAACAAAAATTTGCTTCGCTTCTAAATCTGCTGTTGCATTTTTAAAACTGGTTGTATTTTGGCTATATTGTGCTTTTACAGTCCAGGCTTTCGCAGTAGGAAGATTATATTCAGCACCTAACAACCAGCCTTGAGCATCATCAATATTGGCAGCAGCAGGCTCATTACCGGTCACTTGTTCTACTTCAGATGTTTGATACAAAGCTTTAAGCGCTAAACCACCATCTAAATTCACACGACCAATCGCACGAATGGTATTTGCAGCGGCAAGTAAACTACCACCTGCAACTTCTGGTGCAGTAGTATTAACAAAGCCGCGACCTAAGAAGTTGCTTGGGATCGCTTTGTCATAAGCAATACCTGCTACAACCACTGGGCTGTCATAAACAACAGATGCAGACCATGCATCACCTAAGCCACGACCTGCAGTCTTAGATGAGCCATTGCCTTTCGCAATACCTGAATCTTCACCAGAAGCCAATAAAGCGTTCACTTTAATTGTACCTGTAGACAAGGCAATTGCTGGAGATTCATAAATCACTGCATTAGAAATACGATTTTCACCGGTCATAATGCCAGTAACATCGGCTTTATTGGCTACGTAGTTGTTAAAGGTATCAACTGAGCTTGAAAGTTGTTTCAAGGGAGTGTCATGTGCACCCACTTTTAAAGTACCGAGCTGAGCATCTTTTAAACCCACAAAACGGTTACGTACACCTAAGTCGGTAGAGTCGCCATCTGCGCTAATGCTCCATTCAATCGCATACACGGCGCTTAAGCGATCAGTCAGCTTCTCATCACCTTTTAAACCAACGAATGAGCTGTTTGAACTTACTTCAACGACATCTTTATCAGAAAAACCTGATCTATTGTCTTCAGGTAAATAATCGATAGAAGCATCGATTTCCCCATAGAAGGTTGGCGCGGCAAAAGTAGAGCCTGCAAGTAGAGTTAAAGTAATTGCTGCTGCAATTTTGGTTTTCATTTTTAAATACCCCTAAGCTATTTTGTAACAGATGTTACTGTTTAGAAATATTTTAAAAAATGATTTAGATTTTATTTAGTTATCTTTTTTATTCCTTAGATTTTAAATAGATATTTAATTGAATTAAAAAGCTTTTATTGCATTATTACAGGCTGGCTTTCCATTTAAGAACAGGCAATAAACAAATCACTGCAACCAAAGTGATGAAGGCTAAATAATCTGCATAACCCAAAAGATCTCCCAATATTCCACTTAGGCTATATAGCCCGCCACTCACCGTCGCCATCAGCGCTACCTGAAAAGTAAAATCTGTCCCTGCCAGATGTTTGCGACTGTATTGCATTACCAATGTCAGCATCACCACCAATAACATGGCTGAAATCATGTCTTCAGCGGCATTAATCAAATAAATAACCCACGGCATGACTAGCTGTTGTGCCTCATATTGAAAAGCCAGCCATGCGTATGCAGCTAAGCTAAAAATTTTCAATACAGAAAAAATCAATAGCGCATTGGCACGAGAAATATACTTCAGACTTAGTCCAGCAAGTCCTGCTCCGATTAAAGCCGCTAATGCCCCAAGCATGGTTACATAGATGCCAATTTGGGAAAATGTCAGTCCCATATCCACCATTAACGGTTTCAGTAAAGGACCTGCTAAACCATCAGCAATTTTAAAAGTGATCAGCACACCTAACCATAAAGCCAAACTACGGCTTTGATAAAAATAAGCCAGATAACTTTTTACTTTGCTCCAGCTAAATACTTCTTTCTCAGTCGCTTGCTGAATATGCTGGAATCGCGCAGGTTCTTTAAAAAACAGAATTGGTAATGTATTTAGAAGAACCAGCCCTGCCAAAACTAAAAAAGTGATTTGCCAATCCAGCCAGTCCAGTGCCCATAAAATCGCGCCACCACCGACAATAAAACCCAGCCGTGAACCAATCACCTGAAAAGTATTGCCCCAATGCTGCTGTTCATTTTTAAGAATATTGACGGCTAAGCCATCGGTGGCAATATCTTGGGTAGCACCAACTAAATTCATGCTCAGTAAAGCCACAAAAAAAGCCAGTAAATATTCGGGCTGATTTAAAGCCTGGATCGGTAGGAATGATAAACCAATGAGTACCACCACACTCAATAACTGAGTCGGAACAATCCAGCTCCGGTAATGTCCAAATGCTGAACAGCCAAAACGATCCACCCACGGCGCCCAAAAAATCTTAATCGACCATGGCAACATCAATAATCCAAAGCCGCCAATCTGTGCCAGTGACACCCCTTGGGCACGTAAAATCACAGGTAAGGCATGGGTCATAAAACCAACAGGTAAACCTTGCGCCCAATATAAAGAGAACAACAAGATATAAATGTTACGTGTACTCGGCATAGTGTGCCCTTATGATCAAAACCGGATTGATTATTTTTATCAAGCAAGCTGAATTGGAGTTTACATTTTGCCAATGAATCTTATTTAACAAAAGCTTAACATTATTAAAATGCAATAAACTTTTGTCAGGGAGGCCGATAAAATCATGTCAGCACATTTCCCAACATTGCCCGATCAAGTGCCTTCTCGCGGTAGCAGCTTGAGCCGAACTATTTTCAAAAAATTATTTCTTGCCCAAGGCTGGAGTTTTGAAGGTGAATTTCCCAACCTGCCTAAAGCGGTGGCGATTATTTCCCCCCATACATCCAATATAGATGCTTGGCATGGTTTTACCGCCCTGCTTGGACTGGGCATTAAAATTACCATTTTTGGCAAACATACGTTATTTAAAACCCCGCTGAAACCCTTACTGGAATGGATTGGCGTGATTCCGGTCAATCGCAGTATTCAACAAGGTACCACTCAGCAAATTATCAACTTCATTGATACTCAAGAGCAGATCTGGGTCGGCATGGCACCTGAAGGAACGCGCAAACAGGCAGAGTCGTTTAGAAGCGGTTTTTACCGTATTGCCGTGGGTGCCAAGCTCCCGATCGTGATGTTTTCTTTTGATTACGACCATAAAACCCTTTATTGCCTAGGCGTATTTCAACCGACAGGGAATTATGAACAAGATTTGGAACAGATATTGAACCAGTACGTAGGAAAATTTTCTCCGAAAAATCCACAGTGGTTGGCCAAACCATTACAAAATCGTATAAAAAACAGCTAGCCAAATTAAGCATTATCTGCTGTCATGTGTGCACTTTTGTCTATTTGGTATCCAATTTCAAATATGAAATTTGTGCAATACTCTTTCATTGGTCTGCTTGCATTTAGTCTGGTTGGCTGTGATAAAGCCACTAAAACCTCCCCACAAACAACAACCATAAAAGCACGTGAACCAGTAGTTGCCATTGCTCTAGGGGGTGGCGGAGCCAAAGGATTTGCCCATATTGGAGTGCTGAAAGTTTTAGAATCACATGGCATCAAACCGAAAATTGTCACCGGCACCAGTGCCGGGAGCTTTGTTGGCAGTATTTATGCTAGTGGCAAAACCCCTTACCAACTTCAGCAAATTGCCCTGACGTTAAAAGAATCTGACATTCGTGATTTAACCTTAAACAGTCAAGGCATTGTGCAAGGTCAAAAATTGCAGAACTATGTCAACAAGCACATTGCCAACAAACCGATTGAACAATTTCCGATTCGTTTCGCTGCTGTTGCAACGCGCCTCGACACCGGTCGTAAAGCTGAATTTATTAAAGGTAATGCAGGTCAGGCGGTTCGTGCCTCATGCAGCATTCCGAATGTCTTTGTGCCTGCAACGATTGGTGGAAAACAATATGTCGATGGTGGTTTAGTCAGTCCGATTCCAGTAAAAACAGCCAAGGATATGGGCGCAGATATTGTAATTGCAGTGGATATTTCTGCACGCCCAGTCGGCGGCAAACCCCTGAATATGTGGGGCTTGCTGGATCAGACCATTAATATTATGGGACAGCAAAGTATTAATGAAGAACTCAGTCAAGCGACTGTAGTAATTCAACCTAAAGTGGGACATTTAGGCACGCTGGATTTAAAAGCCAGTAATCAGTCGATTCTGGAAGGTGAAAAAGCCACCCAACTGAAAATCATTGTGATTGACAAAGCCATTACCGATTTTAAAAAATCCCCAGCCGCGTTCAAAGCTGCACCAAAAGCCAAAATTTAAAAAAGATGCTTTTTTAATATTCAAAGACTTACTCATCTGCTAAATTGATATAGACACTTGGTTATCTATATCAATTTTAACAATATACGAGTAGATGTATGGAATTTGCTTTCGAACCTTGGCATTGGTTTGTATTGGGTATTTTGCTCATTCTTTCTGAATTGGTAATCCCCGCTTTTGCTGCACTATGGTTTGGTCTCGCAGCCATCATGGTGGGGGTTTTACTGTGGCTGTTCCCGATGATGGGCTTCACCACTCAAATCGTCACCTGGATTATTTTATCCATACTGTGCACATTACTTTGGTTTAAATTTATTAAACCGCTTTCAATCGATAAAACCAAAGCCGGTTTATCTCGTGAGGCGACTATTGGTCAGGTCGGTATGGTCATTCAAACCCATCTACAACATGACCTGATTACAGTCCGTTTCCCCATGCCGGTTTTGGGCTCTGATGAATGGAACTGCCGTACCTTAGCACCAGTTCAGGTGGGCGATCGGGTTCGCGTGGTCGATATTCTCGGCAACGATCTCGTGGTCAAGCCACACCATTCACATCATGAAAATATATAAAGCGAGGAAATAACATGTCTGGTGGATCTATTATTGTTTTAGCCTTCCTGGTTTTTGCAGGTGTTACCATTTTTAAAGGGGTGCGCATTGTTCCCCAAGGGTATAAATGGATTGTACAACGTTTGGGTAAATACCATACCACGCTAACACCGGGTCTGAATTTTGTGATTCCTTATGTTGATGAAGTTGCTTATAAAGTCACCACCAAAGACATCGTGATGGATATTCCTTCTCAGGAAGTGATTACCCGTGATAATGCGGTTTTACTGATGAATGCCATGGCGTATGTCAATATCACCACCCCGGAAAAAGCGGTGTATGGTATTGAAAACTATACTTGGGCAATTCAAAACCTGGTTCAGACTTCACTACGTTCAATCGTGGGTGAAATGGATCTGGATGATGCCTTGTCTTCACGTGATCACATTAAGGCCAAACTGAAAGCGGCTATTTCTGATGATATTTCTGATTGGGGTATTACGCTAAAGACTGTTGAAATTCAGGATATTCAACCTTCAGCCACCATGCAATCGGCAATGGAAGCACAAGCAGCGGCGGAACGTCAGCGCCGTGCAACCGTAACCAAGGCCGATGGTGAAAAACAGGCGGCTATTTTAGAAGCAGATGGTCGTTTAGAAGCTTCACGTCGTGATGCTGAAGCACAAGTGGTCTTGGCTGAATCATCACAACGTGCCATTGAAATGATTACTTCTGCAGTCGGTGACAAAGAAATTCCTGTCGCTTACTTGCTCGGTGAACAGTATGTTAAAGCCATGCAAGACATGGCGAAATCTAATAATGCCAAAACTGTCGTGTTGCCTGCAGATATCATGAACACCATTCGTGGCGTGATGGGTCGTAATCCATAAACGACCACATTTTTTCTATAAAATAGACAGCATTCGCTGTCTATTTTTATTTCGGTTACGAAAAACTCTGCAATCATTGTGAAATTATGATTAAATTTCGCGTTATTTT
This sequence comes from Acinetobacter sp. ANC 5414, assembly GCF_013004295.1. NCBI lineage: Bacteria > Pseudomonadati > Pseudomonadota > Gammaproteobacteria > Moraxellales > Moraxellaceae > Acinetobacter > Acinetobacter sp. ANC 5414. Next base: position 129,360 of record NZ_JABERM010000001.1, read on the forward strand.
TTGAAATTATTTGTGCTTCTTTTTATAAGCCTTTGTTTCGATCTACTGTCCACCTTGTAAATGGATACCGTATGAGCTCCCTGAATCCGACCTTAATTACCTTTCTTTTTTATATTGTCGCCATGATTGTGATTGGCCTCATGGCTTATCGCGCGACAGCCAACTTCTCTGATTATATTTTGGGAGGTCGTCGTTTAGGTAGTTTCGTAACGGCGCTCTCTGCCGGTGCTTCAGATATGAGTGGCTGGTTGCTGATGGGACTGCCTGGTGCAATTTATCTTTCAGGTTTGTCTGAAATGTGGATTGCGATTGGCCTAATTATTGGCGCATGGTTGAACTGGCGACTGGTTGCCGGACGTCTTCGTGTTCACACCGAAGTTCAGCATAATGCCCTGACCTTGCCAGACTATTTCTCCAACCGTTTTAACGATCAAAAGAAAATTCTGCGCATTGCTTCTGCTTTCATCATTTTGATTTTCTTTGCAATTTACTGTGCTTCAGGCATGGTGGCTGGCGCACGTCTGTTTGAAAGCATGTTTGACATGTCCTATAGCACGGCGCTTTGGGTCAGTGCGATTGCCACCATCAGTTATGTGTTTATTGGTGGCTTCTTGGCAGTCAGCTGGACTGATACCATTCAAGCCGGCCTGATGATTTTTGCCTTGTTGCTGACTCCTGTGGTTGCCGTATTAAGCTTTGCCGATATGAATCAAGTGACTTTGGCACTTGAAGCTGCTCGCCCACAAGCTACCGATGTCATAGGTAATTTAAGCTTTGTCGCGATTATTTCATTATTGGCCTGGGGCTTGGGCTATTTTGGTCAGCCACATATTCTTGTGCGTTTTATGGCTGCCGATTCAGTCACCTCCATTCCCAATGCACGTCGTATTGGCATGACCTGGATGATTCTTTGCTTAGGCGGTGCAGTGGCTGCCGGTTTCTTTGGTATTGCCTACTTCCAGCAACACCCAGAACTTGCCGGTGCAGTGAACGCCAATCCAGAAACCGTGTTTATGGAACTGACCAAAATTCTGTTTAATCCATGGATTGCAGGTATTGTCTTGGCTGCCATTTTAGCTGCGGTAATGAGTACCTTAAGCTGCCAGTTACTGGTGTGCTCAAGTACCTTAACCGAAGACTTTTACAAATCATTCTTACGCAAAAATGCAACGCAAACAGAACTGGTCTGGATTGGTCGCTTAATGGTTCTACTGATTGCCCTGCTTGCAATCTGGATGGCTGGAAATCCTGAATCTAAAGTTTTAGGCTTAGTGGCTTACGCTTGGGCGGGCTTTGGTGCGGCTTTTGGTCCACTGATTATTCTGTCATTGTTCTGGCGTCGTATGACTTTAAATGGTGCACTTGCCGGAATGTTGATTGGTGCGGTTGTGGTGATTTTATGGAAAAACATGTTCAGTGCCACTGGGCTTTATGAAATTATTCCAGGCTTTATTTGCTCACTGATTGCCATTGTCGTGGTCAGCTTAATGGGTAAAGCACCAACGGAAGAAATTACGACACGTTTCGATGAAGGTGATCGTTTATATCAAGACTCTAAATAATCTTTAGCGCATAAAAAAGAGGACATCATGTCCTCTTTTTTAAATTCATTTTTTTATAGATTCGATTGTATTTAGCTTTTACGCGACAATAAAAATTGTGAAATCTGATTGAGTTCAGCTGCATGCTCACCAAACATTGCCAAAGCGCTAAACGCCTGATCGTGCAATTCCTTGGCATAAGTTTGGGCTTTTTGCAGACCCATCAATGCCGGATAAGTCGATTTATCCACTTGCTGATCTTTACCGGCAGTTTTTCCTAATACTTCGGTATCGGAAATAATATCCAGAATGTCATCTTGGACTTGGAATGCCAGTCCAATCGCTTGTGCATATTCACGTAATTTAGGAATGGCAGGATCAGTACCCTCAAATACACATACTGCAGCCATCATCACCGCAGCAGAAATTAACGCACCAGTTTTATTACGGTGAATATTTTCCAAAGCTTCCTGATCAACATGCTTGCCTTCAGCCTGTAAATCCAGTACCTGACCACAGACCATTTTTGAACTGGCTGTCGCCAAAATCTGCATCTGTTTTAAAACAATCGATGGATCAACAGCAGGTCCTTGATCAAACAGGCGACTGCCCAATATTTCAAAGGCCATCGACTGCAAAATATCACCGGCAAGTAATGCTGTATCTTCACCAAAAGCCACATGACAGGTCGGCTGACCGCGACGCAACAAATCATTATCCATACACGGCAAATCATCGTGTGCCAGCGAATAGCAATGGATCATTTCAATGGCCACTGCCGCACGGCGTACTGCAGCAAAATTTGCATTTGGCTTTATCGCCGCCGTTGCATAACAAAGCGCTGGTCGAACCCGTTTACCACCGAGCATCACTGCATGATGCACAGCACCTTTCAGCGGTTCTGGAATGGAAAATGCGTCTAATGCCGTCAATAAATCTTGTTGAATACGTTGCTGTGCTTGGGTTAATACATTTGCATGTACGTCAGTTAAAGATGACACATTCGCCTCGAATATTTTGCTTTGGTTCGTCGATTTAACCATCAGAAATCAATGATTGATCTAATATACAATGCTCTTGTCATCATCGACAGAGAACTTGCGACTCATGATACTGCTTTCTCGCAAGATTCTCTATCTGGTTTGTTATTTCAAGCTATCTTCAGGAATTCGAACCCAACCTTCCATTAGAACTCGGGCACTACGGCTCATCACCGCTTTTTTCACCTGCCATTGTCCATTTTCTTGCACCGCTTGCGCACCGACACGTAAAGTCCCTGAAGGATGACCAAAACGTACTGCTTCACGTGCTCCCCCACCCGCAGCCAAATTCACCAATGTTCCCGGAATTGCAGCAGCTGTACCAATCGCCACTGCAGCTGTTCCCATCATGGCATGATGCAGTTTGCCCATCGACAAGGCACGTACCAGTAAATCGACATCCGTGGTTTGAATATCTTTACCACTTGAAGATGTATAGGCTTTCGGTTTAGACACAAAGGCAATTTTAGGCGTGTGTTGACGTTTTTCAGCTTCGGAAATGTCTTGGATTAAGCCCATCTGTTTTGCACCATAGGCACGAATGGTTTCAAAACGTGCCAGTGCTTGCGCATCGCCATTAATGGCTTCTTGCAATTCAGTCCCTGTATAGCCAATCTCTTCAGCATTTAAAAAGATGGTCGGAATACCGGCATTAATGAATGTCGCTTGGAAAGTGCCGATATTCGGAACGTCCAAAGTATCGACTACATTTCCGGTCGGGAACATGGCACCACCATCTTCGCCATCATCGGCCGGGTCTAAAAATTCAATCTGAACTTCGGCCGCAGGAAAAGTCACGCCATCGAGTTCAAAATCACCGGTTTCCTGCACTTGTCCATTGGTCATCGGTACATGGGCAATAATGGTTTTTTGAATATTCACTTGCCAGATGCGTACCGTACAGATGCCATTTTCAGGAATTCGCTCTGCACTAACCAAGCCATTGGAAATCGCAAATGAACCGACTGCTGCGGTCAAGTTACCGCAGTTGCCACTCCAGTCGACAAAAGGCTGATCGATCGCGACCTGTCCAAATAAATAATCTACATCATGATCAGGCTGTGCACTTTTGGTTAAGATCACGGTTTTACTGGTACTTGAACTTGCTCCACCCATGCCATCAATTTGCTTACCATATGGATCTGGACTGCCAATCACACGTAATAACAATTGATCACGCACTTTTCCAGCCTGTTGTGCTGCTTCCGGTAAGTCATCCAATTTAAAGAAAACACCTTTACTGGTACCGCCACGCATATAGGTTGCTGGAATTTTGATTTGTGGAGCAAAACTCATTTTATTGATCCTTGATATTTATCATTGTTTTAAACAACATACGGGAAATGTTGATCACTTTTATCATAATGCTTTTTTCAGCAAAAACACTCACTACAGGACTTAAGTATAAAAAACGAACCCTAAACTTTTTCTTATAATTTACATCATTTTATTTTATGTAATTAAAAATAAAATTAATTCATTGATTCAAAATCGAAATATACAAAATATTTTTTTGTGATTATTTTTTAACAAGCTCCCTCCTAGCCCCGTACTAGGCTTATACAAATCAATCCATTACAATCACAATCTTATCCATTGTCGGGCTGAGTACTTTGAACAACGAGTCTTCTAAACTTCAGCGTGGCTTAAAGAACCGTCATATCCAACTCATCGCCATGGGCGGAGCAATTGGTACAGGCTTATTCTTAGGTTCCGCACAGGTGATTCAATCTGCAGGTCCTTCCATCATTTTGGGTTATGCCATTGGTGGTTTGATTGCATTTTTAATCATGCGTCAACTGGGTGAAATGATTGTACATGAGCCTGTAGCAGGATCATTCAGCCATTTTGCCTTTAAATATTGGGGGAAATTTCCCGGCTTTTTAGCAGGTTGGAATTACTGGATTTTATATATTTTGGTGGCCATGACAGAGCTTACTGCTGTCGCTAAATATATTAATTACTGGTGGCCTTTTATTCCTGCCTGGGCATCGGTACTGTTCTTTTTCATTGTGATTACTTTAGTCAATCTCGGCAATGTGAAATTTTATGGTGAATCAGAATTCTGGCTTTCCATCATCAAGGTCACTGCGATTGTATCCATGATCGTGTTCGGTTTGTATTTATTACTCACCGCAGATGCTGGCTCAACCTCTTCATTTAGCAATCTTTGGACTCATGGTGGATTCTTCCCGAATGGATTTGAAGGCTTATTCTATATGCTCGCCTTCCTCATGTTCGCCTTCGGGGGAATTGAGCTGATTGGTATGGCTGCAGCAGAAGCTAAAGATCCTGAAAAAACCATCCCTAAAGCCATTAACCAGGTGGTTTTCCGTATTTTGCTGTTCTATATCGGTTCACTGACGATTCTCTTATCATTGGTGCCATGGAATCAGCTTGATTTAGGTGGTCTGGATAAAAGTCCATTTGTGATGATTTTCAGTCAACTCGGGATCGGCTGGGCAGCGCATTTACTGAATTTCATTATTTTAACCGCTGCACTGTCTGTTTATAACAGCGGTATGTATGCCAATAGCCGTATGCTTTTCGGTTTGGCACAGCAAGGAAACGCACCAAAAGTATTCCAACGTGTGAATAAACAAGGTGTTCCTATTCCTGCTGTTTTATTTTCAGCACTGTTAATTTTTGGTTGCGTACTTTTAAACTACTTTGTTCCAGAAGATGCCTTAAGCCATTTGATGTATGTCGTGGTGGGTGCATTGGTTTTAAACTGGGCGATGATTAGTTTGACTCACTTGAAATTTAAACAAGCGGTTAAACAAGCTTCCATTCAAACCAAATTCCCTGCACTTTGGGCTCCAATCAGTAATTATCTCGTTCTTATTTTCATTGCGACCGTCCTTTATATTATGTGGACGCAAGGTTTTAAAGAATCTGTACTGATGATTCCGATCTGGATTGTGATTATGTTTGGTCTATTTAAAGTACTCAAGATGAATAAATCTTAAGCAAAAACCTTAAAGATATGTCTTTTAAAAAGTTATTGTTTCGACAATAACTTTTTTTTTATCAGTATTTGCGCTAAATTAGCTGCGCATTGTGCCCTTAGCTTAACTGGATAGAGCAGTTGCCTCCTAAGTGACCGACGCGGGTTCGACTCCCGCAGGGCGCACAATTTTTTAGCAAAATACAAAATTTTCATATACAAAATCTCTGAAACCCAAATTGCCACATGAAATAAATATTTTAATCACTTCAGTTTCAATGACATTTTTTATTCACCACTTAAACTTCACTAATCCCATAAATAAGACCATAATTTTTTTTAAGAATTAAGAAAAATATAGTCTAAAAAATAGCTCATAGTATCCAGACTTCAATATATTGAGTTCTTTAAGCTACGCCGCAGAATTCCTAGAACAAAATAGTGTGATCTAGATAACAAATTATTATTACACTTTTTTATGATAACTGATTACTTTTTAATCAAATAAAAATCTAAAATAAATTTCAATTAATCATTTTTTGTTTTTATTTTTCAACATATTACATATTAACCACCGTTTAATTTTAGATTAAAAGCTCTAATAAAGTGCATTTTTACACTTATTTGTTTTTCTAGAGCATTTACTCTTTTTTTTATTGTGTTATTTTTGTCACATGGAGTAACAAATGATATTCGGTAAAAACCGAAGTTACCAAAAAATGAATACTGAGCATAAATAACATAAAGCCGCAGTAAAAAATTTGTACCTCAAGGAAAGACAGACAATGAAATTAAAAACACTTAGTACAGCGATTCTTCTTGCAACAGTGCCAATGACAGGGGCTTTTGCAGCTGCTTTGGACCGTTCAGGCCAATCTATTGCCGCTTTCTTACAACCTGGTAACTATTTTGAAGCAGGCATTTCTGTATTGGATCCAGATGTATCAGGTCGAGATGCAGCTGGCAATTCAACAGGTGATATGGCGGGAGATTATTATTTTCCAAGTGCTGCTCTTAAATTTCAAGTAACAGATAATTTTTCATTTGGCTTAATTTACGATCAACCTTTTGGTGCTGACGCGGAATATAATCCAGGGAGTATTTTTTCAGTAAACCCAAATGAAGTTGTGGCAACTATTCCTAATCCTGCTGCGCCGGGTGGTATTGTTCCAGTTACAGCAGAAATGGCAGGTGTAGCCAATCAAGTTACAAGTGTTGAAGTTGAAACTCAAAATTTAACTTTCTTATTTGGCTTCCAGCCAACTGAAAATTGGAATATTTATGCTGGCCCAGTTTACCAAACTGCAAAAGGTAATGTTTCTTTAAGAGGTGCTGGATATGGCGGTGCTGCAGCATTTGGCTCATATGATGCCAATATGAAAGAGGATTCTGCATTAGGTTGGATTGCTGGTTTAGCTTACCAAATTCCTGAAATTGCATTAAAAGCATCTTTAACTTATCGTTCAGAAATTGAACACAAGTTACAAGCAACAGAAACTGCTGGCTTTGGAAGTGTAGATCTGTCTCTTAACCCATTATTCAATGCTAGTAAAACTGATGTCACCACCCCACAATCTGTCAATCTTGATTTTCAAACAGGTGTGATGGCTGACACTGTAGCTTTTGCAAATGTACGCTGGGTAAACTGGCAAGACTTCTCAATCCGTCCAAACTATTTTGGTCAAGCAGCACAAGCCGTTGTTGGTGAAGCTATTAATTTAGTTGATTACTCGGATGATCAATGGTCTGCAACTGCTGGCGTAGGTCGTAAATTTAACGAAAAATGGGCTGGTAATGTATCAGTAGGTTGGGATTCGGGTGCAGGTAACCCAGTTACAACTCTAGGACCTACAGAAGGTTATTGGAATGTAGGCTTAGGTTTACAATTTAGCCCAGCTACAAATTACTTTATTGCAGGTGGTGTAAAATACTTCATGCTTGGTGATGCAACTGCCAAAACAGCACTTAATGATAATGTTGGTAAATTTGAAGATAACCATGCGATTGCATACGGCCTAAAAATGGGCTACCGCTTCTAAAATTATTTGATAAATTAATAAAAGACCATTGTACGCAATGGTCTTTTTACATTACACCACTTGTATTTTTAAATGACACAATCTGGATGTTTTAAATTTGATCAAAAAGAATTACTTATATTGCCCTATTTTTTTAAGCTTATTACTCTAATTTTTTACTTATAAATCATTAATATACAAAAGTATTGTTAGTGCTTTTACTCTATTCAAGTTCATTTTTTGAATTAGTCAGTTCATTTTGCACTCAGTCCTCAGCGTTTACTCTTTTTTTATTTATGTTACTTTCCCGTAACTTTTAAAAAGATGAAGCGACTCAGGGAAAAGAATCTATGAAGCTTACAGCAATTCATTCAGCTATTTTACTCAGTTTAATTCCAGCTACAACAACTTTTGCTGGTGGTTTAGACCGTTCTGGACAATCAATTTCAGCTTTTTTACAACCTGGCAACTATGCTGAAGCAGGTATCTCAGTTTTAGATCCAACTGTTAAAGGTTCTTCTACTGTACAAGGTTTAGAAGGTGAAAAAATCAGTGACATGGCTGAAGATTATTATTTCCCTTCCGCAGCTATCAAAGTACAGGCAACTGATAAAATTTCACTTGGCTTGATTTACGATCAACCTTATGGTGCTGACTCTCAATATGCTTCAACTGCAGGTTCGTTTGGAGATGGAATTGAAGGTACTTCTGTTGAAGTAAAAACCAACAACCTAACCGCTTTAATCGGTTATCAACCTACTGAAAACTGGAATTTCTATGCCGGTCCGGTTTGGCAAACTGTTGAGGCTGAAATTAAATTACGCGGTGCAGCATATGCAAAACCTCCTGCAGGAACTTTAAGTGGCTATAATATTAACGTAGAGCAAGAAGAAGCTTACGGTTGGTTAGCTGGGTTTGCTTACCAGATTCCTGAAATTGCTTTAAAAGCTGCTGTTACATATCGTTCTGAGATTAAACATAATGCTAAATCTAAAGAAACATATAATTTAATTCTGGGTTTTGCTTATATTGATGAACTAGAAGCTATTACTCCACAATCAGTAAATTTAGATTTACAATCAGGTATTGCTCAAAATACTTTGGCCTTTGCAAATCTTCGTTGGGTACATTGGGATCAATTTGCAGTAACACCTTCATTCCTAGCTCAAACTACTGCTGCATTGGGAGCAAAACAAAATCTGATTGATTATTCAGATGACCAATACTCAATTACCACTGGCCTTTCACACAAATTCAACAGTAAATGGGCAGGTACTGCAGCGATTGGTTGGGATTCTGGTGCAGGCAACCCTGTAACAACACTTGGTCCAACAGAAGGTTACTGGAGTGTTGGCCTAGGTGGCCAATATAGCCCTGCTGAAAACTATTTTATTCAAGCTGGGATTAAATACTTCTGGTTAGGCGATGCACAAGCTCAAACTGGTGGATCTGTAAAAGCTGATTTTGAAGACAATCATGCAATTGGTTATGGTATGAAAATTGGTTACCGTTTCTAATAGCAATAAAAATGAGCATGACATAAAAAAGGGCGCTAATAGCGCCCTTTTTTTTATTCCACAAAATTAAAAATATTATGCGGGAATATTACGCACTGAAGCATTACGAATGGCTTCTTTTAAAGCTTCATAACCATGAATTGATGGAAATTGCGGGAATTCAGCAATCACATTTTCAGGCGCATCAAACAAGAAACCGTGGTCAGCTTCACCCAGCATCGTAGTATCATTATACGAGTCACCCGCTGCAATTACACGGAAGTTCAAACCATGCAGTGCTTTCACCGCCTGACGTTTTTGATCCGGCTGGCGAAGTTTATAGGCAGAGATCATGCCCGCTTCATCCGTTTCCAACTTGTGACAGAAAATAGTCGGCCAATCCAGTTGCTTCATTAAGGGATGAGCAAATTCATAGAAAGTATCTGAAAGAATAATGAGCTGGAAATGAGTACTTACCCATTTCACAAATTCTTTTGCACCCGGGAAAGGTCCCATATCTGCAATCACTTCCTGAATATCATTTAAGCCTAAACCGTGCTCTTTTAAAATATTCAGACGTTGCGTCATCAACACATCGTAGTCTGGAATATCACGTGTAGTTGCTTCCAATGCTTTAATTCCAGTTTTCTTGGCAAAGTTAATCCAGATTTCTGGAACTAATACCCCTTCAAGATCAAGACATACGATTTCCATGGGTTCTCCCAATGTCAGTGAAAAAAATTTGCGCTATCATAGCTTAAAAATTGATATTTCATGTGCTGTTTTTTAAATCTATTTAATTCATAAGTATTTATTTTTTAGTGCTAAGCAGGCTATTTCAATTCTATTAAAATCATTGTGAATTAAATTAATATAGGTTTTTAAGTGTCCAAGCCTATACGCCAGGAACTATCATGACTACGATCCCCACCATTGACCTTGTCGATGCACTCGCATCTGAATATGCCGCTAAATCTCCCAGCGAGATTCTGGAACTTGCTTTAAGTCAAGAAGGTGAAATTGCAATTTCATTTTCAGGTGCTGAAGATGTGGTTTTGATTGATATGGCCTCTCACCTCGGTAAACCATTTCGTGTCTTTAGTTTAGATACCGGTCGTTTACATGCAGAAACCTATCAATTTATCGACCAAGTTCGTAAACATTACAGTATTGATATCGAAATTTGCTTCCCTGAAACAGAAACGATGCAAAAACTGGTCACTGAAAAAGGTTTCTTCAGCTTCTATCAAGATGGACATAAGGAATGTTGCGGCATTCGCAAAGTTCAACCCTTACGTAAAAAACTTGCCACATTAGATGGCTGGATTACCGGTCAGCGCAAAGATCAAAGTCCAGGTACCCGCAATGAAATTCCTGTGGTTGAGGCCGATGCTGGTTTTTCTGGTCCTGGTAAACAGTTAATTAAATATAATCCGCTAGCCAACTGGTCAAGTGCGGACGTATGGAATTATATCCGCATGATGGAAATTCCTTACAATCCGTTGCACGAACGTGGTTTTATTTCTATTGGTTGTGAACCGTGTACTCGCCCCGTCCTTCCGAACCAACATGAACGTGAAGGTCGTTGGTGGTGGGAAGAGGCCACCCATAAAGAATGTGGATTACATGCTGGAAACTTAAAAAAATAATTTTTCAAAAAAAGTCACTGTTTTTCAGTGGCTTTTTATTCACTTTTCCTTACACAGAAATCGGTTCTTTTCTTTTAAAAAAAGATATACTGAAAAAACGGTTTTTATAATTCTAACAAGCCTGTTCAAATAAATAAGAACAGCCAATGAAATTGCAGTGAGGCATTCCACGCTATGCGTCCATTACACCCGATTGATTTTATTTTTCTGTCGCTAGAGAAACGTCAGCAACCGATGCATGTCGGTGGACTCTTTTTATTTCAAATTCCTGACAATGCACCTGAAACATTTATTCAAGATCTCGTTGCTGATATTCGTAAATCCAAGTGTCTTCCTGTTGCACCTTTTAATAATAAACTGAATGGCCTATTTTGGGATGAAGACCAGGAATTTGACTTAGACCATCATTTCCGTCACATCGCGCTTCCTCACCCAGGTCGAATCCGTGAATTACTGACTTATATTTCGCAAGAACATAGCGCTCTGCTTGATCGTGCCAAACCACTTTGGACTTGTAATATTATTGAAGGCATTGAAGGCAACCGCTTTGCCATGTACTTTAAAATTCACCATGCAATGGTGGATGGTATTGCAGGTATGCGTTTAGTTGAAAAATCACTGTCGCGTGATCCTCATGCCAAAAGTATTGTGCCGCTGTGGTGTGTTGAAGGGCCTCGCGCTAAACGCCTTAAAGAACCGCAAAAGAATAGCCGTATAAAAAAAATTATGGGTGCTTTAAAAGAGCAAATTGAAGCAACTCCCAAAGTCATGTATGAATTGTCTCAAACCATTTGCAAAGATATGGGACGTAATCCTGACTATGTTTCAAGTTTCCAGGCACCGAGTAGTATTTTAAATCAACGTGTGAGTTCTTCACGTCGCTTTGCAGCACAATCTTTTGAACTTGGTCGATTAAGCAAAATCGCGAAAGCACTCGGTGTGACCATTAATGATGTGGTATTGGCGATCTGTTCCGGCGCACTGCGTGAATATTTACTCAGTCACAATGCGTTGCCGAAAAAACCCCTGATTGCGATGGTTCCGGCTTCAATTCGTGATGATAATTCTGAAGTTTCAAATCGTATTACCATGATTTTGGCCAATCTCGGCACCAATAAAGAAACACCATTAGAACGCCTGCAAATTATTCGGCGTAGTGTGTTAAATGCTAAACAGCGTTTCAAGCGCATGAATTCAAATCAAATTTTAAACTATAGTGCATTGGTTTACGGTGCAGCAGGTTTAAATATTTTGTCAGGCATTATGCCAAAACGCCAAGCATTCAATATCGTGATTTCGAATGTACCCGGACCGCGTGAACCATTATATTGGAATGGTGCCAAATTAGATGCACTCTACCCAGCTTCGATTGTTCTAGATGGACAAGCACTGAATATTACAATGACCAGTTATTTGGATAAATTGGAAGTGGGCTTAACGGGCTGTCGAAATGCATTACCTAAAATGCAAAACCTGCTGACTCACCTGGAAGATGAAATTCAGCGATTTGAAGAGATCGTGGGTCACGAAACCCCAAAGTTAAAGGCGGTGAGTTAACCGCACAAGCAATAAAGAATAAACATGAATAAATTAAGGGGCTTTTGATGAGCCCCTTAATTTTTAATACTACGACATTGATTTAATAATTGATGGCAAACCGAATGAATCATGGCAGCAGTAATCTGAATTTCTTTGCCTTGTTCATCAACGATATAACCATTCTGTGTTGGTTTATTATCTAACGTATTCAAACTTTTTTTAATAACTACTTGACTCATACTCATGTCATACCTCTTTTTGCTAAGCCAAAAAGGGAGATTTTGGCTTTGGCTACTGTGTACGAGTAGTATTAAAAATTACACTGAGAAAGTAAAATTTCAGATGTAACAAGTATTTAACGATATTCTGTTACAATTTCAACTCAGAATGATATCGTATTGCTCTTGCGTATATAGATTTTCCACCTGAAACTTGATCATACGCCCTATAAAGTGCTCTAAATCGGCCACTGCCGGTGCTTCGGCTGTTAACAATCGGTCAATCACCAAAGGGTGCGCAACAACGGTAAATTCACTTTTTGATTCAAAAGCGCGTGCATATCTCAAAATTTCTCTAAAAATTTCGTAACACACCGTCTCTGCAGTTTTCACATAGCCACGTCCCTGGCAGGTTGAACATGATTCACATAACAAGTGTTCTAAAGATTCACGGGTACGCTTACGGGTCATTTCGACCAAGCCAAGCTCGGATACTTGCGTGATTTTGGTTTTGGCATGATCACGTTCCAGCATGCGCTCAAACTGGCTCATTACTTCTTCACGATGCTGCGCCTCCTGCATATCAATGAAGTCGATAATGATAATGCCACCCAAATTACGCAAACGCAGCTGACGTGCAATCACTTGCGTCGCTTCCATATTGGTTTTGAACACCGTGTCTTCCAGTGTCCGACCACCAACATATGAACCGGTATTGACATCAATCGTGGTCATCGCTTCAGTCTGGTCCAGCATCAAATATCCGCCAGACTTGAGGGCTACACGCGTTTGTAGCGCTTTTTGAATATCTTCTTCTACATTGTACAGGTCGAAAATAGGACGTTCACCTGGGTAGTGCACCAGTCTCGTTTGCATACTGGGTACAAATTCTTCGACAAATTCTTGCAACTTGGCATGAATTTCACGCGAATCCACTGAAATTTTGGCCGTATCTTCATTGGCTAAATCACGAATCACCCGTTGCGGAAGCGGAAGCTCTTCAAAAATCAGTGAAGGTACAGCGATGCTGGTTTGCTTGCGCTGAATAAACTCCCAAAGCTTGGCCAAATACGCCATATCCTGGGCAATTTCTGATTCTGGAATACCTTCAGCAGCGGTGCGTACAATGACACTGCCCGGTAGCTTATGTTGAGCCTGAATGCCTTCAATCATCGAACGTAAGCGATCACGTTCCTGTTCAGACTCGATACGCTGTGAAACGCCAATATGATGACCATAAGGCATCAAAACCAGATAACGCGAAGGAATAGAAAGGTCGGTACTTAAACGCGCCCCTTTGGTGCCGAGCATGTCTTTCATCACTTGAACAGTGAGGATCTGACCCGGTTGGAGCAATTCAAAAACATTGGGGGTCGGTTGATTACGCGGCCAAACCATATCGTTAATATGCAAAAATGCGGTACGAGATAAACCAATATCTACAAACGCGGCTTGCATACCCGGCAAAACGCGAACAACTTTGCCTTTGTATATATTTCCAACCAAACCACGTTTAACCGTGCGCTCTACAAATAGTTCATTGACCGTACCATTTTGGATTAAGGCCACCCGACATTCCATAGGTGTGACGTTAATCAACAACTCGTCAGACATAATAAGACTCAAAACATTATAAAAATTCTTTTTTCAGCCGTTAATTTAGTGCCTTAACCGACTGTAATAACTGTACTGTCTCATATAGAGGTAAGCCCACAACATTACTATAACTTCCTTCTATGCGAGGAATATAACGTGCTGCAATCCCCTGAATGGCATAAGCTCCCGCCTTACCTACAGGTTCGCCTGTCGCCCAATAACTTTCCATATCATCGAGACTTAATTGTTGAAACTCAACCTGCGTTCGTACCACTATACTTGATTTTTCTGTGGTTGTACGTACGCAAACACCTGAAAATACATCATGTTTACGACCTGAAATGCGTTGCCACATTTCAAAAGCATGTTGTTTAGATTCAGGTTTACCTAAAATTTGATTATCGACGCCTAAACTGGTGTCAGCTGCAATAACAATGGCATCGGGAAATTGATCCAAGACCACTTGAGCTTTGCTGCATGCGAGACGTTCCACATAGGCTGCAACGCCCTCGCCTGCTAAAGCTGACTCATCAATCTCTGGACTAAAAATTTCAAATTCTAGTCCGAGTTGCTGAAGTAGCTCTCGACGGCGCGGAGAACTCGAAGCGAGAATTAAATGCGCCATTTTCTTAAGAGAAAATAAATAACAGGGAAAACTAAAATGCTGCTCAATAAGGGCTGCCAGTGTCTTGCAATCGAAAATTGCAAACCGCCCATAATTTGAGCCACCCAGGTCATAAACAAATGCGCCAACACGGCCAAGAAACTAATGACCCAGAGATTAGCAAAGGTCAAAATGCGTCGTTCCCGGGTTAAAAATCTGGCGATAAAAGTGATCATCACAAATGTTAAAGCATTCATCCCCAAGGGTGCGTCAACCAGAAGATCGGTAAAAATACCGGTCGCAAAGGCAAACCAGATCCCGCACCATGTCGGCTGGCACATGATCCAAAACAGCATGACCAGCAACATGAATAATGGACGTGCACCTGAAATAGCATAGGACAATGGATAAACAATCAGTACTGAACAGATAATGACTGAAACAATAATGGCAATAAGAGGATCACGTTTATTTTCAGAACGTAGCTTAGCGATCGACATTCGGTTGCTCCATCGCTAAAGAATCCGAAAACAGCACCACCACATGATGTCCCCCTGCCAGTTGAGCGGCTGGAATAACTTCAATTTTGGCAAATTCACCCGAATTATGTCGATTCACTTTAGACACTGTTCCCACTAAGTAACCCGCAGGGAAATGTGCGCCCAAACCTGAGCTATACACTTTCTCACCGACTTTGATGTTGGCACTGGTTGGAACATATTCCATTTTCAAATGACCTAAATCACCTGTACCGGTGACAATGGCACGCATTCCGGTATGTTCTAAACGTACAGATAGAGAATGCTCTTTATCGGACAACAACATGATCCGGCTACTATGCGGATAGACATCGATAATTTGCCCCATAATGCCTTTGTCATCCAAAACCGTTTGACCGACTTTGAGCTGGCTGCTTGCACCACGGTTAATCACAATAATATGTCTGAGTGGATCTGCATCTGTACCAATTACCTCTGCAATTTCCATACGTCCATCAATAATCAGCGGCGTATCGAGTAAGCCTCTTAGACGGGTATTTTCAGCAGAAAGCTCAGATAATTTTTGCAGACGAACTTGTGCCTGTAAAAGCTCGGCTTGCATCGCGGTATTTTCACGACGTAACTGGGCTTCAGACTTGGTTTGTTGATTTAGCCATTCTCGCGATAACACTGGATAACTTGCTAAAGCATAAATCGGATTATATGCCGCATACAAGACATCACGTGCGGGCTGAATCACATGTGGCATGCGCCAGTTAAAAAACAGCACAACCCAGCATGTGATAACCGCAATGATAAATGAGCGAAAAGATGGCGGTTGTCTAGAAAACAGATTTGTTTGCACCCGCCTGGTCCTTAACTTAGCCTACAAATAGCATGTCATGATTTGGGTTATCAAAGAATTCTAAGACTTTACCGCCACCACGCGTCACGCAAGTTAAAGGATCTTCTGCGACAACCACAGGCAAGCCTGTTTCTTGTGCAAGCAGTTTATCGAGGTTACGTAATAATGCGCCGCCACCTGTCAATACAATACCGCGCTCTGCAATGTCTGATGACAATTCAGGCGGGGTTTGTTCAAGTGCAGATTTCACCGCAGACACAATATTTTGTAATGGGTCAGAAATGGCTTGCATGATTTCATCAGAAGTCACGGTAATTGCACGAGGCACACCTTCTGCCAGGTTACGACCACGAACTTCGATTTCGAGTGGTTTAGCGCCTTCATCCGGCAATGCCATACCCACTTCTTTTTTAATCACTTCAGCAGTGGTTTCACCAATCACGCAACCATGTGCTTTACGTACGTAGTTAATGATCTGTTCATCAAATACATCACCACCAATACGTAGCGAGTCTGCATAGACACAGCCTTGTAATGAAATAATGGCAATTTCAGTGGTACCACCACCAACATCAACCACCATTGAACCACATGCTTGTTCAACCGGCATACCCGCACCAATTGCAGCAGCCATTGGCTCTTCAATTAAGCGAACATCACGTGCACCGGCATTAAACACCGCTTCACGGATGGCACGGCGCTCAACCAGTGTCGATTTGCACGGCACACAAACCACAACACGCGGTGCAGGTGGAAATAGACGTCTTTCATGCACTTTACCAATAAACTGGTTCAGCATGGTTTCAGTCACTTCAAAATCGGCAATCACACCATCTTTCATGGGACGGATTGCGGTAATATTCGCAGGAGTACGACCCAGCATTTGCTTTGCATCAAGACCTACCGCGGCAACGATTTTTTGTGAACCACTATGACGAATTGCCACAACTGTCGGTTCATTTAATATAATGCCTCGTCCTGGTGCATAAATAAGTGTATTTGCTGTACCTAAATCAATGGCTAGATCGGGCGAAAACAAGCCAATTAGTCTTTTTAGAATCACGGAGACGTTCTCGATTAAACTTTATGTGGACGCAAGGTGGCAACTTTAACTAAATGTGATGATTTGAACAAGTCAATCGCTTATTATAACGCACGATATTTTGAATTTTTTTAATACTGATCAGGTGATGTTATGTCTACAACGGATGCACAGCATTCTGCAGATTTAAATGCACAAACAGTTTCAGCAATCGCCAATCTTGCACGATTGTCGCTAGATGATACGCAATCTGCTGAATATGCTCAAAGTCTAAATAAAATTTTAGGCATGATGGAAACCTTAAAAGGCATTGACACTGAAGGTGTCGAGCCGCTTAAAAGCCCATTTGACCATCCGCAACCCTTACGTGAAGACGTGGTTTCTGAACAAAATCATCGTGAAGAATATCAAGCTGTTGCACCTGCAACTCAAGATGGCTTGTACCTTGTTCCACGCGTGATTGAATAATTTCCAATCAGTCAAACCATTTTTGTTAAATTAAACGTAAAGAATTATTTCTCATGACAGATTTACATCGCTTATCGATTCGTGAACTTTCTGAGGGTTTAGCTGGCTCTAAATTCTCGTCTCGTGAACTCACCGAACATTATTTAAAACGCATTGAAAAAATCGATGCCCAAGTACAAAGTTATGTCACAGTTACGCCTGAACAAGCCTTAGCTCAAGCAGATGCTGCGGATGCCCTGCGCAAATCCGGAATGGCCAATGTACTCACTGGTGTTCCCGTTGCCCACAAAGATATTTTCTGTACCCAAGGCATTAAAACCACTGCCGGTTCTAAAATGCTGGACAACTTTATCTCTCCTTACGACGCAACCGTTGTAGCGAAAGGTAAAGTTGCAGGTTTGGTGACTTTAGGTAAGGTGAACATGGACGAATTCGCCATGGGTTCGACCTCTGAGTCGTCTTACTTTGGCGCAACCAAAAACCCGTGGGCACTGGATCATGTTCCGGGTGGTTCTTCAGGTGGTTCTGCGGCAGCTGTAGCAGCTGACCTTGCACCATTTGCAACTGGTACTGACACAGGTGGTTCAATTCGCCAACCTGCATCTTTCTGTGGTCTTACAGGCTTAAAACCGACTTATGGTCGTGTGTCTCGTTTCGGAATGATCGCCTATGCATCCTCTTTAGACCAAGGCGGCCCGATGGCGCGTTCGGCTGAAGACTGTGCCTACCTCATGAACGTGATGGCTGGCCACGATGCCAAAGATTCAACCTCGATGGATCAAGACGTTGATGATTACGTTGCGAACTTGAACGGCACTTCGGTGAAAGGGTTACGCATTGGTATTCCAAAACAGTACTTCAATGTTGCCGGCTTAGATGCGGACGTTAAAGCACGTGTTGAAGAATCATTGAAAAAACTGGAAGAAATGGGCGCGACTCTGGTTGAGATTGATCTCAACATGACTGACGCTTATGTTCCGACATATTACCTGATTGCGCCTGCTGAGGCATCATCTAACTTACAGCGTTTTGATGGGGTGCGTTATGGCTACCGCTGTGAAAATCCTGTTGATTTAACAGATTTGTACAAGCGTTCACGTTCAGAAGGTTTTGGTCCGGAAGTGCAACGTCGTATCCTGATTGGGACTTATGCACTTTCTGCCGGTTATTATGATGCTTACTATGTGAAAGCACAAAAAGTACGTCGTTTAATCCAGCAAGATTTCTTGAAAGCATTTGAATCTGTAGACGTAATTGCTGCTCCTTCTGCACCAACCACAGCTTACAAAATTGGTGCGAACCTCACACCAGTTGAAATGTACCTCGGTGACATCTACACCATCGCGGTAAACCTTGCAGGTCTTCCTGCGATTAACGCGCCTGTTGGTTTTGACAAAGACAATTTACCTGTTGGCTTACAGTTGATTGGTAATTACTGGTCAGAATCTCAATTGTTGTCTGTGGTGCATCAATACCAACAAGCAACGGATTGGCATACCAAACGCGCTGCAATTGCTGAGGAGAACGCATAATGTCTAAGAACGCTGCTAAACCAAAATCTAACCTGATTGATGGTTGGGAAGTTGTTATTGGTATCGAAATTCACACTCAGCTTGCAACCAATTCTAAAATCTTCTCAGGCTCTTCGACTGTATTTGGTAACGATCCGAACACGCAGGCGAGCCTTGTAGACCTTGCAATGCCGGGTGTATTGCCGGTACTGAACAAAGCAGTGGTTGATCTTGCGATTCGCTTTGGTTTAGGTATCGATGCGTATATTGACAAAGCATCTGTATTTGCACGTAAAAACTATTTCTATCCGGATTCTCCAAAAGGCTATCAAATTAGCCAGATGGACAACCCGATCGTGGGCTTGGGGCATATCGACATTCAACTTGAAGATGGCACGGTTAAACGCATTGGCGTGACCCGTGCGCACCTTGAGGAAGATGCAGGTAAATCGATTCATGACCAGTTCGAAGGTATGTCAGGTATCGACTTAAACCGTGCCGGTACACCGTTACTTGAAATCGTATCTGAACCGGATATGCGATCGGTTGAAGAAGCGGTTGCCTACATCAAAGCGATTCACACGCTTGTGCGCTGGTTGGGTATTTCTGACGGTAACATGGCGGAAGGTTCGTTCCGTTGTGACTGTAACGTTTCTTTACGTCGTCCGGGTCAGCCATTTGGTACACGTTGTGAATTGAAAAACTTGAACTCATTCCGTTTCATTGAACAAGCGATCAATGTTGAAATTGAACGTCAAATGGAAATTCTGGAATGGGACGGCACCATTGATCAGGAAACACGTTTATTCGACCCTGTGAAGATGGAAACGCGTTCAATGCGTTCGAAAGAAGAAGCGAACGATTACCGCTACTTCCCTGACCCAGACTTGTTGCCTGTGGTGATTGCAGATGAGCAAATCGAAGCGATTAAAGCAACCATGCCTGAGCTTCCTGCGGCACGTCGTGAGCGCTTTGTAGCTGACTTTGGTGTGACTGAGTATGATGCACACGTTCTTACCCTGACACGTGAAATGTCAGAGTTTTACGAAGAAGTGGTTAAAGCTGCTGGTGGCGCTGCGCAAGGTAAAGTATCTGCAAACTGGGTGATGGGCGAATTCTCGGGTGCTTTAAACAAAGCAGGCTTAGATTTGGCGGACTCTCCTGTATCGGCTGAAAAACTTGGCGGTATGATCGCACGTATTGTGGACAACACCATTAACGGTAAGATCGCGAAGCAAGTATTCGGCTTTATGTGGGACGAAGGCAAATCTGCGGACGAGATTATTGCGGAAAAAGGCTTGAAACAGGAAACTGATACAGGCGCGATTGAAGCGATTATTAAGGAAGTGTTTGCTGCTAACGAGAAAATGGTTGAAGAGTATAAATCTGGTAAAGAGAAAGCTTTCAACGGTCTTGTTGGTCAAGTGATGAAAGCTGCAAAAGGGAAAGCGAACCCTGCGCAAGTGAATGAGTTGATGAAGAAATTGATTGGTTGATCTGATCTTTCTTTAAAAGAAAACCCGCTTTAGAGCGGGTTTTCTTTTAAAAAATTAGTATAAGGAGTAAAGTCAAAATTCGGATCTAAACTGGTTATCGCTGTTTTAACAGACTGATGTTCGGACTTATTATTCCAACGATCACAACACTGAGAATTATTATTTGCATCATCTATTAGAGTTATTAATTGAACCAAAGTAAATTTATTTAAATATGGTGTAATTAATTTCGCAAACATCCTATCAGCTTCAGCATATGAACTTGACTGACAATATCCATATACACAAAGATCATAAAACTCTTTTATACAACTATTTTCAATAGATTCTTTTCAAGAATTTCTAAATTAGTTATAATAAAATTCCTTGTATCAGTTGTTCGCAAATAATTAATATAATCAATTATTCGTTGATGTTTTATAATTTGATATTTTTTTTCAGAATTTTGATCATCAATAATTGCATAAATAGTCTGAACACATTCCTCTTCAAAAAAATTAACTATAAATCTATTTTTTATAAGAAAATCAAGTAATGCTTCTTTCAAATCATCTTCCAGCTTTAGATCTGAAATAAATTTTTTTTCATTTTGCAAAAATTCTAAAAATAACACCCTTCTATTTTTTAGAATAACTTCCAATATATCAAGATTGATTGACCTATTAGCCTTAATATCCAAATCGTTAGCCTTGAAAATGAATTTCCACAAAGTCTTTATTAACTTAATAACAAGGACATTTGGCATTTTATTTAGGAATTTATGAATAAAATAGCGTTCACGATCTTCAAAAGTTACTAATGTATTTTTTACAGTATTCAAATCTGAAAAAACAACATCAAGAATTTTTGATGAAAACAAAGCCTCTTTAGTCAAAACACTTTCTAATGCATTTCTAATAAGGCTATAAACTGTTTCTTTTGTAGGTGAATGTAACAAATCTGTTGAAGTAATTACTGGATGTGCTGAAACATGCCTCATATTTTGTAAATATTCTAAATTAGAAACCTCAAAGGTTTCTAAAAAATTTATCTCTTTGTGAAACTTTTTAACAGTCTCAAGTTCCCATTTTGAGGAAGTAGAATCTTTACTCTGCTCAAACCTAATATAGTCTAATATTTGTAATGCTTTAGGGTCATTATAAACACTATCTAACTCCTTCAATTTATGAACAAGATCTGTCACAACAACAGACCATAGCATAACTGTAGCGGAACGATAATTACCCATTGCATATGAAGAATATACTTCCTTGAACAATTCTTTTGTATATGGATTTTTAATATTTTCAATTGATTCATCTATAGAAAAATAAGTCATTACCATCCCTCTCAAATTTTGAGGTAATCTATCATAAACAATGATTTATTAAACAACATGACCATCAAAAAAGTATCTTCTATCGCCAAACTCGAAGACTTAGGACGAATTCAATTATCAAAGTCCTTCTTTATGCGTGATTTCCTGTATAGCGAAATCGCAAACTGGTACGGCGTACCCAACTTCCCCGAACATCCTGACATTGCCATTCGTTCTGCGTATCGATCTCCAAGCGTGAACCAACTTGGCAACGAAAAAGGACATAACTGCGCAAGCAATGAGAAAAACTTTGCCAGCCACATTTGGGACTACCCTGATGAAAAAGGCTACGGTGCAACGACGTGTATTGTCATTCCCTCTTTTTTTAGAGCTATATAAAAAAGACCAAAGCAACTGGCAACAATTGGCGTATTAGATTCATAACAATTTGAACTATAGCCACATGACATTTTTCCCAAAACTGTGTGCTTTTAATATTGGTTGGCATGAACAACCTTCGCGGGAAATTTATAGTTATATACAACCGAAAGGCTATTTGCTGCGAGGTGAAGCGGTGAATGAGGAATATGAGAAGTTTTATCCTGATCTTATTTAATTTCCCCCTCACCCCAGCCCTCTCCCTAAGGGAGAGGGAGCTTCTATTTCTAACTCAGATAGTATTTGATCCACAATGAAAATACCCTCTCCTTTTAGGAGAGGGTTAGGGAGAGGATTCTTATGAAATTGGTAAGTAGTTTTTCTAAATTTTGATTCAAAAAAGAGAGAATTTACTTCCTAATTGCCCCCAACTTATTCCACACATCAGGCGTTAAAAACGTCATCACCATCTTATTCAGGTCGACATAACGCAATACACCTTTCAACTGCTGATTCACCTCAGGATTTTTCACAATGGCTTCACCCGTAGTACGACCTAATTCCTGAAAACTGTCGCCTACAGCTTGCAAGCCTTCGGCCTGAATCACGGCTTTGGTTTGTGCAGAACACTGCTCCACCAAGATGCGCTGTAAAACGTTCGCTAGGCTTTTATCCAGTTGCTCTTTCTGAACATCGGTTACTTGACTAAAACTTTTTAAATCCGGATGGGTTGATAAAGCTACAAAGGTCCATTGCAGTACAGTTTTCTTATCTGTCTCAGTTGTCGATTTCACCAGACAATTACTTAGCTGCTCGACCGTTGGCCCTGCTGTCGCCAATTGTGCGGAACCCAACAATGCAACCGCCATCAAAGCTGAAAAGCCTATACGTGAAATGCTGTGACGAGCGGTAGTTAAAACATTGCGAGACATAAGGCGAACTCCAGTGAAAAATCATTCTCTTTGTATCATAACGCTGAGGTTTTTACCTGTTATGACTCTGTAAACCGAACTCACTGAACATTGAATTAAACACTAAAAAATAATGTTTTCCATTCAAGTAAAATATCGAATGCAACAAAATGAAATTCATCTGGGCTTTGGTTTAGAGATCAGCCTCTATCCAATCATTGGAATTATCCAGCTGACCGGACGAGTCTTTTAAAATTCAAAATTAATGCCGTCAAATTACTTGATCTGCCTCAACATATTCTTCGCACCAGCATGATTATAATTATTGGCCAAATTCTGCAAAATTTTGACAGCCTGCGCTTTGGAATTAGAAAAACGACTGCTATAACTTAGCACACTGGTTAAACAGCGCGCGACCACCATTCCGGATTCAGTATAAACCTTGGTTCCTTCCGTTCCCTGTAACTTGCCGTAGTTATAAGCACGTTGTGCATTATTACAGGCAGCAACCTGATTTTTACCACTATTCAAATCACGGCGTGCGGCAACATAATATTTAAGCTGTTGCTGCTGTGGTGTTTCGACAACCTGTGCAGGCCGTTTGACTGTCAATTCTGGCGTAGGCTTGGTTTCTTTTTTAGTTTCAACCTCTTTTTTAAGCTCGACTTCTTTTGGAGTCACAGCTTTACTCGCTGTATTTTTAGCAGTTTGATTATTTACAGTGGTTTTTTTTGCGGCAGAATTATTTGAAGAATTGGCACTGGAATAAAATTTTTGAGCGTCCCAAGCCGTCATGATTTTAGTTTGAAGTGCAACCATACGGGCGTTACTACCATCATCCAATTTGCGTTCAGCAACAGGTTCAATCGATACAATCCAGCTCTTCCCATCACTTTGCACACACTTATATGCACCTATGCCTTGCTTGACACTGCTATAGGTAGAGAGCAGTTTTTTATCCCATTGATTCTTGACCAAACTCATTGAACTTTTATGTAATAGGGAAAACTTGCCACCCTTGGCAGAACAATAACTATTTAAATATTTTCTTGGATATAAAGATTGTACTTCTTTATTGCTTTGCTTTGCTCCCCAAGAATAGACATATTCTTTAGCCCGACCATTTACAGCATTAATATTTTTCTGAACAATAAGTTCCTGAGGTGAGGCAAAATTTTTAACTGAATCCGAGTTAAAACTGTCAATACTGGTACAGCCATGTAAAGAGATGCCCACCCCACCAATCAAGATTATTGTTCTGAAATTCACGTATCAATTCTCAATTATGCTGTATGAGATGAAAGTATATGAAAATACAAAAAATAACAAACCCAGAACTTTGATTTAATTATTGATTTTACTGAATTGTTTTTTGAATTTCTGATTCAAAACTGACTAAAAACTGCCAATTTTCAAATGTTTTATGCTGAAAATTTGAACTACATAACAATTAAATCGCACTTTTAAAAATTTATCCCTACAGCCATTCCACCATTTCAATTACGAACTGACCCAATTTTATCTTTTTTATCAAGATGATTTTTTATTTTCTTGAATATATATCTGACTGATCGCTTTTCAATAATCGCCTCATAAACAACAGATGCTCAACCGAGATCATTCATCCTTCCTATTTACCCTAGGAATCACTTCACCACAGCTTCAATCAGATACAGATCCCAAATTCCACCCGGGAAACCTTTGCACATGCCTGTCCAGCGATCCAGTGTTTTCACAAAAGTTTGACCGTTCCAGATCCATTGGCTCATTGCCCAGCAATCTCCAAGACCACGACCCTTTTGCGCACTGCTGATTTCACCTGTTGCAAATTCTGAAGCAAATTCGGTCACAAAGGTCGCCTTGCCTTTTAAAGATTCATCCAGCACCCAGGCACCATAGCCTTCATTATAGGCACCACGCCAACATAGCGTTGTTGCCAGAACTTTATGATTGGTGAGTTTATAGAGTTCTATGGCTTGGGGTTCTGCAACCGTTTCTTCATTGATACCTTCACAGAATATATGAGCATCTTGAAGCTCGGGTTGGGCAGCCATAAGAAGCTTATGTACGGTTTGATACTGTTCCGTATTTGGCTGTAGGGTCAAATAAGATTTTGCCGCTGTGTTCACCTTTTTGACCACCAGTTTTGGCTGTGCAGCTAGAACTTTTGATTCATTTGCCGATCCTTTTTTAACCAATGCTCCGACTGTGCCGGTACGCTTCTGGAAATCATCCATTTTCAATAAAGTCGCAGTCATGCCCGCATCTGAAACCTGCCAGGTGTAATGGTTATTTTTAAAGATGATTTTTAGGTTTTTCTGGGCGTACTGTAATAATCCATTGATTTGCTGGGCATTCAGGGTTCCAATTAAAGCTTGAGTGGAAGGATTTAGATGGACCACCCCAAAATTTTTGCCATTCAGGTAAAGTCGAATATTGTTCAGTTTTTTACTGTCTAAGGTTTGATCATCGCTGGATAAGGCAAATTTTCCTTGAACTGCCTGCTTTGCCCCGGCCTGACGCGTCAGCAATATCGAAGCCGGCATCGCTTGAGCACTGTCTGGTTGATAACCTGCCGCACGGCATGTTCCGGTATTGCTACAATGCACTTCCCAATCCAGATAAGCAAAAGACCGGCCTTGAATATCTTGGGCCACAGTGAATGGACTCAGCGCGGTTAAACAAATGAGAGACATCAAACTGTAGAAAACTTTCATCTTTTTTATCCCAACCTTTTTTATCAATATACATCCTAATCACGATTTTCAGTGTTGCTGAATCATTTCAAAATGCTGTTATTTATCCCTTTCAAGTGCAGGTATGACTATTAAGTCTATTTAGAATATTAAAGCCACATAAAAAACCCGCATGATGCGGGTTTTAATTTCAGCCAATATTACTTGTGCAAAGTCGACTCAAATGCTTTTAAACGCTTATAGATTGAAAGCAATTCAATAATCGTTGGCCAAGATTCAATTAAATACTGAAACGACTCACGTACCTTACCGAACACATTGGCAATCTGCATCATTAAACCCAGCGTAATCGCTCCTGCAGCAATACTCGGGAACAGCACAAATAAACCGTATAGATTGTCTAATTGCATATACCAGATACGCACCAGATTAAAATAGGCATAGTGAAAATATAAACGGAAATAGTTAAAACGGACTTTGCTA
Organism: Acinetobacter sp. ANC 5414; assembly: GCF_013004295.1. NCBI lineage: Bacteria > Pseudomonadati > Pseudomonadota > Gammaproteobacteria > Moraxellales > Moraxellaceae > Acinetobacter > Acinetobacter sp. ANC 5414. Next base: position 155,634 of record NZ_JABERM010000001.1, read on the forward strand.
AATAACTCTTTTAAGGTCAGTGGATCGGCACGGTCAGCATAGTCTTCACCATAGACCAGTTCCTTACGGTATGCAGCTTCAACCCTCTGGTTGTTAAATTCCAAACCGGGTAATTTATAACCCACAACCATCAACACCACTGTACCCAAAACCGCCCAGCTAATGGCTGCCCAAACCAGTGCATACGGAATTTCACCAATCACAGGCAATTGTTTCACATGCGATGACAATTGTAATAACACCGGTAAAAATGCCATTAAAGTCATCAAGGCTTGAATGAAACTCACCCCCAAACTTTCAGTGGTTTTGGCAAAACGCATGGTATCTTCCTGAATACGCTGCGAAGCCCCTTCAATATAACGTAACTGTTCCCAATGTGCGGTGTAATAGTCATTCATGGCCGTACGCCAGCGGAAGATATAATGACTGACAAAGAACAGGTTAAATACCGCAATCGTGACATAAACCATCGCGACGTACAGGAAGGTCATGGTTTCACTGTAAAGTAAATTGACATCTCCCCCGCCACTGCCGAGCATTTTCTGGATCAAGTCGTAAAATGGGCTATACCACGCATTCACCACGACGTTGACTTGCACTGAAAACCAGATATTAAACAGAATAAAGGCAGACCCCCAGACTGACCAACCTTGCCAGGGATTACTGGATTTAAATTTCCAGAACAGGGCAAAAATAACCGTTGAGACCAGAAACCACAGATAAAACCATAAAAATGAAGGGGTCCAAAAACGACTTACGCCAATAGGCAGTTCAGCCTCATGATAGCCTTGTGCAAAGCCTAAAAATGTTCCCCAACTATTTCCACCTGAATACCACAAAGCAACATTGATTAAAAACCAAAGCACCAACGACAAAAAGAACCACTTCGGGTTCGGAAAAAAAGATTTAAACATTGCGTATGGATATTCCTTTATTTTTTAATTTACAACCTAAGCCATCCACTCAAACTAAACCGACTTTTAGCCCCCATGGATAGATCCGCCATTATTCTAGTATTTTCATCTTTGTAGCAACTTCTTCACTGTTTGTGAAATGTTTTTTCGCGTGAATCCGATTGAACAACCCAATCTTTCAATAAACAATGTGTACTTTTAAACTAACCCATCGATGATATTTCCATCATTTCAACTCATCAGGTAATCCACCCTAAAAATAATAGGATTTAAAAGTAGAATTTTCTCTTAAGATATAAGCAGGAGATTCTGCATGAAAACATCTAAATTTACTGACAGCCAAATCATGTCCATCTTGAAGCAGGCTGAATCTGGTACACCTGTTGCCGCCCTTTGCCGTGAACACGGCATGAGTAATGCGACCTTTTATAAATGGCGTGCCAAATATGGTGGTATGGATACATCATTGATGGCACGGCTGAAAGAGCTGGAAGCAGAAAATACCAGACTTAAAAAGATGTATGCAGAAGAACGATTAAAGGCAGAAATCATTCAGGAAGCGATGGCAAAAAAGTGGTGAAGCCATCTTGCCGACGTAAGATGGCACAACAGGCAGTTGCCCATCATGCCATTAGCATTCGTCTAGCTTGCCGTGCATTTAGTATCAGTGAAACCTGCTACCGTTATCAGGCTCAACTCAGTGATGACAATGCTCTCATTGCAGAACAGTTGATTGAACTCACTGAAGAAAATACAGATTGGGGCTTTGGTCTGTGTTTCTCTTATCTACGTCATGTTGAAAATTATGCTTGGAATCACAAGCGTGTTTACCGCATTTACTGTGAACTAGCGCTAAACCTGCGTATTAAGCCAAGAAGAAGACTGAAACGGCATGCACCAGAACCTCTGAAAGAACCGATCCGGGAAAATCAGGTCTGGTCACTGGATTTTATGCATGATCAGCTGATCGATGGTCGAAAGTTCCGATTATTAAATGTGATTGATGATTACCGTCGAGAAGGTTTAGCGATTGAAGCAGGATTCTCATTACCTACAATCCGAGTTATTCGAACCCTCAATCAGTTACTAGAATATCGAGAAAAACCGTTAGTGATCCGATGTGACAATGGACCTGAATTTATCAGTCATGAATTTGTACGCTGGGCAACTGAACACAGTATACGTATTGAATATATTCAACCAGGTAAGCCACAGCAGAATGCATATATTGAACGTTATAATAGAACCGTACGTTATAGCTGGCTGAGCAAACATTTATTTGATACTTTGGATGAAGTACAAGATTATGCAACAAGTTGGCTGTGGCATTACAATCATGAAAGACCACATCAGGCTAACAAAGGAAAGCCACCTTTAATGGCTGCTTAACCTCTACTTTTAACTTCGGTTATTTATGGGAGGATTACCATCATAGACCAAAGCTCAAAGAAGATAAGCTTTATTTTCTCAGGGTGAAGGGCTTACAGATCTTGATTTAAACAATGTGTTCTTATCTACTTTTGAGACACCAAAGCAGCATTGCAAACTTAAGCCATGAACCCGATGACAGCCTAGGCTAGTATTCGTAAATTAAAACAATATTAAAAAATCATCCAATGACTTAATGAGTTTTCCTTTCTTTGACAGGTGGGTAAATTGTAAAAACTGGCAAAATCAAATTATAAAATTCAACAAATCCACAATTTCCTATTTAATGTGCATATCACATAAACATTCCATCTGATTTTTTTTGATTTAACTCTCAATACTGATAAAATTGGTTAAGCATCTAGCAAATCATGTTATTATTTATCAAGTTATGGAAAACGCTCGGGAAAGCAAAATGGACAATTTAGTCATAGAGTTATTAAAACCAGTCATTCTACAAAAAGAAAATTGCAATCCTTTAGTGTTTGAACAAGGGACAATTTTAAAAGTCGTGATGCAGACCCCTACCGGTCTACTTGTATCTGACGATTCAAACTTTAATTTCACCGTTTCTTTGAATGATAAAAATGACGTATGGCGTGAACTATAAGATTCACCCCGTCCTTTCCAGGTATAAACGGCTGTACTGTATAATCTAAATTTGAGTGCAATCCCGCAATCTCACTCTTAAGATCATATAATTTTCAACTTATTACAATGAATTAAATATGTTCAGGTGTTGTTTTTTCAACAGCACCAGATCGTTCGCTCTGCTGAGTAAGTTCTTTTATTTTTAAGTTTCTATCCGCTGACGCTTCAAAACTACCAAGCTGACTGAGTTCTATATTTTATTTATTCGAATGGGAAAATTGAATTTATTCTCTCCGTTATATTTAGCCACTCTTTTAATAAATAAAAATGTTCATGCCGACTCAATCATTAGAGCCTAGTTAATTCATTATTAACTTAATATATAGAATATTTTCTATATCATCTTCAGTTATTTATACTTAAAAGATACGTAAGTAACGGTAATCAAGCCAAATGTTCTTTAACCCAATAAGCTCTAATTGCAAGCTTCAACTCACGAATTGCTCGCCCCCTAAATCGACTTAAAATCTCAGGTTAATCTTTCATTCAATATGTACTGTTGTTTTAATTTCCGATCTACAGATAAATCGAGTGATTAACATTACTTTAGGAAAGCTTTGCATTCAGAAAAATACACCACCCTTTGTTTGGATGATGTATTTGGTGGGTCATTTCAGAGCTTTACTTCAGTGAATTTCAAATCAGCAGCATTCAATTGAATGATCTTTATTTTATTATTTTCTAAGTGTGCTCATAAAACTCACAACTGAAAACTGCCAGATAAACAAGATAAAACTGCGTTCTTTGCTGAAATGACTGACATCCGTACCATGCAAAATATTATGGCGTGTCATGGTCACAGTTGAGCTACTATCCATTTTATAGGCTGCCAATTCTGCAAAATAAACATTCATTTCACAGGCAATTTTAGCTTTATGCCACAAGCTCTTTATTTCATGACCTTTTAACCCCGGAACAATTTTGTAGACATCGACAAATTTGGTCTGGTTCTGTTTTAAGAAACCACGTTCAATCAGGACATCGGTCAATAGACCTTCCAATTGAGCATACAAAAGCGGGATACAACCTGCAAAACACTGCATCTGATACAGTTTAAACGCTTCTTGAATCACCAGACGGCGCTGTGTTTTATTTTCGGCATCAATTTCCAAAGCATCAAAGGCTTCAAGCAGTTCGGCTTGGAAATAATCGGTATTGATCACATCTAAAAGATCGAAGCTTGCTACATCCTGTTCATGTTGATTGATCAAGCTCCAGATATGAATCAGGTTTAATGCATCATTGGCAAATTTGGCATCGACCGGTTGATCCAGATAATCGGCAAGTACATCAAAATAAGCTTCAACTTGGGCATGTTGACGTAATGCCTGCATTAAATGCGTATGTTCACCCGCAGACATTTCCTGAAGATATTGCTCGGCGTTTTGCAAAATGCCTTTCCCGAGTTTGTTCTGAGCATTCTGATTTTGTGGAATTCGGGTCACTTCTCGTTCGAAATCATCTAAATCAAAATCATCATCAATCATGGACTTGCTACTCATTCACATCTGTATAACTTTGTATTATCGCTGTTCTTGAGGAGCGAATATATAAAAATCTACTTTTGCAAAGAATTCAGCTAATCCCTTGTGCATCTGGCATGCAACTAAGGTAAAATCGATCACCTTGCATAAAATACGAATGAGAGAGTTATATCCGTGCGTAATATCCTAGTCACTAACGCCCTTCCATACGCCAATGGTCCAATCCATATGGGTCACTTACTCGGTTATATCCAAGCAGATATTTGGGTTCGTGCCATGCGTGCAATGGGTCATGACGTGACTTATGTCTGTGCGGATGATGCTCACGGTACAGCAATCATGCTGCGTGCTGAAGCAAACGGTATTTCGCCTGAAGCGCAAATTGCCAATGTGCAAAAAGAACATATGCGTGATTTTGATGGTTTCGGTGTTCACTTTGACCATTATGATTCGACCAATAGCGAAGAAAATAAAAATCGTTCATCTGAGATTTATATTAAAAACCGTGAAGCTGGCAACATCGCAGTTCGTCCTGTAAAACAGTTATTCGACCCTGAAAAAGGCATGTTCTTGTCAGATCGTTTCATTAAAGGTACCTGCCCGAAATGTAAAGCAGAAGATCAATACGGCGACTCATGTGAAGTTTGTGGTGCAACCTATAATGCAACAGAATTATTGAATCCAAAATCGACTTTAAGTGGTGCTGCTCCTGTTGAAAAATCATCAGATCATTACTTCTTTAAACTTCCGAATTTTGGTGAATACCTGCAAAAATGGACGCGTGATGAAGGTCGCTTGCCCGTTTCTATCGCAAATAAATTGGATGAATGGTTTGAAGCCGGTTTAAACGATTGGGATATCTCTCGTGACGCACCGTATTTCGGTTTTGAAATTCCAGATGCACCAAACAAATACTTCTATGTTTGGGTAGATGCGCCAATTGGTTACATGTCAAGTTTTGAGAACTACATTAAAACCAAACGTCCTGAACTCAGCTTTGATGATTACTGGAAAAAAGATTCTAAAAATGAGGTCTATCACTTCATTGGTAAAGACATCGTGTACTTCCACGCGCTGTTCTGGCCGGCAATGCTTGAAGGCGCAAACTACCGTACGCCATCAGGTTTATTCGTCAATGGTTTCTTGACTGTAAATGGTCAAAAAATGTCTAAATCTCGTGGTACGTTCATTAAAGCTGAAACGTATTTAGAGCATTTGAACCCTGAATACCTACGCTACTACTTCGCGTCTAAACTTTCTGACAAAGTTGAAGATTCTGACTTAAACCTTGACGATTTCGTTCAGAAAGTAAACTCTGACTTAGTCGGTAAAGTGGTGAACATTGCCAGCCGCTGTGCAAAATTCATCAATACCAAGTTTGACAACAAATTATCTGCAACATGTGCAGAGCCTGAACTGTTACAAAGCTTTATTGATGCAGGCGATTCAATCGCGGCAGCTTATGAAGCACGTGAATTCTCAACAGCCATCCGTGAAATCATGGCGCTGGCTGACAAAGCCAACCAGTATATTGATGAGAAAAAGCCTTGGGCACTCGCGAAAATTGAAGGCGAAGATCAACAGGTTCACGACGTATGTTCTGTGGGTATTAACTTGTTCCGTCAATTGGCCGTTTACTTGGCTCCTGTATTGCCTACGCTTGCAGAGCAAGTTCAAGCCTTCTTACAGTTAGACAGCTTCAACTTTGAATCTCGTAAGCAAGTATTAGTCGGTCATGAAATTGCGTTGTTCCAACCGTTAATGCAACGTGTGGATCCAAAAGCTGTAGCTGCTATGGTCGATGCTTCTAAAGATTCTTTAGCTGCCCCTGCTGAAGCACCAAAAGCTGAAAAGAAAAAAGAGAAGAAGGCTGAAAAGAAACCTGAAGCTAAAGTTGGCGAAGCTGAAATCATTAATATTGATGATTTTATGAAAGTTGACTTGCGTGTAGCAGAGGTTCTTGAAGCTACGACGGTTGAAGGTTCTGATAAGCTTCTTCAACTGACTTTGAATGTTGGCGAAGCTGAGCCACGTAACGTATTTAGCGGTATTCGTGAGTTCTACCAACCAGAAGACCTGAAAGGCAAATTGGTGGTGATGGTTGCAAACCTTGCACCGCGTAAGATGCGTTTTGGTATTTCAAACGGTATGGTGTTAGCTGCGGGTAATGGCGATGGCGTTTGGGTGATTTCACCTGAAAGCGGTGCTAAACCGGGTGATAAAGTGTCTTAATTTTTAGACACTTATAAAAAGCCCTGCTATATTCTAGTGGGGCTTTTTATACAAAATATTTAAATGAAACTTGAATTAAAAAAAATTAATGACGCTATAAATTCTATCTCTAATTCAATAAATCATGATAAATGGCACGAAGCATTATTCAATGCTGAAATAATTTTAAGTGAATTGGAGAAACATGAAAAAAGCGATATTGTTTTAAAAATTTACTTTAATCTAGCAAGTCAATTTATCGATGCAGGAACGTATTTAAAAAATACAGATGCTATCTCAAAAGGAATTCAAATTTTTGAAAGCAACTCTAACCACTATGAAGAAAATTTTAATATCAATTATTTTTATAATTTAGCTAATGGAAAATTAGCTCTTGCAAATAATTGTGGTTATTCTGAAGAAAGAGTAAATTTTAAAAATATAGAAATATTTAATGAAGTAAAAAACCTATATTGGAAAGCATATAAAATAATTAAAAAATAAGATGACTACGATCTTTACGAACAAAATTTGATTAATCTAGCTAATACTCTAAAACAGCAATTTCGATTTTCTGAAGCGTTACAACTTTATAATTTAGTCATAAAGCAAAATACAATTTATCCTCAGGCATGGCTCAATAGGAGTTCTTGTTTAGAACAATTTGATGAACTATTAGATCATAGAACACAAAAAATGATTATTGAAATTATCAAAGGCTATGATACTGCTTGTAAATCAAACTTAGTACCAAATGATTGGAAACCTTTCTATCTACATAAAAGCACATCTCTAAGTAACCAACTAGAATCTAAAGATTTAGTACCAGATAAAATAGAAACTGACAAAGAATATTCTTCAATGAGCCATTTTAGAAAATGGTGTATAGAGAAAAATTTAACACTTAATATTCATGGAATGTATTGTTCATGCATAGCCAATGAACGAGATAATTTAACACTGTTAGAAGGAGTGGTTTCTTCAAAAAATATTCTTCAGTATGAACAATATCTAAACCGTATTAAAGCTGAGTTCTCATTGGTTCGTGTTCTCTACTATGAATCTAAATTTACTGACAGCTCTAAATGTGATTTTGAAAGTTGTTATTCAGAACTAAATGATCAAGAGATTATTAATATACGATCTGAAAAATTAAGGACTTGTTTTAGACTATGCTTTTCAATATTAGATAAACTGGCAATATTTCTATGCCATTATTTTTCACTTTCAATTGATAAAAATACAGCTTTTAATAACTTTTGGTACAAAAACAAGGCTATTCTAGAAAGTAAAATTAACTTCGGGTTAATTGCTATTAATAGCCTTATATATGACTTAAATGAAAAAGATGGACAATTTGGATTTTATAAAGTCTGGCGAAACTCGCTAGAACATCATATTTTATTCTTAGTCCCTGATTCATTTGATCTCTCTAATGACTCAACTCACACTTATGTAAAAATAAGTGAATTTGAAAATAGCCTTCAAAATTTACTTCAATTTACACGATCTGCTATCTTTTCAACTGTATTCGCAATCGTTGAAGATCTTAGACAAAAACCTCCTCATGATTTTGAAAATACAATGGAAATTACGATTCATAAGAAAGATTTTAATGAAACTTACTAAGTAGTTAAAACAGTGTTTAATCACATGACCTGCAACATGGATGTCGCCCGTTCGTTAGGGGCACACGGATGTGCCCTCTAACGAACAAAGGATTTTTGTTACTTTTGATCCTTCAAAAGTAAGGAAAAAATCGAACCTAAAAATTTAAAATCTATACTTATCTATGCTAAAAATATTCATCACTTTCACTTTAATAAGAACCCCATGAAAAACCTAAAACCCCTCCTAATCGCACTCACACTTGGTACAGCAACCCTTACCACCCAAGCTGCTGAACCAAGCACCATCCAAGCCCCGAAACAAGTCTCAGGCTACTACCACCATCAAATCGGTAATACCCAAATCACCGCCCTACTCGATGGAACAAACTACCTAAGCCCTGCCATGTTTAAAGGCTTAAGCGACACAGAAAAAACTGAAATTCTCAAGAAATACTATGCCGACCAAGCCAAAGGCATCCAAACCTCAGTCAATGCCTTCTTGATCAAGACAGGCAATCAACTGTTGATGGTGGATAGCGGTGCAGCCAGCTGCTTTGGTGCACATTTAGGTTCGATCTATAACAACCTCAAAGCATCAGGTTATAAGCCTGAACAAGTGAATGAGATCTTTCTCACTCATTTACACCCTGACCATGTCTGTGGCATTTCAAATAATGGTGCAGCAAACTATCCAAATGCCACATTGCATATTGCCAAAACCGAATATGACTACTGGCTCAATCCAAATACCGTGAAGAAACTGCCAAAAGACAAGCAAGCAGGTTTCTTGGGTACGGTTGAAAAAATTAAAGCGGCTTTAGCTCCGTATGAGAAAGCCCAAAAAGTGAAGGTATTCTCTGACAAATCCTTGGCTTTTGGCGGTATCGAATTTAAACCATCGTTTGGTCATACCCCGGGACATTACAGCTTTAAACTCAAAGCCGATGGTCAGGAAGCGGTATTTATTGGCGACATCGTGCATTCCCATACCCTTCAGTTTGACCGTCCTGAAACCGCCATTGAATTTGATGTTGATCCCAAAGCAGCGGTACAGACACGTCTGAAACACTTTGCCGAATATGCCAAAGAGGGTCAGCTGATTGCAGCACCGCACTTACCTTTCCCGGGTCTTGGACATATTTATTCTAAAGACGGTAAGAGTTATCAATGGATTCCGGTATATTTTAAAGATTGATAAAAGATGAATAAAAATAATCCCCTCGCTTGAGGGGATTATTGATTTTATCTGCGTTTCAATTGTTCGCTGAACTTAAAATTGAATTTGCTATTTCATCAGCAACAAACCGCTTACGTCCGGTCTGTTTGGCTTTAAACAGGTTTTTATCGACCAGATTCAAAAAGTGTATTTTGTCATCTTTTTCTGTCGGGCAAATACATTTTACCCCCAGACTTAAGCTGACATTTTCAGAAATGGGAGATGCCCGATGCGGAAGATTCGCCTGATCCATCATGCGGAGTATATTGTCTGCAATTTGAATCGCTCCTTCTAAATGCGTTTCTGGCAATACGATCGCAAATTCTTCTCCGCCATAACGTGCCACCAGATCACGTGGACGTACACAGCAACTTTCCAGCATCTGTGCAATCTGCTTAATACAGGCATCGCCAATAATGTGCCCATTAAAGTCATTGTATTGCTTGAAAAAGTCGATATCGATCAAAATCACCGATATTGGCTTTTGCTCACGTATTGCGTTGTACCATTCGCGCGAATAAAAATCATCAAATAGACGGCGGTTGGCAATTTCGGTTAAACCATCCTTATAGGAAAATTCTTCCAGCTTGCGGTGTAAGGCTGTTAATTCTTCTTCCTTTTTCTTACGATCAGAAATATCAAACATAAAGCCGACTAAACTTTCAACTTCACCATTTTCCTTGCGTACCACATGAACCACATCTCGAATCCAGCAATAACCACCTGTTGCTTTTAAAGCACGATAATCCGCCTCATGATCTATGCCTGCAATGGATTGCGACACACAATAATTCAATACATGATCACGATCATCCCGATGCATGCGGTCTGCCCAGTCCTGCACCGACTTCCAGGAATCCTGTTTCCAGCCCAGTAACTTTTCAATTTGCGGACCAATATAACTAAACTGCTTTGTTGCCCAGTCAATGCTCCATGGAATGGCTAAGGTCGACTCTAATAATGTTTTATAAAACATGTCATTCGGCAGATTATGATCAAACGGATTATCTGGCATAGTGGTGCTCTAATCTGGATACAAAAGAAATTCGATGACCTATAAACCGGTGCCCTGAATGAATTTCTATTTGCTTTTTTTATGATTTACCTACTTCAAGTAGGTCCCCAAAACATAAATTGCTGTTCGCAACTGAACATTTTTACATTTAAAAATGATTATTTATTCTACAATTTCTCTCAAAGAAGAAACACACCTTTCTAGATATTTGATTTATTTTCGAAGTAGTTCGTATGTTCTGCAATTGGAACAATGCCCCTCTATTTTTCTAAAATTTTCAAAACAACACTCAGGATCACATGATGAATTACATTGTCTACTTTGAAATCCAGTCTTCAAACCCACCCAGAGATATTGACTTTTACCAGACTGTTTTTGGCTGGAAATTTAGCAAAGTTGAAGGTCTTCCTATTGAATATTACCAGATCGAAACTGAAAACATGTCGGGTGGCTTACTGAAACGTCCTGCAGCTGTACCACCAACACATTGTGGCACCAATGCTTTTACCTGTTCTGTACTGGTTGAAAATTTCGATGAAGCTTCCAGGAAGATTCTTGAGGCCGGTGGTCAAATTGCCATGCCTAAATTTGCCATTCCAGGACGTTGCTGGCAGGGATATTTTCTCGACCTAGATCAAAATACCTTCGGTCTGGTTGAAGCAGATGAAAAAGCGCAATAAAAAAAAGAGATAAATTCTAATGAATTAACACGACTTAAGTGGTCGCACCCGCGATGTATTGCATAATAAGTGGCTGCATTTATGGTAATTTATAGCCTCATCATGCATTGTGATTTGGGGCGTTACATGACTGTTCATTTTTTTCATACATCAGATTGGCACTTGGGACAATTCTTTTATAACCATTCACGCCAGTATGAACATGAACAGTTTTTAAGTTGGCTACTTCAACAAATACAACAGAAACAGCCACATGCGCTACTGATTGCCGGTGATATTTTTGATGTTATCAATCCTGCATCAGCTGCGCAAAAACAGCTGTATCAATTTTTAGCCGATGCCCATGCTCTTGCCCCGCATATGCAAACGCTGATGATTGCCGGTAATCATGATTCGGGTTATCGGATTGAACAGGTCGAACCCTTGCTGGAAAAATACAATGCCAGAACGGTGGGAGTGGTTCGCTGGAATGATGACAAGACTTTAGATCTCGATCGCTTACTGCAACCCATTTATGATCGAGATAAAAAGATTGTCGCCTGGTGTTTAAGTCTGCCTTTTTTACGTGCGGCTGAAATTACCGGTTTTAATGAACACACCACCAATAGCCAAAATGCGATTGCCTATTTACATCAACAACTGATTAGCGAAGCCAAGAAACGTAAGACCGATGATCAGGCGCTGATTTTAATGTCACATGCGCATATGCAAGGCGGTGAAACTTCCGACTCGGAACGCCCGATTATTATTGGCAATGAAGAAGCCCTCTCTACTGCATTATTTGATGATGTGATTGATTACGTGGCACTTGGGCATTTGCATAAACCACAAAAAGTTCAGCATCCGCATATTCGTTATAGCGGCTCACCGATTCCTTTATCTTTCAGTGAAATTAACTACAAGCACCAAGTGGTTGAAGTCAAAATTGAACCATCGAAAGCTGATGAAACTGCTTTTCAATTTGAAGCCCTGCCCATCCCTCGCAGTATTCAGTTACATCGAATTCGAGGAGAATTGCAGGAAGTGTTTGCTCAACTTAAAGCCCTCGCCAGTGGTGAAATTGCCAATATTGATCAACGTGAATATATCGATATTGAATATCATACCGACACACCGCCCCTGCCCAATTTAAGACAACAATTTGAAGATGCCTTGCCTAAAGACCGCTATCGTCTGGTTAAAATTTCACGCCAATATAAAAACAATCAAGTGCAAAACTCGTCTGCAAAAATTCAGCTTGAACCGCCAACGCCAGAAAAATTGTTTGAACAAATTTGGCAGAATAAAGGTTATGCGCAGGATGATGCGGTGTTAAAAGATTTTCAGACTCTGGTTCAAGAAGCCCATCGTTCACTTGAAGATAGAAACACGATTTAAGGATTTGCCATGAAAATTTTATCTATTCGTATAAAAAATCTGGCATCTCTTGCTGGCGAACATTTTATTGATTTTGAAAGTGAACCTTTGGCCAATGCCGGTTTAATTGCCATTATTGGTAAAACGGGTGCAGGTAAATCCACGATTTTAGATGCAATGTGTCTGGCACTGTTTAACCAAGTGCCGCGTCTTAAAAGCAGTGATGGTAAATTGGTCGATGTCGATGGTTCTGAATTACTCGCCAATTCAACGTTAACCGTGCTTCGCCGTGGTACCGGACATGGCTTTGCCGAACTTGTTTTTGTGGCACAGGATCAAAAGCATTATCTGGCACGCTGGGAAATTAAACGTGCGCGTGAAAGTGCCACAGGTAAATTACAGAGTGTGCAACGCCATTTAAAATGTTTAACCGATGGTGTGGTGATTGCGGACAAAGCCAAAGCAGTCGAAGCCAGTATTCTCAAAATCACCCAACTCAGTTTTGAGCAATTTACCCGTGCAGTTTTACTGGCTCAATCTGAAGTCACGGCATTTTTAAAAGCCCGGGATAATGAACGTGGTGCTTTACTGGAATATTTAACCAACTCTAATATTTTTGCCAAAATTGGTGAAATTGCATTTCGTAAAACCGCTGATATTGAAAAAGAGCGTAAAAAACTCGAAGAAATGATTGGTCATATTGATATTTTGTCAGATGAAGCAATTGCTGAATTGAATCAGCAATTTACAATCGCAAATATTGAATATAAAAAATTAGAGACTGAAAAAGCAGATCTAAGCAAACAACAACTTTGGTTTGAAGAAAATCAAAAGCTGGAAAACCAAATCAGTGACAAACAAAAAAATTATGATCATCAATTTTTCATTCAACAACAGTTAGCCGCTGAACGTCAAAAACTGAGCCGTTTAGAAGTATTTTCAGGTATTCGCCCAACTGTGTTTCAACAGGCTCAATTAGTCAAAGCCCAACAACAGCTTACACCACACATTCAGCAACTCCAGAATTCTTTTGATGTGGTTTCAAAGCAATTTTATAATGAAGAACAACACTATAAAAAAGCGGACACTGAACTTAAAGCTCTACAAGATTTTGAATTTACCCATGCCGAGGCTTTAAAACAAGTTCGAAGCTGTATTCAAGAACGTGATTTTATTGGGGCTGAATTTAACAAGCTGAAAACTAGATGCATAGAGTTAGATGCACAACAACAGCCCTTAAATGTGCAAAAACAAAATATTGAACTGGATATTTCAAGGCTTTTCGACCAACAAAAAGCAATCCAAAAGCAATTATCTGAAACTGAAAAATTCACCTCGCTGGATCAAAGTATTCATGCACATATTCAACAATTACAGCAATTCATTACTCAATATCAAACAATTGAGCAAAGTTTAGGGGATCTGACCGAGGCACAATCAAAATGTGCAGAAGATCAACACAAGCTAGATCAGCTCCAGACTGAATTTGGTTCTGTCACGCAGATTGAACAGCAACTGCTAAAACTGAATACAGAGCGTGAGCTGAAAATTTCACAGCTTAATCAGCTGGATCTTGCACAACAAAAGTTAAAGCAATATTTTGAATTACATGCGGATCTATCTAACCATCAAACTAAATTACAAACATTCAGTTCGCACGCACTTGTACTGAATCAGGCAAGCACACAAGCAGAAAAAGCCTTTGAAACGGCAAAAAATGAACGGGTTCAACTACAAGAAATTTTGCAAAAACAGCGCTTATTGCATGCAGAAAATATTGAGCAATTACGGATTAATTTAGTGGCGGATGAGCCTTGTCTGGTATGTGGTAGCACCTCTCATCCTTATAAAAATGATGAGTCACACGTTTCAAAAGCCTTGTTTGAATTGCAACAACAGCAAGAACAACACGCCATGCAAGAAGAGCAAGAAGCTTTTCAACGCTGGCAAATGGCACAACAACAGGCGACCAAAGCGCAATCTGAACTGGATCAACTCAAAAACAGCATTCAAAGTAATCTTGGAAAATTAGCAATCCAGCAAAATGAATTAGCGCAACAGTTTTCAAATGTGCAGATTCAAATCAATTTTGAACAATCAGCTCATGATATTGAAAGACAAGTTTTAGATGCGCTCACTCAATTTAGAAATGAAAAACAAGCTATTGAAGATCAATTAACAACCCTCAATCAGGTTCTTAAAGATCAACACACTTTAGCCCAACAAATTCAAAGTATTCAATATCAACTGAACAATGCAGAAAACTTGCAACAACACGTTCGGCATGTCGTCGCTTGTTTAAGTGAAGCTGAACAACAGCAATGGATCACACACACCACGGCTCAAGCAAAAGTTGTTTTAACAACATTATTAAATCGTGCTCAACATCTGACCAGCTTAGATAAGCTCGCTAAAGATCAAGATAATCTTCATCAAACTTTAACTTTAGTTAGCGCAAATCAGAACAATCTAGCGAAGCTCATTTCTGAAACGACCCAAGCACGCGATCAAGCCTATGCCAGAGGGCAACAAAATACCCAAATTGCCACTCAACTCATTCAACAGATGACCGATTTAACGGAAATCAAACCGCATGAATGGTTGCTTCAACACGATGCAGACCGTCAACAAAAACAACAGATCTATCAGCAGCAAAAGCAAAGTTTTGAACGATTGAGGATCGATTTTGAGAGACAGCAGAGTGATTTGAAACAATTGACCTCCCGACAGGCTGAACATCAAAAAACCATTAATCAGCTTAATGTTGAAATTGAAAACTGGTTGAAAGCACATCAAAATTTTACAACTCATGATTTAGCTGACCTAGTACAGATCAGTTCTGCGCAAGAACAGGAGATTCGGACTCAACTGCAAAATGCTGAACGGTTAGTGAATGAAAGTGCATCGGCTTTAAAAACCTTACAAGAGCAACAGACAGCGCATCTCAGCCAGCAACCGAATATTGAGTTAAATGTCTTAACACAGCAAATCAAAGACAATCTGGAAGCTTTAACGGCTCAATCTGAGGTCTTAGACAAACTCAAAGTCGATCTTGCACGCCATCAAGATAATCTTGATAAACAGGCCAAATTTGCCGATCAGATTCAAAACATTCAGCAACAGGAACATCGCTGGGGCAAAATTTCTGGATTGATGGGCGATGCGAACGGTAAAAAATTCCGTGATTATGCCCAGCAATACAATCTCGACATTCTGGTTGAGCATGCCAATCAGCAACTCGCCATGTTATCGCAGCGTTATACCCTCAAGCGTTTAGACCACTCTTTGAGCCTCGCTATTGTTGATCACGATATGGATGGGGAAACCCGTTCAGTCTCTTCACTCTCGGGTGGGGAATCCTTCCTGACTGCCCTCGCTTTGTCACTTGCGATTGCCAATATGGCCTCGGGTTCGATGAAAATTGAATCGCTGTTTATTGATGAAGGTTTTGGGACTTTAGATGCATCTTCTTTATATATGGTAATGAATGCCCTAGATCAGTTGCAAAGTCAGGGACGCAAAGTAGTACTGATCTCGCATATTCAAGAAATGCATGAACGGATTCCGGTACAGATTCAGGTGAAACCGTTAGGTGCAGGTGCAAGTACCATTCAAGTGGTGGGGTAATTTTAAAATCCGAAAATCATAAAAAAGCCTAGAAGATGCTCTAGGCCTTTATTTGTAAAAAACTATGCCATGGGGCGCAAAGTCAGAATCTGTTCGCTGCGTCCAAATGGTCCAGAAAGATCATGCAACACGGAACTGGTTAGACCGATACCATCGTCGCCATATTGCTGCATAGTTTCCAGACCCAGCCACTGACCTTGCGGTAAACGGTGCATATGGATCTGTAAATCCAGATTAGGAAAGCCCCAGCTAAAAGGTGGTTCTTGACGTGGCACAATGCCATTGGCGGTATCGACCATCCCCATTAAGCGGACAAAATCACTGGTAGGTTCACCTTCAACCATGTTATGTGGCGTTCGCAACCAAACAATGCCCTTCCCTGCACGGCGCTGATGACTTCGCGCTTCTATCGACTGAATATACCCACCCGGCCACTGACGAATTCCTTCCCACACTGGCGCATGTTCAGGCGCATTTCCATGAGCATCTTCCAAACCTTTAATGTCATGGCTATTTTGCGTCATCATGCGCCAGGTACGTGCAACGATACAGCTTTTGCCCTGAGCTTTCATTTCTGACTCAATCAGCTCAATGGTCTTGCCTGGGCGAATTACTTTGGTGGTGATACTAAACTCTCCAGCAGGAATCAGACCTAAAATATCTAAACTGATCCGGCCAATACGCATATCATTTCGTGGGGAAAACTGGTCTAATTCCGCACAAATAATACCTGTCGCTGGCGCCATATGCTGCTCATGCTCATTCCATGCCCCTTGAGCCAGTAGGGTTGAGCGGTAATGCGCCGTGACTTCTCCGGCCACATCCGTATTTCGCCCGATCAATTGATAATATGCCGTCATACACTTCCCTATTTTCTTGGTCGAATAAATAATTTTTATACAGACTATTCCCTTAGATAGTTCCTTTTGTACTCAACTTTAGTTGAAAGCTCAATTTTTAAAGCAAAAACTGAACCCTAAAGTTCAGTTTTCAAAATAATCAAAATGGATGTGAGTATTCTTTAGTTTGAATAATCTCGCGCGCCGAACAATGCAGTTCCAACTCGAACCATCGTTGAGCCTGCAGCAATCGCCTCAGTCATATCACTCGACATGCCCATGCTTAACGTATCCCAGTCTTCAGGATGTACATGTTCTTTTTTAACGCTGTCAAAAAGTTGCTTCGCATCTACAAAAGCCTGGGTATTGTGGGGTGCGGGAATCACCATCAAACCGCGCAATTTTAAATGTGGAAGCTGGCTAATCTTTTGAACCAGTTCCACCACTTCATTTGGCTGACAGCCATCTTTAGTCTCTTGCGCATCAATATTGACTTGTAGACAAATATTCAGCGGTGCTTGAGTGGCTTCTCGCTGACTGGATAAACGCTCTGCAATGATTAAACGATCTACCCCATGCACCCATGCAAAGCTTGCAGCCAGATGTTTGGTTTTATTACGTTGAACATGTCCAATAAAATGCCATTCGATATCTAAATCATTTAAAGTTTCAATTTTATCCAAAGCTTCTTGTAAATAATTTTCTCCAAATGCGCGCTGCCCGGTTTGGTACATTTCACGTAGCGACTCACTTGGATGAGTCTTCGAAACAGCCAGTAACTGTACGGTTTTCGGCTCACGCTGGGCCTGTTTACAGGCATCTTCAATTTGCTGTAAAACTTTATTTCGTGATGCTTGAAGACTATTCATTGACGAGGTTCTCATTTTCGTTCATCTTTTTTTACTTTCCCTTTAAACTAACTGTTGGTTAAGCTCTGGGAAAGCCTTATTATTCTAACAAAATAAATAACATTTAAATGATCTCGGGGAAATTATGGACATCACTGAACTTTTAGCATTTTCTGCTAAAAATGGGGCGTCAGACTTACACTTATCAGCGGGTATGCCACCACTCATCCGTGTCGATGGCGAAGTTCGTCGTATCAACTTACCCGCTTTAGAACATAAAGAAGTACACAAACTTGTGTATGACATCATGAACGATAAACAGCGTCGTGATTTTGAAGAAAAGTTAGAGACTGACTTTTCTTTTGAAGTACCGGGTGTGGCACGTTTCCGTGTCAACGCATTCAACCAAAACCGTGGTGCTGGTGCAGTATTCCGTACCATTCCATCAAAAGTACTGACCATTGAAGACCTTGGTATGGGTCAAATCTTCAAAGATATTTGTAACTTCCCACGTGGTATTGTGCTAGTGACAGGTCCAACGGGTTCTGGTAAATCAACCACCCTTGCGGCAATGGTGGATTATATTAATGACAACCGTTATGACCACATTTTGACCGTCGAAGACCCGATCGAGTTTGTACACGAATCAAAAAAATGTCTGGTCAACCAACGTGAAGTCCACCGCGATACCCATGGCTTTAATGAAGCATTGCGTTCTGCCCTACGTGAAGACCCTGACATTATTCTGGTCGGTGAGATGCGTGACCTTGAAACCATCCGTTTGGCATTGACTGCCGCTGAAACCGGTCACTTGGTCTTCGGTACACTACATACCACCTCTGCAGCAAAAACCATTGACCGTGTTATTGATGTATTCCCGGCAGAAGAAAAAGACATGGTTCGTGCCATGTTGTCTGAATCATTACAAGCCGTGATTTCTCAAGCATTATTGAAGAAAAATGGTGGTGGTCGTGTTGCAGCACATGAAATCATGATTGGTATTCCTGCCATCCGTAACCTGATCCGTGAGAACAAAGTGGCTCAAATGTATTCTGCCATTCAAACAGGTGCTAACTACGGTATGACTACGCTAGATCAAAGCCTAAAAACTCTGGTGGCTAAAGGCATTATCAGTTCACAAACTGCCCGCACTATGGCAAAGCAACCAGAATCATTCTTATAAGAAAACTTGAATTGTATTGGGGTTTTTATACATGGATTTTAACGGCTTACTCGAATATATGGTGGAGAAAAAAGCATCGGATCTGTTTATTACTGCCGATGTCGAACCTTCTATCAAGGTAAATGGACAGATTATACAGATTGGTTCGGTCAAATTACCGGGTGCAACAATAGGGCGACTTTTAAACTCAATAATGAGTGAAAAGCAACGTAAAGAATTTGCTGAAACGCACGAATGTAACTTTGCCATCAGCAACCGCGACAAAACTGCCCGTTTCCGTGTCAGTGCATTTCAACAACGCGATGAACCCGGTATGGTATTGCGTCGTATCGAAACTGTCATTCCGACCATGGAACAGCTGAAGTTACCGCCTATTTTAAAAGAATTGACCATGACCAAACGTGGAATTATTCTGTTTGTGGGTGGAACAGGTACTGGTAAATCGACCTCCTTGGCTTCTATTATTGGCTACCGTAATCAGAACTCCAAGGGTCATATTATTACGATTGAAGACCCGATTGAATTTGTGCATCAGCATCAGGGCTGTATCATTACCCAACGTGAAGTGGGCATTGATACTGACTCTTTTGAAGTGGCTCTGAAAAACACCCTACGTCAGGCACCAGACGTGATCCTGATTGGTGAGATCCGTTCCCGTGAAACCATGGATTATGCGATTGCCTTTGCCGAAACCGGCCATCTGGTCTTTGCGACCCTGCATGCCAACAATGCCAACCAAGCACTTGACCGGATTATTCACTTCTTTGAAGCTGACCGACACAACCAGCTGTTTATGGATCTGTCCTTAAACATGAAAGCGATTGTGGCCCAGCAACTGATTCCAACGGTGGATGGCACTGGACGCCGTGCTGCAATTGAAATTTTGATTAACTCGCCTTTAATTGCAGACTTGATCCGTAAAGGTGATGTACATGAAATTAAAGAGTTGATGAAGCGTTCACGTGAGCTCGGGATGCAAACCTTTGACCAGGCTTTGTTTGACTTGTATAAAGCCAAACAGATCAGCTATAAAGATGCATTAAAACATGCCGACTCACCTAACGACCTTCGTTTACAAATCAAGTTGTCCGAAGAAGGTGGCGATCGCTTATTGCATGCAAGTGCGAACATCACTTTTGATGGCCAAGCTTAAAGGCAAAAAAACAGGCTTCGCAAGAAGCCTGTTTTTTTAACTGATTTCAAGTCAGTATTATTTTTTACGTAATGCATCCTGGCATTCAGGTGCATCACAATAACCATAAAGATTTAAAGAGTGACCTGTCAAAGTAAAGCCATACTTTTCGGCCACTTCATGTTGCTGAGTCTCAATCACATCATTGGTAAACTCAACGACTTTGTTGCAATTCTGGCAAACAATATGATCATGGTGATCTTCTTGCATAATTTCGAAAACGGAATGATTATTTTCAAAATGATGACGTTGAATAATGCCTGCAGCTTCAAATTGTGTTAACACGCGATACACAGTTGCTAAACCGACATCTTCACCTTGTTCAAGTAAAGTTTTATAAATGTCTTCTGCGCTTAAATGGTGTTGTCTTGAATTTTCTAATAATTCCAATATTTTTATTCGTGGAAGCGTAACTTTAAGTCCAGCTTTGCGTAAATCTTGATTTGAAATAGGCATGTAAAAAGGTCTCTCAACAAATTTAAAGTTGGAATATGCAACAAAGTTTAGATGCAGTATGATCTATCAGTGGATCAAATGCATCATAATTAATTTGGGATAGTGTAGCAAAATGCAAAAAATCATGTTGACGTTACTCGTCACTTCACTGCTCGCAGGCTGTTCGACCTTGGGCGTTTATAAAGTTGATATTCCGCAAGGAACGCCATTAACTCAAGCACAAGCTTCAAAAATTCAGGTCGGTATGAGTCACCAACAAGTGCGCTTCTTGCTCGGTAGCCCTACAGTTTCAGATCCAATGAATCCTTTACGTTGGGACTACATCTACAACTATATACCAGGAACATATGCTAAAAAAGCCAACATTCCTGCAGCTCACGGTCAACATTTAAGAATTTACTTCGATCAAACAGGCACTGTGATAAAGATTGAAGGTTTGGAAACAATTCCAGAATCTCAACCCGGCTTACCAGGATCAAAAGAAGCGATTCTCAATGCGCCCCCACTATAGCCGCTTTAAAATAAAAATAAACCCCTCAATGAGGGGTTTTCTTATCACTTCAATTGTTTAAAGCGATTTCCGCGACAATAAAGTCCAACCGGATTTTCTGCAGCCCGTTTTCGGCGAATATCCTTCGGATTAACCGTTAATGCGCGATAAATCTCGACACGATCACCGACTTGTAAGATTTGATTTGGATCTGGCAATCGCACCCCAAAGATCCCCAATGAAAGTGGTTCGGGTAACTGAATTTGTGCCCGAATCCCACTTTGCTCAATCGCATCTAAAGCGGTCATGCCTTGATGAAAAGGGACAGCAATATGAAACTGTTGATCCTGAGCCGCATATGCCACCCAAACCTGTGGTATCTCACTCATTAGAACAATTGTCCAATAATCGCAATCATTGCCAAGATGATTGATACAGGCAGAACCACACGCACTGCAATACGCCACAAGTTATAAAACATCTCATTGCTGAAATTCATTGATTTACGTAAATGGCTAATTTTCATGATCCAGCCCGCAAAAATGGCATAAATCAAGCAAATCACTAAGCCCCAAAGCATAAGTACCGTATTAAAAATTGGACTCATGGCAGGAATGGCCCAAACGAATACGGCAGCCAAGATGACGAGCCATTGAATCGCGATATTCAGTTGACGTTGCAGCAATTGTTCACGTGCCATATTGAGTAAAAGTGCAGATGCACTCACTACCGCAACCACAAACGCAAAAGTTGGAATTTGAGCATTGGCAGCAAAGAAGCCAAAAGCAACCACTGCTAATAATTGCGCAATCCAGATTGGTAAAGCTGTTTTGGTGGCAACATCTTGTTGATTAAGCGTCGGCAAACTACTTTGCCAATACAAGCCCATCCCTAAACCGCTAGCAACCAGTGCCAATACGGTCGCACTACCCCACTCGCTAAATTCAACCGGCGTCACTTGCCAAGCAGGCAAAGCTGTTCCCATCACATTCGCTAGAATTAAGGAAGCTAAAACACCAACAACACTTAGGATGACAATAATCATTCGAGGTGCAAATGAAAGTGCAATTGCAACAATCACCAAGCCAACGAACAATAGATTTGGCGCAATGCCATTGAAGGCAAAATGACCCAACAACTGGCTTGCATTAGACAGCATGCCACCTGCCAAGAAAGGAATAAAGACAACCGCTAACCAACCGACGACGCGCCATTTTTGCGATGCATCTGCATCACGCGTCAAGCTAGACAATGCATTTAACGCTGTGGTTTTTGAGCGCTTCGCCAAGGCAATTTCTAAATAACAGATCGGTAATGCCAAAATAAGCATAGTACCTAACCATAACAACCAAAAATCAAGTTGGCGATCAACTTGAATCCCGACTATCGGTGCTAATGTGGCAATGATGATAAAAGATAAACAAAATGCCATCAGCGGTGATAGCCATCGTGACATAGCATTGTCCTGCATGATGCGTTCCTAAAAAAAGTCTATCGCTATTTTGCCTTTGTCATGGGGGAAAATCAAAAAGAAAAAGCAAACCATCAGGTTTGATGATTTGCCGCGCAAGATTATTATGACTTTTATTTGTTGTTATCTCGTTTATCTTTTTTATGAAAAGAAACGAGCAAACCAGTTTTTGCCTTTTTTCTGTTCTTTTTCTTTAATAATACCCATCATATTTTCTTTTACTGCACCCACATAATCTGCATCATCGTGCTGAATATGGTTAATCAGCCATTTTGAAAGCACTTCATGCAATTCACCTTCAATCGCTTGTCCCATTTCGAAACGGTCACGGTATGATTCAATCTTTTTAATAAATAAATCATGTACACGTTTATGCGGTACGCGGTATTTATAACCGGCTTCTTCTTGCAAAGACTCTTCAAAAGTAAAATGCGATTGAGTATAATCAATAATATTTTCAAGTATTTGTTTAATACGAGCACGATCCGTATGTTCTGCAACATCATCAATTTCATTGATATAATCAAGAATTCGTTTGTGCTGATCGTCAATCACATCGATACCAGTATTATATTCTGGAACCCATTTCATTTTCATTACGACCACCTATAAAATATATACGATTCATCACATAAACTCATAATATATTGATTTTTAACAAATAAAAATCAACCAAAACAGTTGGTTTTAAGCAAAAACCCATATAAAAAACATAAGCTAATGATATATAATGATTTTAAACACAAAACCAACCAAAAGAATAAAGTATTTTTTAACCAATATAACCACCAAATAGGATTATTAATGATCAAAAAAAACCTTAAATAACGATTAAATTATTAAAAAAAATAAAATGCTTAATTTAAATTTTTAAGTAAAAATATGTGTAAAAATAAAATAGCTTGATTTAATTTTAATTTTCACAATAAATATATTATAAAATTTTAGTATTATAAAAATACAGTTTAAAGTATATAAATTTTATTATCAGGTTCATCGAAGGAATTAATATTTAAAAACACTTCACCCATAAAGCAAAAATCTATAAAGATATTTAATAGAAAATCTTTATAGATTTACACATATTTAGCTTGTATTGACTAATATTGATCTGCTTTGGTGATTCTTTTTAATTCTGGATTTAATCTTTCACGCTCAAGCCGTTCTACATGGGTCAACTGTTTTCTAATGGGACGCCCATCCTGAAATAAAATCATCTCTCCAGGCTCAAAGGCTGTCCACACTTCATTTTGCGTTAAAGGCTCTGTGGTAATCACGGCGACTCGATCTTCAGGTGTAGTCACCTGACTGAAATCAACTTCTACATCCAGATCAATTAATTGAGCCGGTTTAAACGGGTATTCTCGTACCAGCCAATGCAATTTGGTGATGGCATAAGTAAATAAAGCTTGCCCATTCGACAAACAAAAATTAAATGTGCCATGTTCAGCAATTTTGGGCGAAACTTCAGCCAACAGATCAAAAATTTGATCCAGCTTCGGTTCATGATAGCCAAATTTATGAACCAGCTGATCGAGTAAAAAACAAAAAGCGCGTTCACTGTCGGTATTTCCCACAGGGGTAAAACGACCAGATAAAGTGGGATCAAAACCATGCAAATCACCATTATGGGCAAAAATCCACTGACGTCCCCACAGTTCACGACTGAATGGATGCGAGTTTTCCAGATTAATTTTGCCTTGCGTCGCTTTACGAATATGGGCAATCACATTGCGTGATTTGATTGGATAATTACGCACCAGTTCAGCAATCGGCGATTCAACTGCCGATTGGTTATCGACAAAAAGGCGGCAGGCTTTATCTTCAAAAAAGGCTATACCAAAACCATCACAATGGTCGGATGTAATGCCCGCACGTTGAGAAAAACCACGAAATGAGAAAGTCACATCCGTTGGTGTAGCACAATTCATTCCGAGCAACTGGCACATAGTCTTTATCAAACAGCAAATACATGATTTTTCTATTTTGCATGACTGGGCAGGACGTTGCAAATCTCAATTTACAATACCCATCACTATTTTATGCATTAGCCCAAGAATGATGCTCAAATACCTAATTTTATTAAAAATTCAATTAAGACAGTCTGAACAAGGCAATAAAAAAGCCTCACAAGGAGGCTTTTTAAAAATGACTCATTTAATGTTTGGCGCGGTTGGTAATTAAAGTCCCTACACCATGATCTGTGAAGATTTCCAACAAGGTTGCATGTGGAACACGGCCATCCACGATATGCGCGCTGACTACCCCACCTTTCACAGCATCCAGTGCACAACCCACTTTAGGAATCATGCCACCATAAATCACACCCGTTTCAATCAAACGATCAACTTCTTGAGTGGTTAAACCTGTCAGCAGATTTTTATTTTCGTCGAGAACGCCAGTAATGTTAGTCAGAAGAATAAGTTTTTCCGCACCTAAGGCTTCAGCCACTTTACCCGCAACTAAATCGGCATTGATGTTGTAAGTGTTACCTTCATCATCTACGCCCAGTGGTGCAATCACAGGAATGAAATCGCTGTTGGTGAACATTTCAAGTACGTCAGTTTTCACACCAACGACTTCACCCACTAGCCCCAAATCAATCTGTGTTACTGTGCCGTCTTCAGCCGTTTTTTTCATCAACAGCTTTTGCGCGCGCAGCAAATTACCATCTTTACCGGTTAAACCAATAGCACGACCGCCATGCTTATTGATGAGATTGACGATAGATTTATTTACACTACCGCCTAAAACCATTTCAACCACTTCCATGGTTGCAGGGTCAGTCACACGCATTCCATCAATACGGTCAGATTCACGACCGAGTTGCTTCAAGAATGAGTCAACTTGCGGACCGCCACCATGCACCACGATTGGATTTAAACCGACAGTTTTCAACAATACAATGTCACGTGCGAACGAGCTTTCCAGCTCCGGATCGGTCATTGCGTTGCCACCATATTTCACTACTAGCGTCTTACCCGCAAAACGTTGAATATACGGCAAAGCTTCAGTCAAAATTTGTGCTTTGTCGATGCCAGTATGCTGATGTGGCATTCGCCTCTCCTTATTGAGCATCTAAAATGTCTTGTGCGATTTTAGGATATCGGTCACTTAACATGGAAACAAATGTGTTTCGAATCGCGTTTAATCTTACAGGATTGTCCGCATCAAAGCGTACTGTAAAATACTCACCTGTATTCGATGCTCGAATAATGCCAAATCCATCTTCAAAATCAAGTCGTACACCATCAATTTTACTTAATTGTGCGCCTAAATCATGACTTTTAACTTCAACATCATGTAATACCGCTGCAGGTTCTTCACTATGGGTACTAATGTAGAGATCTTCAGTACAACTGCGCTCAGGATAAGCCTTCAATATTTGTGATAGGGTTAAATCCGGTTGTTGACTTAAATATTCGAGCACACGTAAGGCTGCATATAAACCATCATCATAGCCAAAACCACGGCCGTCATTAAAAACATAATGACCTGCATATTCTCCGCCAAAGATAGCTTTGCCTTTAGATTGCGACATATATTTCCGCAAAAAAGAACTGCCTGTACGAATCATTTTCGCCTGCCCACCTAAGCGATGAACGGTATTCCTCACCATGGTCGAACATTTCACATCGTAAACAACTTCATGACCAGGATGCATTTTCAAACACATTTCTGAAAATAAAGCCAGTAATCGATCTGCTGAAATAATCATGCCATGTTCATCAATTAACACGAGGCGATCACCATCACCATCCAGTGCAATCCCCATATCAGCTTGCTGTTCAAGCACGGTTTTTTGTAATTCAACAAGATGTTTTTCTTGTGAAGGATCAGGCGCATGATCGGGAAAATCACCATTGGCATCACAGCGGATGGTTGTGATCTCACAGCCTAACTGTTTTAACACCAATGCAGCACAGCGCCCTGCCGAACCATTTAAACCATCGAGTACCACTTTAAAAGGACTCTTTAACTGGATATCTTGTAATAATGCCTGCTGATATTCGAGACAATATTGAACCACAACTTCATGCTGAACAGGTTGAATTACTAATTTTTGTAATGGATCAAACGCCACACGGGCACTTGCACCGACTTGTTGAATCATTTCTGGACAGGGTGGTTCATTTTGGATAATCCACTTAATTCCATTATCTGTTTTAGGATTATGACTTGCCGTAAGCATGATCCCATTACCATCAAATTGACGGGCAATAAAATATAATAATGGTGTCGAACAACAACCGATGATGGTCGCATTCAATCCTTTTTCTTCACATACTTGTCTAATTATTTCTGCATATTCTGGACTTGTTAAACGCGCATCGTAACCAATGGCAAGTTGAGTCTGTCCGACCTTGTGATATTGGGCAACCAATCCATAGGCAATCACTTTTACAATTTCAGGTGTCAAAAGTGACACTTTTCCACGAATATCATAGGCACGAAAAATTTGTGCCGGAAATTTTTTATTTTTAAAATTCATGATGATTTCTTCTACTTAGAGTAGCCCATAAAGTGAAAAATTTATGGAATGCTTAATGAAGTCAGTATTCACAACTAGTGCATCATCTTAAAGGAGGAGATTAACATTTTAAATGCATTTCATATTTTTAAGCAATGGTAAAAAAATTTTACAAATAATTTACCAAAAAGATGGTATTTGATTGAAAAATAAATCTTTTATTTAATTTTAAAACAAATAATGTTAAATATTTTTATTTAAAAACCAGCTCTTTAAAAAAATAAAATAAGAGTTTATTTGAAGGTAAAAGCAATCTTTCTAATTTAAATGTTGTAAATCTTTAATTATGACTTCTTTTATTATCAAGCTGATTAAAGTTTCAAATATAAGCATGCTATAAAATAAAGAATAAAACCTGATAAAAAACAAATATTGCTGTTCATTGATCAGGTTATAAATTCTTTAAACTCAATCTACAGTTTAGCCTTTACCGGTATGACCAAAACCGCCTGCACCACGTTCAGTTGCAATAAATTCTTCCACTTGTTCAAATTCAGCATGCACTACAGGAACAAGCACATATTGAGCCAAACGCTCACCCGGCTCTAAAGTAAATGCGGTTTGGCTACGGTTCCAAACCGAGACCATCAACTCACCTTGGTAATCTGAATCTATTAAGCCCACCAGGTTCCCAAGCACAATTCCGTGTTTATGCCCTAAACCTGAACGCGGTAAAATCAAACCTGCAAAGTTTGTATCTTCAATATAAATTGCCAAACCTGTTTTAACCAATACAGTTTGACCCGGTTCAATTACAGTCGCTTCTTCTACACAAGCACGTAAGTCTAAACCTGCTGAACCCGAAGTTGCGTAGGTCGGCAAAGGCCATTGGCCGCCTAAACGTGTATCGAGCACTTTAACTTGAACTTTCATCTGTTCTTTCCTAATTGCATGGTTTAAATAGTGTATTAACGCTTAATCAGCGCACGTAAATTTTCAAGATAATGCTGTGCCTGCAATTTTGGATCAATATTGCCTGCCAATTTTTTCTTGCGACCCAGCCAGTCCAAATCATCTTGAGGCAACTCATCCAGGAAACGACTTGGCGTCATTTGCTTCATTTGCCCCCCATTTTTACGCTGTTCAGCCAGCGTAATGGTTAAGCCTTGGCGTGCGCGAGTGATTCCCACGTACATCAAACGGCGTTCTTCCTCAATGGTTTCTGCGGCAATGGAGTTTTTATGCGGTAACAATTCTTCTTCCAGACCAATTAGATACACATAAGGAAATTCAAGACCTTTTGAAGCATGCAAGGTCAGTAAATTGACCTTGTCGGTATCTTCTTCTTCCTTCTGCTGCTCGAGCATATCCAGCAACACCATTTTACGAATCACACTTTCAATGTTTTTCTCATCGACATCTTCAGCACGATTAATCAGACTCTGAATGCTGCTGTACAAGATTTCAATGTTATCGATCTTGGTTTTTTCTTGCGCTGGTGTTGCCGCCTGCTCTTTGATGTAATCGATATAGCCGGCTTCAAGCATCATCTGACGAATGATCGGAACAGGTTCGTCATCTTCAAGCAAGTTACGGGTAAAGTTACCAATAAAATCGGCAAATTCTGCCAGTTGTGTAGTGGCCTTTTTCGGCATCACCATGGTCAAGCGCTGATCACCCGCCGCGGTTAATAACGACAAATGATTTTCTTGCGCGAATAATCCCAGCTTTTCTAAAGTCACCGGACCAATCGCACGTTTCGGCGTATTAATAATCCGGAGGAATGCACTGTCATCTTCTGGATTAATGATGATACGCAAATAACTCATGATGTCTTTGATTTCAGCACGGCCAAAGAATGACTGACCACCCGACAACTTGTACGGAATTTGCATTTGGCGCAGCTGTGTTTCCAAAACACGTGCCTGGAAATTACCGCGATATAAAATCGCATAATCTTTCCAGTTTTTACCATTCATCAATTTATGCGTGATGAGATCTTTCACCACGCGTTCAGCTTCATCATCATCATTACGACAGGTAATGACACGAATCACTTCACCATGACCTTTATCTGACCAGAGCTTTTTATCAAAAATATGCGGATTGTTACCAATCACCGTATTGGCTGCTTTCAAAATACGACTGGTCGAACGATAATTTTGCTCGAGTTTAATCACTTTTAGATTTGGAAAGTCTTCTTTCAACAAGGCCATGTTTTCAGGCTTTGCACCGCGCCATGCATAGATCGACTGGTCATCGTCCCCTACAGCGGTGAATTGTCCCATCACCCCAACCAGCAGTTTCACCAAAATATACTGGGCAGTATTGGTATCCTGATATTCGTCAACCAACAGATAACGAACCCGGTTTTGCCATTTATCCCGGACTTCGGCATTTTCTTGTAATAAACGGGTCGGCATCACGATCAAGTCATCGAAATCCACTGCATTATAGGCACGCAAGTTGCGCTCATACAGTTGATACAAATGCGCAAATTGCACGTCTTCTGCTGTCTCGCAGGTGGTATGTGCCTGTTCGGGTGGAATCAGGTCATTTTTCCAGTCCGAAATCATTTTCATGGCTTTGGCAATCAATTCTTTACTTTCTGCACCGGACAAATTATCACGATGCATTAAATCCATCAGAATGCGTTTGCAATCATCGGCATCCAAAATTGAAAAATTATTTTTTAATGGGGTATGTTTAATTTCTAAACGAAGTAAATTCAAACCAAAAGTATGGAAGGTCGAAACAGAAAGACCTTTGGCCTCTTCACGAGATAATAATTTTCCGACACGCTCTTTCATTTCACGTGCAGCTTTATTGGTAAAGGTCATGGCGGTAATGCGATGTGCAGGAATACCGCAATTCTGAACCAAATGTGCGACTTTTCGCGTAATAACGGACGTTTTACCTGAACCTGCCCCTGCAAGTACTAACAAGGGTCCTTGAGTATATTTCATGGCTTCAAGTTGCTTGTCATTGAGCTGACTTGCCGACGACATAGTATTTCCTCGTTTTGATTCGAGCTCGATTATAGTCATCTCAGCCCAACTTGCATAACCTAAAATACAGATTTGACATTCATAAAAAAACCACCCGAAGGTGGTCTTTTCAATTCATCATGGACTTATGAAGAATTATTGAATCGCGTAAATGCTGATTTCTACACGGCGGTTTTGTTCACGGCCTTCAGCTGTCGCATTTGATGCGATTGGGTTCGCTGAACCTTGACCTTGTGCATTAATACGCGTACGTGCGACGCCCTGACCGGCAAGATAGTTGGCTACTGATTGAGCACGCGCTTGAGACAATGGAATGTTGATTGAGTCATTACCAGTGCTGTCTGTATAACCTGTTACAAGAATACCGCTCTTGTTGTCTTCAGTCAGTGTTTGCGCAACTTTGTTCAAAGTTGCGTAGAAGTTAGGTTTAATATTTGATTTGTTGGTATCAAAGGTAATGTTACCCGGCATGATCAGACCAACAGAACCATCTGGATTACGAGTCACGTCTACGCCAGTACCGGCCATTTGTTGACGTAATTTTTTCTCTTTATTGTCTAGATATACACCTGTTGCACCGCCTAACACAGCACCGATTGCTGCTGCACGGTTGTTTTGTGCGCTAGTATTTGCATTACCTTTAGAAATACCATAACCAGCAGCTGCACCTACAAGTGCACCAATTGCTGTTTTGTCGTATTCCATACCACCGATGTTATTACCCGTTGTTGAACAACCAGATAACGCCATTGCCCCTACTACTGCTGAAATTGCTAGTGCACGCATTGCATGACTCCTTTTTGTGTTTTATCGTATAGTGGAATGATGGATTAAAAAAAATGGGCATACCATTGATTTTTTGTAAATAATAAAAGCTTTAGTTACATTTTGTAATACTTTATGCTTGTGAGCAAGCTATCTTAGACATAATTCCTACATAGTTGCATGAATAGACTTTTTTATTTCGAATTCTACAATTATATTAAATGGTGAAAAAACATTAGACGACTTCATCTTAGGACCGTTCTTATATGTCATCGCAAATTCAGAAACAATCCATATTAAAAAAAATATCTCGCGGATTAACTGTAGCATCAGTGATGAGCGGAAGTACTTTTTTTCATGGTCCTCCCGTTCTCGCATTGGGATTGACTAAATTAGTCAAAAAATCACGTAAAATTGATGAAACTAATATTCAAATTACCAACAGTTGGCTCGGTGTCAATAATTGGCTGATTGATCATGTATTACCGCATCTAAAATGGGATATTAGTATTGATGACAATTTAGATCTGAGCATGCAGGGTCGTTACCTGATGACCTGTAATCATCAGAGTTGGGTCGATACCACAGTGAATCAATATTTTGGTTTAACCCGTATGCCGCTGACCCGTTTCTTTACCAAGTGGGAACTGATCTTTATTCCTTTCGTTGGACAAGCCTTTAAAATTTTAGGTTTTCCAATGATGAAGCGTCATACCAAAGAACAAATTGCCAAGAATCCTGAGCTTAAAACACGTGATATGGAAGAATCACGCAAAGCCTGTGAACAATTATTGAGTCAACCTTTTACCTTGCTCAACTATTTAGAAGGTACGCGCTTTACTCCGGAAAAGCATGCAGCACAGCAATCACCGTATAAAAATCTACTCAAACCTAAAGCGGGCGGTTTAGCGTTGGCCTTAAATATTTTAGGTGACAAAATTGATGCCTTGGTGGATATGACCATTGTTTATCCGGATGGTGCACCGGGCTATGGCGATTTTTGGTTGGGGGATGTTCATCGTATTGCAGTCAATCTGCGTAAAATAGATATTCCAAGCTGGGTCTTAGGCGGTAATTACGAAGATGATGCTGAATATCGTGAACGTTTTCAGCAATGGGTGCATGAATTATGGATTGAGAAAGATCAACTGATTGAACGCATGAAGCAAGACCTGGCTGCAAAAGCATAAATCGCATTTAAGGAAGACAATGAAGCAAGATGACAAAATAGCCAAGCCAACTTTTCATTTCGTGAAAAAAGACTCTTGGGGCTGGAAAGTTGCACTGGGCTATGACATTTTTATGATGGTTCTGATCATCATCAACTTGTTCTGCTTAAGTGCCAACGCCATCCTGATGAGTGATTTTGGTGGCTGGTTATTTAGCTTCATTCATTTTCCTGAACTATTGCAGTTTTATCGGACAGAATTGCGTCCCTGGGTGATTATTACCGAAAGTTGGTTTACCAGTTTTCTGGTGATTGAACTGCTGATCCGTTGGGGAATTGCCATCATCGGACAATATCATAAGCGCTGGTTTTTCTTTCCTTTTATTCATTGGTACGAAATTCTGTCCATTATTCCGCAACTGCGTTTTTTGCGTTTATTACGTGCCGGATCCATTGCCTATAACCTGCATGAACATGGCTATAAAGTGATTCCTGACAGTTGGTATAAGCGCGCCAAATTTTATTATCATCTGCTGCTCGAAGAACTGACCAGTCGTATTGTGATTACCGTTTTAGACAGTATAAAACACGAACTTTCAACCAGTACCACGCATAAAAAATTGATTGAAGATTTGGTTGCGCATCACCGTGAAATGTTCGCCACTGCCCTGGCTGATATCTTGCAGGAATCGTTGGGCAAAGAGTTACAAGCACAAAGAGTGACTATTGCAAAAAATGTCGGAAATATTGTCAATCAGGCAATTGAAGATACGCCCGAATTAACACAATTATTACGTTTAATTCCGATTGTCGGTGGACGTATAGAGCAACAGATCCAAAGTATTGGACAGCGTTTGGGTGAAAATATTACCCAAGGTCTGATTGAACCGTTCGCGCAAAATAATAAAAATAAAGAAAATCTGGCTTATTTAGAAATTTCAAATAAAATCAGTCAAATACAGTTTGAAAATAATACCCATGTGGAAAAACTGGTTGAGTCTGCCGTTTTTGAAAGCTTAGAAGCGATTCGCCAACAGGTCAAAGTAAAACAATGGCAACAAATGCTGGAACAACATGATCAAGTTAAAGAATGATCATCAGATAAAAATATTTAAAACGTCGCTAGAGAAATCATTCAATTTGTTCTAGGATTTGCTCTATTTACAACATCACTTCGACATAAAATAAATGAGTCAGAAGTCTTAAGGAATAATTATGGCTGATATACGGATAAAAGGCAGAATGGTCAATGCGATTCGCATTATCTTAGATACCAATGATCACGATGCAATCCGCCAGCAACTCGCGCCAATGCTCCAAAAAGCATTTCCACCGGGTACATTAGTTGTGATTGAAAGTTCAGTTGAACAAGAACTTATTGCCTTAATTCAATTATTGATCAGCCTGGAAGTACAGCCTATGGCGGTGACTGAAGGTTTACTCGCTGATCAAGCTCGCGCAATTCAATTCCCTGTTCTGCCTTCAGACACTAAACCATTGCAACGTATTAAACCGACGAAAGAACAAGTGGTTGAAGTAGAACCTGAAGCTACGGGTGACGAAGCTGAAGAATCAGAGAAAGTAGAGGCAAAACCTGCCCGTGTGGTGAGTCATGTGACCTCTTATCACGATGAAATTTTGCGCACAGGTCAATGCCTTGTACAAAATCATGGTGATATTATTCTCAATGCAGGAATCAACAGTGGTTCTGAAATCATTGCTTCAGGAAATATACATATTTATGGTAGCGCTCGTGGTAGAGTCATCGCCGGCGCAGACGGGAACAGTGCAGCACGTATTTTCTGCCATTCCCTAGAAGCAGAACTGGTATCGATTGCAGGTACATATTGTGTAGCAGATGACATTCCACAGCATGTCCTCAAAAAAGCGGTACATATTTACTTGAATGATCAACAAGAACTTGTCTTTGAAGTTCTCGAATTTTAATGTATAAATAAACACCATAAGTCCCATATCTAAAAGGGGATTTGAACCATAACAGGAGTGGATTCGGTGGCGAAAATTGTTGTCGTAACATCAGGCAAAGGTGGTGTAGGTAAAACTACGACTAGTGCATCTTTTGCAACAGGTTTAGCCCTTCGCGGCCACAAGACTGTTGTGATCGATTTTGACGTGGGTTTACGTAACCTAGATTTAATTATGGGTTGTGAACGTCGCGTTGTTTATGATTTTGTAAATGTATTAAATAATGAAGCTCGACTTCAACAAGCACTTATTCGCGATAAAGATATTGAGAACTTATATATTCTTCCTGCATCACAAACCCGTGACAAAGATGCCTTGACCGATGAGGGTGTGGCACGTGTAATGGACGAACTTTCGCAAGAATTCGATTACATTATCTGCGATTCACCTGCGGGTATTGAACGCGGTGCAATCATGGCGATGTACCATGCAGATGAAGCGATCATCGTAACCAATCCTGAAATTTCTTCAGTACGTGACTCTGACCGTATCATTGGGATGCTCGACAGCAAAACCAAAAAAGTAGAACAAAACGAAGGTCGCATCCGTAAGCATTTGTGTATTACACGTTTCAATCCCGAACGTGCCGATAAACAAGAAATGTTAACGATTGATGATATTTCTAAAGATATCTTACGTGTACCTACACTCGGTGTCATTCCTGAGTGTCCAAGTGTTTTACAAGCGTCAAACGAAGGTAAACCTGTAATTCTCTTTACTGAAGAATCGGCGGGTCAGGCTTATGATGACCTTGTAGCGCGCTTCTTGGGTGAAGAGCGTCCTTACCGTCATATCACGGTAAAACCTAAGGGTTGGTTAGCACGATTATTTGGAGCGTAAAAAATGGCAGGATTCTGGAGTAAATTATTCAGCAACGATGATAAACCTTCAAGCGCACGAACTGCTAAAGACCGCTTAAAAGTAATTGTTGCCTCTGAGCAAGGTTTAGGTAAACGCTTAAGCCAAGACAAAATTGACCAAATGAAGAAAGAAATCATGCAGGTGGTCAATCGTTATGTTCGTGGTGTGGATGAACAGCATATTCAAATGTCGGTTCGTTCTGAAGCAAACATCGAAATGTTAGAAATGAATATCAATTTGCCTGAAGAGCGATAATCTGAATTCTGATTAGTCAAGCATATTGAATCAAGGCAAAATATGAGACTGGATTAGCAAAGCACTGCTTTCTCTAGTCCTCCATATTTTGCCTTTTTTATTCAGTTTACCAAGGAGTTTGCGATGGCATTATCTCAGCCAGCAACGTTCAATGAAGAATGGTCAGACGAGCGTGTATTTGCCTATTTAACACAGCTTCCTCCTGCAGGCGTGAATGCCGATTTTCATGTGCTTTATCACGCATTCAAACATATGCGTCCAAATGACTATGAGCGCTTACTGACTCAATTCATTGCCGATGGTCGTGATGTCAATGCAACCAATCCTGAAGGCCAACGTATTCATGATGTGATTGCTGAATATCCTCGCCAACGTGACGGATTTTTAGAAGTTTTGGCTAAGTTCGCATAATTTTAAAAACTATAGCTTATAAATAAAAAAGCCTGTCCGTTTGAATAAAACCGACAGGCTTTTTTATGACAAAATTATATCTATGCATTAAGAAAGCAACATCATCAGCACAGGAAACGTGACTGCAAAGCATAGCGTTTGCAAGCTAATCACCCCCGCCATCAGTTGGCTATCGCCATGAAAATAGCGCGTTAAAATATAGGAGGCCGAGGCCGTGGGCAAGGCAAAAAACACCACCAAAATAATCGTTTCAAACTGATTCAAATTCATCGTATAACAAATCAAATAAGCCAAACTTGGCATCACGATTAAACGCCCTAAAGTATTCAACAATAATCTTGAATAATCATATTTCAGTTTTGCAAACTGTAAAGCTGCCCCGACACAAATCAATCCCAAAGGTAGGCTCATACTGGCTAAAATTTTAAACAGTTGTTCCAAGCCAGAAAATAATGACAGTTGCAGCAAATTAAATACAATTCCAATTACACAGCCCAAAATTAGCGGATTTTTCATCAAAGAAAATAGAATCTGCGCAGGTTTTAAGCCCTGCCCTTGTGAAAAAGCCAGCACTGAAATCACATTCACCAAAGGAATCGCCAGAGCAATCATAATGGTAAACATTTGCATGCCCTGAGCACCAAACAGCAAAGACATAATGGATAAACCAATATAGGTATTAAAGCGAATTTGACTTTGCACATATACGCCAAACCGCGCAATCGGAATATGAAAAAACGCCCTCGCTACCCACAGCGTTAAAGTACTTATTATAATGATGATAAACAGAGCCAATAACACCTGAGTAATCGTTGTAAGTTCCAATTTTATATAAGCAAGATTATTAAAAAGTAATACCGGAAATAAAATCAAATAATTCAGTTTTTCCGCGCCACGCCAAAAGTCATCCGTTAAAAACTGTGTCCGTTTAAAGATATACCCCATGGCAATTAAAATAATTAATGGAAACAAGGCCATTACAACATTCATTATCTACGCTTCATCCCTAAATTGCATTTCCATTGCATGAGGTGAATCACCTTTATCATTTTCAATAAATATTCATGTAATGTTAAAAGTATAGCTTTTTAACATCCAGAAAAAGGCCTGCTTATGCAGGCCTTCAACTCAGTATGAAAATTTAGACTAAAATGTCACGTTTACCGTTGGCACCCATGCCACTGACAATCCCATTTTCTTCCATCTGGTCAATGATTCGCGCAGCACGGTTATAACCAAGGCTAAACTTACGCTGTAATGACGAGGTTGAAGCCTTACGTGTTTCCAGAACAAAGGATACACATTGATCATACAAGGCATCACGATCCGAACCACCATCCCCATCTTCAAAACCACGCGAAGTCGGTTCTTCATCATAAGGCGTTAGAATTTCATCGACATAATTCGGAGCAGCACGTTCACGCCATGCATCACAGATATTATTGACTTCATCATCGGAAATGAAAGCACCATGCACACGTTCAGGCTCAATTTTACCAGGCCCAAGGAACAACATATCACCATGTCCTAACAGGTCTTCTGCACCACCGGCATCCAAAATAGTACGCGAGTCAATTTTACTGTTTACACGTAAAGCCACGCGGGTTGGAATATTGGCTTTGATCAAACCAGTAATCACGTCAACCGATGGACGTTGTGTCGCAAGCAGTAAATGAATACCCGCAGCACGTGATTTTTGTGCCAAACGGGTAATCATTTCTTCAGCTTTTTTACCCACCTGCATAATCATATCGGCAAATTCGTCGGCAACAATCACAATCGAAGGTAACGGCGTCAAACGTGGCGCACGCTCGCCTACGACCGAGTCACTTGCTTTCCACGTTGGATCAATCAGATCTTCGCCATTGGCAATCGCTTCATCGACCTTGCGGTTATAGTCACTCAATTTACGGATTTTCAAATAAGACATCAGCTTATAGCGACGTTCCATTTCATTGACACACCAGTTCAAGGCATTGACTGCATCTTTCATGTCCGTCACGACTGGCGTAAGCAAATGAGGAATATCGTTATAGTTGGCAAGTTCCAGTTGTTTCGGGTCAATTAAAATTAGACGTAACTGGTCAGGCGTATATTTTAACAACATCGATAAAATCATCGAGTTTACTGCCACCGATTTACCTGAACCAGTGGTTCCTGCAACCAGCATATGCGGTGCTTTACCCAAGTCAGCAATGACTGGATTACCCGAAATATCTTTACCCATCGCCATCGAAAGAATGCTATTTGGATCCGTAAAAGCAGGAATGGTTAACAACTCGATCAAACGCACCATTTCACGTGTGCTATTCGGCACTTCAATCCCAATATACGGTTTACCCGGAATCACCTCGACCACACGCACCGATGCCATCGACATTGAACGCGCCAAGTCTCGTGAAATATTGGTCACTTTAGAGGCTTTGACTCCAGGTGCCAGATCCAGCTCAAAACGCGTCACGACCGGCCCGGGCTGTGCTTCTATAACTTTGGCTTTGACATTAAATTCTTGCAGTTTAATTTCGAGTAATTCTGATAAACGGGCTAACTGTTCAGCAGTAAAGTTTACTTTTTTATTTGGATCGACTTTATCCAGTAAATCCAGTCCCGGTAGCGGTGACAAATCTTTACGACGTGCAGCCACTTGCATCGCCAGTGACATCGGACGACCTGATGCATCGGTTAATGGCGCATCAAAATCGAAATCATCTTCAACGGGTTCGTCAACTTCGACTGGTTTGCCTGCAGTTTCCTGCCAGACTTCACGAAATACATCTTTATTCGATGCAATTAAAGCTTTTTCATCTTCTGAAATGATCGGTTGCTGAATCTGGGTTTTTATTGCGCCACTGACAAATGCGGATGATTGTGCATAACTACTCGTAGTACGCACTGGAGCAGGCTCTTCCACCTCATCAATTAGCAAATCATCCACCAACAGATCATCGAGTCCATCAAACTCGTCATCTAAAGCCGAATTCTTAGGTGTTGTATGTATCGATGGTGAAGCTGCTATTGCAGATGATGCGATTACAATTTTCTCTTCAACAGGTGATGCTGCTTGTTCAGTCTCTACATGATTAAATGGTGTATGCACATCCGTGGCTGTTTTGCCATTTGGAACTGCAGCAAGCAATTCATCAAAGATTTCATCATCATCCCAATCCAGATTTTGTTTAGAAGTCTGGGGGAGCGTTGCTACAGGTTGCTCATCAACAAAGGCTTTAAAATGTTCATGCGGCGTATGCAGTTCAGATTCTTCTGCAGCTTTTAATAAAGCGTCAATATCTTGTTTATGTTTTTGATTTTCATCTGAGTTTAAGGCACGCCAAACTTCACCGGTCGCTACCGCACGTCGAGTATTTTCTTCTAGGCGATGCGCTTTTTCTAAGACCTGTTCAAATTCAACTTCATCTTCGGCATCAATAATCTGCTGCTGTACATAGTGTTCTTCTTTTTCCACCATGTCATTGAACAAGCGCTCTGCAGCCTGATCTCGCACTACAGGCGATACATCTTGAACTTCATGATGTTCTGGAGCGGGTGATACGCTTTCTACTACAGCTTTTTGTTTAGTACTCGCAAAGGTTTTTTTAACTTCAGGCGTTGTACGATCAAATGCAGACTCGGTTTCCGGGACATTTTTATAAAACAAGTCTTGTAAATAAGCAGGTGTGGCTTTGAGTGTAACCCAGGTTTTATTCCACTTCACACCAAATGACAGGGTAAATAAAACCACCCAAAACACCACAAGAAAAACGGTTGCGCCATAAATGGTTAAAATTTGAGACAGACTTTCACCCAATTCATAACCAATAATACCGCCGGATGCATTGTCTAGAGTATCTGCCGGAACTTGCCAAAACAAATACAATAAACTTGCTGTCGCCAGTAAAATAAAGAATTGTGCGGCATAGCGAAAAGGCTTATTCAAAAAACTATACGGCCACCAGACCTGAATTGCCTCAACGAATAAAAAGACTGGAATGAGTAAACTTGCCCAGCCTAAAAAACCGAACAGTAAATCTGCGATCCATGCCCCTGCAACACCACTGGCATTTGAAACCTGTTGAGTATCACTGGAAATATGCATCCAGCCTGGATCAAAAGGCGTATAAGTCACTGTTGCAAGGAATAAATAAATTCCAAAAGAGACTAAAAATAATGTCATTATTAAGCGCTGTGCATAAGCACTCGACACCGCAGTCATATACTGTCCTGTAACCAATTTTTCATTCATGTTTTTGTAAAAAACTAAGACAAAATAGTTTCGCAATTAAACTCGATATTATGCACCTGTTCCAAGGAAAAAGATGCAATATTATGTAGAGGCTGTTGATACAAATCCTATGAATTGAGTATCTAGCACAGCATCCTTATTGTATATAGCTCAAATCGATTTCAATGATCAATAATATCGACATCGAACTCACACAACTGTTATCGAGTTTCACGTATAATTTCACAAATTTCTAAATAAAAAAAGGATGCCGCGAATGAGCGCTCGTCACTCACGTTTGATTATTCTAGGTTCAGGCCCTGCTGGTTATAGCGCAGCTGTATATGCTGCACGTGCCAACTTAAAGCCAACGCTAATTGCCGGTTTACAATTGGGTGGTCAATTGACCACGACAACTGAAGTCGACAACTGGCCGGGTGACCCTGAAGGTCTAACAGGTCCTGCACTCATGGAACGTATGCAAGCGCATGCTGAACGCTTTGGTACTGACATTGTCTATGACTATATCAACGAAGTTGATTTAAGCGTTCGTCCATTCGTTCTAAAAGGCGATATGGAAGAGTTCACCTGTGATGCATTAATCATTGCAACAGGTGCAACTGCCCAATACTTAGGTCTTGAATCTGAAGCTGCATTTATGGGTCAAGGTGTCAGCGCATGTGCAACCTGTGACGGTTTCTTCTACAAAAACCAAAAAGTTATGGTAGTCGGTGGAGGTAATACCGCGGTTGAAGAAGCACTTTATCTATCCAACATTGCTTCACACGTGACTTTGGTTCACCGCCGTGATTCGTTGCGTTCAGAAAAAATTCTGCAAGATCATCTGTTCGAGAAAGAGAAAGAAGGCAAAATCAGCATCATCTGGAATCATCAAGTGGATGAAGTTCTCGGTGACAGCAAGTCAGGTGTAACTGCAGTTCGCCTGCAATCGACTCAAGATGACTCTAAACAAGATGTAGAAGTCACCGGCTTATTTGTTGCGATTGGTCACAAACCGAATAGCGGCATGTTTGAAGGTCAGTTGAACCTACGTGATGGTTATATTCAGGTTCACAGCGGTACTGCCGGCAATGCAACTGCTGCATCTGTTCCGGGTGTATTTGCTGCAGGTGATATCGCGGACAGTGTTTACCGTCAAGCGATTACGTCAGCAGGTTCAGGCTGTATGGCAGCCCTTGATGCTGAAAAATATCTTGATGCTTTAGGTGAATAATTTTATCTAAACAAAAAAAACCGTCCTTGTTTGGGCGGTTTTTTTTGTATGATAAAAATCATAAATGCTTATCGCTCGTTGCTCTTCTCGTTCAGGCTAAATCCCATGCATCCATTAGCACCCTCAGAATTCATTTTCCCCGATCCCATCGAAGCTGATCCCGACGATCAGGGATTAATTTGCATAGGTGCCGACCTCTCCCCTTCTACGCTTTTTGAAGCCTATACCCACGGTCTGTTTCCATGGTTTAGTGAAGGTGAACCTATCTGTTGGTGGAGTCCTGAACCGCGTTGCATTATTCGCCCCAAAGATTACCACCCAAGCAAGTCTCTAATCCGTAACATGAAAAAGTTTGATTATAAAATCACGATTAATCATGCTTTTGAACAAGTGATTCGTTGCTGCTCCCTACCTCGGAGTTATGCTGAAGACACCTGGATTTCCGAAGATATTATTGATGGATATTGCCAATTATTTGATGCAGGATATGGATATAGCATTGAAGTTTGGGATGAAGGTAAAATTGTTGGTGGTTTGTATGGCGTGACCATTGGACATGGCTGTTTTGGTGAGTCGATGTTTAGCACCCAAACCGATGTTTCAAAAATGGCTTTTTATACTTTAATGCTGCTTGGACAGGAAAATCATCTGCCCTGGATTGACTGTCAATTGGTTAATGATCACCTTTTAAGCTTGGGTGCTTGTACACTTTCTCGCCAAGCGTATCTTAATTCGTTACAAGATGTTGTGAAACAGCCATCAATAGATTGGAAAAAATATCAAGAGGGTGTATTTTCAAGTAAAACAATAGCGCAACACGCACGATTAATTGAATGAAAATAACAGAGGGATCTTGCCATGAATTCGTATCACCCAAAGTCCCTATTGAATGATTTACAGTATTATATTACGCCGCCGCATAGCTGTAGTTACCTAGAAAATAAATCAGCGCGGATGGTCTTTTTAGATCCTGCACATCGCATTGATGTGGTCAGTTTATCTGAACTTTCTCGTCTCGGTTTTCGTCGCAGTGGCGATTTTGTTTACCGTCCTGAATGTCATTTGTGCCGCCAATGCCTATCCTGTCGTGTCCCTGTCGCTGAATTCCAGATGAACAGTACGCAAAAAAAGGCCTGGAAACGCAATCAAGACCTAACTGTTAAAATCACGCGCACTGCGGATGCATCCGACATTCATTATGCTTTGTATGAACGTTATATCAATGAACGTCATGCCGATGGCGATATGTTCCCACCGAGCTTAGATCAATTCGAAAAATTTTTAGTGCATAGCTGCACCGACAGTTTTTTCTTGGAATTCTGGAAAGACGACAAGCTGATTAGCGTTTCGAGTTGCGATCCTTTAGATGATGGGGTTTCTGCGGTCTATACCTTTTTTGATCCTGATGAAAATCGACGTTCACTGGGCGTATTCGCGGTACTTAAGCAAATTGAACATGCCAAAGCTTTAGCTTTACCTTATGTTTATTTAGGCTATTGGGTGC
The DNA here is from genome assembly GCF_013004295.1 of Acinetobacter sp. ANC 5414. NCBI lineage: Bacteria > Pseudomonadati > Pseudomonadota > Gammaproteobacteria > Moraxellales > Moraxellaceae > Acinetobacter > Acinetobacter sp. ANC 5414. The sequence continues at coordinate 198,187 of NZ_JABERM010000001.1, forward strand.
CTCATTCCAATAAAATGAATTATAAATCTCAATATGTACCTTTAGAACTATTGATTGATGGGCAATGGCGACGTTTAAACCGCCTGCTCACTCCAGAAGAAATTCAACAATTGGGAAACTCCCTGATGACCACCTTGCCCTCTGGATGGAATAACCCAATTATCAAATAACCTTACTTATGATTTAAAAAGTTGTGAAAAATCATCACTGCATGATTTCACCATAATAATGGCATGCTCACGAGAGCCGTCTGGCTTTGGATAATAATTTTTACGTAAATCAATTTGATGAAAACCGGTTTTTTCATATAGTGCAATTGCAGCTTGATTGCTTTCCCGCACTTCCAAGAAAATTTGCAGCGGATTATTTTTCAATTGCGCAATTGAAGCTTCAAGTAATTGAAAGCCTAGCCCTTTGCCCTGCTGACTCGGATCAATTGCCATCAGTAGAAGATTGGCTTCATCTAACACCGGTTGCAAGATACAAAAACCAACCACCTGTCCTTGCTGCTCAATCACGGTACTCAGATAAGAATCAATGGATTCCTCAAACTGCTTTGCCGTCCATGGATGGGTTTGTACCAATTGCTCAATTTGCGTGATGCGACTTACATCCGCTTTTTGCATCAAACGAATCATCTTCGTTCATCTTTTAAATAACAGAAGCTTCGCATTATAGGAACTTTAGATAAAAAATCGAGTAAAAAAAAGGGCAATCTGGATTGCCCAAAGAGTCAAGACATCTTAAAAACCTAATTTGGCTTTCCAAGTCTCTAGCAAACTGACGGTATCTAAATCATTTGGATGAAAACCCGGTTTAAAATAAACCAACATTTCCTTGCCCATACCCGTAATAATCCCTTTGGATGGGCTATAGGCATACTCATAAATGCTTTTGATTGAGTCAAAATTCAACTGTTGATCTTGTCGCAATAGACGTAATAAGAAATAATTTTGCACAAAGAACAACGTTGTCATAGCAGCCACAAGTGAACTGGTACGTAACAGATAAGACTTTAAGCCTTTACCAAATACGCCTTCAAATACATCATACGCTACAGCTTTATGCTCGTTTTCTTCAATGGCATGCCATAACCACATGGTTTTCATGGTTTCATCTTGCATCAATTCCTGAATATTCTGATTGGTCAACAATTGCGATGCAATGGTCGCTGTAAAATGCTCAAGTGCGGTGGTTGCGGTTAAATCGACCATCTCCTGGGTAATGCCAAACAGTTTACCGACGAATGCAAATACTTTACGTGCAGTTTGAATCACGGTGTCAGTATGCTTATCCAGCGTATCAACATCATGACCATAACGCTGTGCAGCTGCATTAAAACCCACATGCTCTTGAGTATGCATGGCTTCTTGCCCAATAAAAGCACTAATTTCTTTTTGTAATTCCTGATTTTCTTTAATCGCTGGATGATTGCGAACGGCCCGAACACTATCAATAAAAAACTTTTCGCCCGCTGGAAACAGAGCAGAAAGTGCAGTCATAAAATGCGTCAATCCCACTGAACCATTCATCCAGTATTCTGGCACGTTATTGAAATCGAAATTCATTCGACGAACAGGAAAGCTTGCCCCTGCTCGATTGGTTATATTGACCTTAGCATTCATGACTCTTACTCCTATCTAGCAAAATGATGCTGCTGCATTCACTTATCTTTGTTTTTCTTCATTCTTATATTACGTATTTAAAAACTTGCTATAAGTGCAGATAAGGTCAGGAAAATATCAGTTAAGGACATGAGGAGAAATAAAACACTGTTTTATTTCGACGCAAGAGAAATAAATAATAACAATGCTTTTTCGATGCCAGAGAAAAGAACAATAAGTAAAATCATTTTTTCGACGCAAGGGAATAAAGCACTGCTTTATTTCGACGCGAGAGAAAAAGATAATGAATGAAATCATTTTTATGACACAAGAAACCCATATAAAAAATCATCATGCATAAAAAAAGCGCTCTAAAAGAGCGCTTTTTTCACACAATTAATACTTATGCAGTTACTTTAGCAACAACACCAGCACCAACTGTACGACCACCTTCACGGATCGCAAAACGTAGACCTGGGTCCATTGCGATTGGGTGGATCAATTCTACTGACATTTCAACGTTGTCACCAGGCATTACCATTTCCACGCCTTCTTGTAATTGGATTGCGCCAGTTACGTCAGTTGTACGGAAATAGAATTGTGGACGGTAACCGTTAAGGAATGGAGTATGACGGCCACCCTCTTCTTTAGAAAGTACGTATACTTCTGCGTCGAATTTAGTATGCGGTTTGATTGTACCTGGTTTAGCAAGTACTTGACCACGTTGAACGTCTTCACGTTTAGTACCACGTAGAAGAACACCACAGTTCTCGCCAGCACGACCTTCGTCAAGCAATTTACGGAACATTTCTACGCCAGTTACAGTTGTTTTAACTGTATCTTTAATACCAACGATTTCAACTTCTTCGCCAACTTTAACGATACCCGCTTCAACACGGCCTGTTACTACAGTACCACGACCTGAAATTGAGAATACGTCTTCGATTGGCATCAAGAATGCTTTGTCGATCGCACGTTCTGGTTCAGGAATGTAAGAATCAAGCGCAGCAACCAATTCGATTACAGCAGATTCGCCATACTGACCTTGGTCACCATTAAGTGCAGCAAGCGCTGAACCACGGATGATTGGAGTGTCATCACCTGGGAAGTCATAAGTAGAAAGAAGTTCACGAACTTCCATTTCTACCAATTCAAGTAATTCTTCATCATCAACAAGGTCACACTTGTTAAGGAATACAAGAATGTAAGGTACACCAACCTGACGAGAAAGAAGGATGTGTTCACGAGTCTGTGGCATAGGACCATCAGTCGCAGCACATACAAGGATCGCGCCGTCCATTTGAGCAGCACCTGTGATCATGTTTTTAACATAATCGGCGTGACCTGGACAGTCTACGTGAGCGTAGTGACGAGTTGGAGAATCGTATTCTACGTGTGAAGTATTAATGGTAATACCACGTGCTTTTTCTTCTGGTGCAGAGTCAATTGCTGCGTAATCTTTCGCTTCACCGCCGTAAGTTTTTGCACAGATTGTTGCAATTGCAGCAGTTAAAGTTGTTTTACCATGGTCGACGTGACCAATTGTACCCACGTTTACGTGTGGCTTATTACGTTCAAACTTAGCCTTAGCCATGATGATCTTCCTCGTTTACGTCGAACACGGTCTTAAACAACTCAGCTTCGACAGGTCGCCTAAAAAACTAAACACCCAATACTTGAAAAGCAGACTAATAAGCCTGCTTTTTAAAAACTTTGTGACCAAGTCACTAAACTGTATATCTGGAGCTCTTATCCAGATTTGAACTGGAGACCTCTCCCTTACCAAGGGAGTGCTCTACCACTGAGCTATAAGAGCAATAAAATCTTCGATGGAGCGGGAGACGAGGGTCGAACTCGCGACATGCAGCTTGGAAGGCTGCCGCTCTACCAACTGAGCTACTCCCGCATTATTGGTACAACCACACTGTATCGAATTTCTTAAATTGGTGGTGAGGGAAGGATTCGAACCTTCGAAACTTTCGTAGCGGAGTTACAGTCCGCCCCCTTTGACCGCTCGGGAACCTCACCACATACACTTATTTCAGTGTCACTCTTCAACTTAACCATTCAAACACTCTAAGATGGTGCCGGCACACGGATTCGAACTGTGGACCTACTGATTACAAGTCAGTTGCTCTACCAACTGAGCTATGCCGGCGTTTCTTAGTGTTTCGTACGTTTCGTATCGGAACGGTGTGCAGTTTAGCAAAACTTGAAATCCGTGCAAGTGTTTTTTTCAAAAAAAACGCCAAAAACTCACAAAATCAATCCATTTGACGATAATTCAACCGCTTTGATCACTGCGCGAGCTTTTATCTGGGTTTCATTCCACTCAGATTCAGGATTTGAGTCTACCACCAGCCCCGCTCCTGCCTGTACATAGACCTTATTTTCACGAATCACACAGGTACGAATGGCAATCGACATGTCCATTTCACCATGCCAGCCTAAATAACCGACAGCACCACCAAAAACACCGCGTTTTACTGGCTCAACTTCATCAATAATTTCCATGGCACGGATTTTCGGCGCGCCAGAAAGTGTTCCTGCCGGGAAAGTCGCTTTAAAAACATCCAAGGCATCGACATCATCGCGAACTTCACCCTGTACATTGGAGACAATATGCATCACATGTGAATAACGCTCGATCACCATTTGATCAGTGACTTTCACTTTGCCAATTTTTGACACGCGTCCAACATCATTTCGCCCCAAGTCAATCAGCATTAAATGTTCAGCAATCTCTTTTTCATCAGAAAGCAAGTCTTGCTCAAGTGCCAAATCTTCTTCTTTGGTCTTGCCACGTGGACGTGTACCGGCCAGTGGACGAACCGTGGCAATGCCATTTTCCAGACGTGACAGAATTTCAGGAGAAGATCCGACAATATGGAACGGTTTTTTATTGTCTAAGGTTTGCCCTTGCACCAAGAACAAATACGGCGATGGATTGAGATGACGAAGCGCACGATAAACCTGTAAAGGCTCACCATCGAAATCCGACACCATACGATGACCCGGCACCACTTGCATCACATCGCCTGCACGAATGTATTCTTTTACTGTTTCAATCGACTCAAGGTACTTTTCTTTGCCTGTGAGGGATTCAAAATGCGGTGCCGTATGTTTTTTCGCTTGCAGGCTAATCGGTTGAGCTAATACCGCTTCCAATTCATCTAATTGTTGTTGTGCCTTGGCATAGGCATCTGGGCCGTTCACATCAGCATGCACAATTAAGAATAAAGTGTCTTTTAAGTTATCAAATACAATCACTGTTTTAGACAGCATCATCCAGATATCCGGCAAACCGACTGGATCGGCTGCTGGCACATTGGTTAAACGTGGCTCGATGTAACGAACTGAATCATAGCCAAAGTAACCGACCAAGCCACCGGTAAAACTCGGCAAGGCTGGCAAGTCCTGTTGCGTTGGTACATGGAACTGGGCCTGAAAATCGCGGATGTATTGGAATGGATCGCTACAGGCTTGGGTTTCAATTGAACCATCAGCTTGTTGAATAGTCAAAACACTTTCATTGCATGAAAAAACAGTGGACTCACCCAAGCCAATAATGGAATAACGCGCCCAGTTTTCCCCGCCTTCAACCGATTCAAACAAATACGCTTGTTGATGGTCTTTAAGACGTGCAAACACTGAAAGTGGTGTTTCAGTATCAGCTAAACGCTGACGATAAACCGGAATAAGGTTGTAACCGTCAGATTTTAAGCTGTCGAATTGAGTTTGAGTGGTCATGAGGATTCTCTATGTTTTCGATATGGGCGGGTTTTAAGTTCGTTTTGGTATTATCTGACTTAGTGTCGCCATCGAAAAACCATACAATTTCTCATTCCAATATCCTTACTTTTAAATTATTTCGCGAGTAATTCTGTTAAATCATCAACCACTTGCTGTGGCTGGCAATCATGAATATCTTCACCATGATTATAGCCATAGCTCACCACAATACAATCCACTCCTGCACGTCGTGCTGCTTCGACATCATTACTAGAATCACCAAGCATCAACACCTGTTCTTTTGCCAGTTGATATTCATCAACACAATAAAGTAACTGACGTGGATGCGGTTTGCGTTCTTCAAAGCGATCGCCACCAATCACATCGACAAAGTATTTGCTTAAACCCAAAGATTCCACAATCATGCGCGCAGGTTGTTCTGGCTTGTTGGTCACACAGATCATTTGTTTATTATTACTTAAACCCCATTCAAGAAAATCCACCACCCCATTAAAAGGCTGGGTATCCACACATGGCTCAGCATTATAAATTCTTAAAAAAGTCTCTAATAATTGTTGATGTTGCGCCGGATCAACCTCTCCGGTTAAATACTGCAAAGTGCTATGACAAAAAAGGGAGGTGCCTTTACCCACCCAAGTCCGAACCTGTTCTTCTGTCACTGCCGGTAATTGCAAAACATTCAGGCTCATATTCATGGCACGATATAAATCAGATGCTGAATCCACCAAGGTGCCGTCCAAGTCAAATAGAATAAGTTCACGACTTGCCAATTTTGCTACAGACATCTTCTTCCTCTCATGATTTATCTCACCCAAACACATCTAACCAAATAATTAAGGCATGCGATTGCATGCCTTAATTATAGAACCTGCAGACACTTATTTAAAGAATAACCACGCAATGATTGCAAGGATAATCAATGCAATAATGGTCATTAAGCCAACTGATGCATTTTTTTGCTCTTCTTTAGCTTGCTCTACACGCGATACTGGTGCTTCAACCACTATTGGCTCTTGCTTCTCTGGAATGGCACTCAAGTCCACACCTTCAGGAATTGGGGCTGGCTTTGGCACACCAACATTGGTGGGCATACCGTCACGGGTCACATTCACACTGCTATCACGCTCTTTCAGCTCCGGCATACCTTGATCATTCATGTGTTGTGCGACTGTTTTAGATGCTTCCTCCGCTTCTGCAGCTGCAGTTTCAGAAACAGCAACGGCTTCTGAAGGCTGCTCAACAGCAGGAATCTCTTCTGTTTCTGCCACTACAGGTTCAAGCGCAACTGCAGCTGATTCAATTACGACACGTGCAATGTCTTTTGCAGGTTCCAGTACCGAAAACTTCAGACTGGCAAACTGGATGATATCGCCTTGTTTCAACAAGGTTTCATGCTCAATCCGTAAATCATTGACGAATGTGCCGTTAGATGAATTTAAATCCTGCAGCCACAAGGCCTGCTCTTTCAGCAAGAAAGCCGCATGCTTGCGTGAGATTTCCCCGGCTTGCAATACAATATCTGCGCTCTGATGACGACCGACCAACATATCACGGTCGATGCTAATTTCTTGTCCCGTCAATTCACCGGTAATTGCTTGTATTTTCCAAGTCATGAAATGCACTTCTCTTTGCGATTTTTTCTCATCATATCACGGCAAATCTGCAATTCTTTACACACTCTGTTAAGAACCTGATCGAATCGTGGTCGTAGTTACGGTGTTTTTAGTTCTTTCAACCTCAGATTTGGGTACTTGGATCACTTGCCTTTGTACCATTGGCTCAATCGCTACAGGGGTGGTAATCGTAGCGGCATTGGACTTATTTTGTCCACCTGAGGGTAGCGTTTGATAACCTGGTACTTTTGCAGCTGAAGGCGTTACCGGTAGACGTTGTTGATAAATATCATCCACATTTTCCGGTAACTTCGAGAAAGTACCATCCTGATCCATCGCCAACTGCAAGCTATACAATTGACTATAACGTTGCTGAGACAAACGCTTCACATCTTTAGCATCACCGACAATGGTGGGATGGATAAAGACCAATAAATTGCGTTTTTCATTGGATTTAACGTCAGATCTGAACAAACGCCCAATTCCCGGAATAGCGCCCAATCCCGGTACGGACTGGCGACCCTGAAGAGAATTATCCGAAATCAAACCGCCTAAAACGATGGTTTGACCATGCTCAGCCAAAATCGAGGTTTTTATTGCGCGTTTACTGGTGACTAAATCCTGAGCCTGTCCGCGATCACGGGCTACAGCAGAAACTTCCTGCTCTACTTCTAAACGGACTGAACCACCTTCACCAATATGCGGCACCACTTTTAAAGTCACACCGACATCTTTACGTTCAACCGTAGTATATGGATTAATGCCGGCTGTGGTAGTCGCAACGGAACCTGTGACAAAAGGTACGTTCTGCCCCACCACAATATACGCTTCTTCATTGTCCATGGTCACAATGGATGGCGTGGAGAGTAAATTAGACTTGGTTCTACTGTTTAGTGCCTGAATCAGTGCACCATAAAGTTTACGTGAACCATTACTGCCTTCTTTATAATCGGCAAGAACCAATGAAGTACCTTTTAATCCGGCTGCTGCAGCACCTAAACCGGCAGAACCACCCGTTAAATAACCACCTGCCAGGCTGGCTAGACTTGCCCCTGCATTATCAAAGCTAATTAATCCAATACCACTACTTAAGTCACCCAAGGCCCATTGCACACCGAGTTGATCAGCATCACTTCCCTCAACCTCAATGATGGCCGCCTCGATTAATACCTGTTGACGACGAATATCAAGCTGCTGAATTGCTGATTCAATTTCACGCATCAATTGCGGATCAGCTTTCACCACCAATGCGTTCTGGCTGTCATCGGCAATAATACTGACACCATTGCCATTAAAACTGCTGATACTATTTTGATTATTACTGTTCGACCCACCACCCAAGTTAATACTTGGGGTTGAAATATTTGATGAGCCGCTAGTTGAATTATTCGAGTTGTTATTGCTGAGATTATTCATCGCATTATTACTATTCGACGATGAACTATTCGAATTTGATGAACTGGATATAGCCTGACCGGTGACCAAGCCCTGTAAAATTTCAGCCAGACTTTTCGCACTGGCATATTTTAACCGAAAGACTTTGAGCCCCCCTAAACGATCTGCCGCAGGCACATCCAGCATTTCAATCATTTGGCGAATGCGTTTACGGGTGGCAGTATCGCCTTTCAGCACAATCCTGTTGGTACGCGTATCGGCAATGATGCGGATCCGCGAGCCTTTTAAATCTCGTGCTGCTCCGGTCGAACTCATTGATTCGAGCAAACCAATCATTTCTTCCGCTTGACTCGACTGCAGGGTCACAGTCTCGATATCGTTTTGTCCGGTACCATCTAAATTACGGATAATGGTTTCAAGCTGATAAATATTATTGGCACGGTCTGAAACAATCAGTGCATTGGTTCCCGCAACCGCTGATAAATGCGCGAACTGCGGCATTAAAGGACGAATCGCAGGGATCAGGTCATTGGGATTGGTATTTTCAAGCCAAATCACCCGAGTCACAATCTGATCACCCGTGGCACGTTGCTTGGCATCATAAGGAATACCGGAGCTTTTAACATTGCTATCAGGTACCAGTTTGATGGTATTGCCCGAAGGAATCGCCACCACACCATTCACATTCAATACACCCAGAAATAACTCGTAAACTTCAGCTTTATTTAAGGGTTTATTCGAAATGACCGTCACATTGCCACGTACACGCGGATCTACAGCAAAATTCTTCCCGGTAATATCTGCAACTTCATTAATAAATGCAGTTAAATCAGCGTCACGTAAATTGATTTTCCATGTCTGTGCATGGCTTGCAGTGCTCACCATAGCAATAAGTGGTGCAGCTGCAAATAAGATCCAAACTGAACGATGATGATTAAATAAAGCCATAAAATTCCGTGCTTCCTAACCCTATAATGTGACAATGCATCACTTAAAAATTCTGTTGTATGGTCATCACCTGATCACCACGCTTTATTTCCAATTTAACCTGACCTTCGCGTCTCGCCTGTTCCAGCAACTGAGCATCGCTTTGTCCCTGCCCCACAGCCTGTCCATTTAAAGACATAATCCGGTCACCCGGTTGCAAACCCAGCTTGCTGCGTAATGCTGCAGGAGTTCTTGAAGTCACTTCATAGCCCCCGCTTGCCGTATTCACCCCCATATCTTTTAAATATTGCTCACGGTCTTCCTGTATTTTTTGTACTGCTTGTCCCAGAGCACTATTTTCCTGACTCGGCACTGCTTGAATCGATTGATGATTTGAGCTTGAAGCATTCACTACCGGTTGAACAATGGCTTGATCCAGTCCATTTTCAATCCTTTTAAAGGGTAACTCTCGGGTGGTACCATTGTTTTGGCGTAATACCACACGATCCCAATACACTTCAGCCAACTGGTAAGAGGTGGTATCAATACTTTCCCCCACACGATAGCGATCTGCCACTTCATTTACTTTAATCACCGCAGAAGAAAATTGACTTGGATAGCCAACCACCACACCCTGCAATACAAGGTTTATGTTCTCGTCCGCAGCAGCGCTCTTTCCAGCTTCTTGAAACAGTGCAAATGAAGATAGATTAGGGACTTGTGATTGTTGTGAGCCTAATTCCACCCGCTCTAACTGTATCACTTGAGGAGGAGCCATCAACAACCAAAAAATACTCGCCAACTTCCAGCATAAATATAAAATCAGCAGTGCCAGTAATATCGGTGCAGCACGATCTGCCTGTTTCCAATTTAACTGTTGAATTTTTTCGATCCATTCATTCATTAGAAGCCACCTTTCAACAAAGGTTGGCGCGAACTAATGACATAGGTATCTAAACCCGCTTTACCTCCATAGGAAGCAATATTCATCAATAAACGTTGCGTCAATTGCACATCAAGCATCAAGCTTGGATCCAGCTCTAAAGCAATCAGCTTTTGATCACGCTGGTCACGAAGATCAAACATCAGCTTGTTATTTTCATCTGACAGTTTTCCTTTCAATGACGGCATATTCATTCGATCCTGTCGCTGAGCATAGGTATAAATCAACTCACCACCCGCCCACTGCAATTGACCATCTGCCTGGGAAAAACCCTGCTCTTTTTTATAGTTAAAATCGATATCCTGTAGTTGAATGGCATTTGTAGGCCACTGCCAATCCACCAGATTCTTTAAGGTTTCAGGTGCAATTTGGCCATTCAAACCTTGAATCATGACTTTCTTGCCCAAGCCATAACCCACAACCCCATCAAGCTGGGTATGCCCACTATGGACTTCGACATGTGCTCCTAAACGCAGCAAAAACAGATCCAATGGCCGTGTTTTCCAACTTAACGACCCTCTTAGATTCCCTTTATGCCAATCTGCTTGCCCCTGCCAAATATTGCCGCTTACATTTTGCAAGACTTGGTTGTTTTTATAAAATTTTGAAATGAGCCAAGCCGCTGGAATTTGGAGTAATACGAAAATAAAAAAAACGATGATGGTAAAGATCCACCACGTGATGTATTTGGGTTTCTTTATCATCCCACCACGACCAACATATCTATTCTTCTTCCCTGAGCCACGATATTATCTTTCTATACACATTATGCACACTTTTTCCACAACGCCAATTCAAAGATATAAAAAAACCAAGCATATGTGCTTGGTTTTTTTAGCCTAATCCAACTGGATGACAATCTCATGAATTCTAAAATTAGATGAGGAAGTCTTCCAGTTTTGCACCGTTTTCGAGTTCAGCAACCAACCAACGTGGTTGTTTACCGCGACCCGTCCAAGTCTCAGATGGATTGTTTTTACTACGGTAACGTGGCTCTACAGATTTACGTGTGCTTTTTTTGCGTTTAGTTGCACCAAACTCTAAGATTTGTTCAATCGTCAAACCGACATTATCTGCAATATCTAAAATTTGCTGATAAGCATCTTCAACAGCTTGATCTTTTTTAGAAGCAATTAATGCTTCAGCTTCAATTTGTAAACGCTTTAACTCTTCAACAGATAAATTACTAATGTCCGGCATCATATTAACTCCCAAGAATAGATTTTATATATTATTTATTCAAACTCGATCATAATATTTTTATTATCTAAAATATTCAATACAAAAATTTAAATAAATAACAATATTTAAAAGGATTTCACACATCTATATATCTCTATATTTATTTATGAAACCTTTTTTAATAGTTTTAAATTTGATGATTTACGATCATCTCAATTTCAGTCACTTTTTCTCGAATCACAGCAGGTATTTCAGTTTTATTCATATTTTCTTTATTTACACAAACGATGACCGCTTCACTCAATGCAACTACCGTTTGTTGCACCTCACTCCATAATAAATAACTCATACGCAGTGCACTATTACGCATTTCCTCAACACGCACCCCAATTTTAAGCTGGTCTGGATAAAATACTGGACGAATATATTTGCACTGATTGGATGCAACCACCGTATAAACATCTTGTTGAAAAATATTAAGTTCATCCATATAACGAATGCGGGCACTTTCAATATAACGATAATACATGACGTTATTTACATGCCCAAAAGCATCCATATCTCCCCAAGCGACTGACTGCTCATAAACAACAGGATAATCTGACAGGGTTAACATTTATTTGGCCTCATATTTTTATTTCAACAAAATTTGCATTATTTTCAAATATTAAATTTAACTGCTTAATTAAATCATCCTGACCTTTTAAAGTAGATTTAATTCTTAAATAATTCATCATTACATTATCTGGGTATAGTTCAAGCAATTTATCCGCTTCAACATAACGTGCGGTTGCATCGTATATATGCCATTTTGCAAAGGTAAACACCGGCAAAGAAGGATATTTATTTTCCCAATAGTCAATTCGTTGCTCAACCCTTAAATAATCAGGGTTTTGTTTCAATAATTGCTGTTGAAACCATAAATAAAAAACGTCTTGATTAAACTGCTCATCTAACAAATGTAATGCCAAGTCTTCATGTTGCTGACTCATTTCTGGCATACGAGATAACAGCTTTAACCATAAAGTTTTTATCTCATAATTGCGACTATAAATTTGATCTTGCAAGTCTAAATAACGTTGTTGTAAATTTTGTAAATCCTCAACATGAGCCTGATCAAAATCAAGTAATAACTGTTGTAACCATTCCTGTTTGGTTTCAGTGCCTAAATGACCATATTTAGTCGAACGCAAATACATCCATGGAAATTGAAGGGCAAACTTTCCCCATAGCGCTGTTAAGCGTAAATCATAGGCACTTTTGACATCCTTTAACCATGGCGAAAGCTCATGCTGATTTAAAAACTCAAGATGGGTTAAGGCTTGCTCTCCATCATTTTGAGCCAAGTAAATTTCAATACGTTGGATTTCGGCCAATTCAAATGCCATGGCATTGCTTTGATTTAATATTGCAAGGGCTTGTGGATATTGCTGCTGCATCCAATACAATCGTGAAGCAATAATGCCTTTTAATAAACCTGATTGCGAAAATACCCCTCGAATAAATTCATGCTGGTCTTTAGCTGCTTCTAATAACCACACCACGGCCAACTGTTCATAGGGATGTAAATTTTTAAAATTAAAAACAGTTTCTAGCTTTCTTTGTTCTCGGGTTAAATAGCGCTTGATTGCCAACCATAGCAATTGAATCATTAAGCTCAGGCAGGCCAGGAAAATAAAAATGACCCAGATGTTGGTTTGAATTTGCCATTCACGCCAATATAAATAAACATAACCTACGCCATAACCATAACTTAAAACACTCAATCCGGCGATTATAATCAAGCTGATAAAAGCATAGGCAAGCAAAACCTGTTTCATTGATTCATCACCCCAATAATGCACGCGTATTTAAACTTGGCGTCGGAACAACAGTAAATCCTTTTATTTTTTGGATATTCTGAATCAGTTGGCGCGCTCTCTCATCCGGTATTTGATTTAACAATTGGATAATTTCAGTCAGCGATTCTTGGTATTCTAAATATTGACCTTGCTGTAAAGCCTGATGCGCCAATAATAATCGGAGTTGCGCCTCTTTTAAAATCAATGGACGTTGCATTAAAGCTACGGCAGGTTGTTTTGCAGGCTCAATCACCAGCCAGCGCTGCCAAAAATATTTACTTTGGGGTTGGCTTGAACTTAATTGTGGCGTATTTATTTCTTGAGTTAATGCTTGATCCAGTTGGTGTATTAAATCATCCACTTTTGCCTGCTGCGCCACTCGGGTGCTTGCAAACTGCTGAATCACTTGCTGATCTTTTAAAATCACCTGATGCAAACTCTGCTTGAGTGATGGTGCTAATGCATATTGCTCTAAATTGCGATCTAAATACATTAACTTATCTAAGGCTTCATTCAGTTTTTGCTGTTTCAGCATAAATTCAATCAAATCCAGCTGCTGTTTAATCACCACAATTGGATCAATGCTGGATGCTTCGATGGTTTTTAAATCATGTTCTGCTTGAGCACCTTGCGCTACTGCCCCACCCTCAGCATTCACATGACGCTGTAAAGCCACAAGTTGATCATTTAAATTTGCATTGCTTTGTTCAATACGATGCAGGCTGCTGCTTAATTCTGTTTGTTGTGCAGAGATATTAAATACCTCATAACTTAATTTTATAATCCAGAGCAAACTTAAAATGAGTAATAAAATGAGAATTTTCTTCATGTGTTCCCTTGCACAACAACAATCTGCTGCAAAATTGAATCTGTTTTTAAATCAGGTAATCGCGTGATATTAAAACATGCGAATTGATTTTTTTTATAATCCGAAACAACTTGATACAAGCGCTCACCAAGAACAAAGTAATGTCCTTTTGCAATAATCGCGTCTTGACCTTGCATCAACTTAATCCAGTTTAGCCAGCTCGCTTCACTGCTCACCACCATTGCATACTCTGGCTCTTGTTCCAATAAAGGCAGTACATCAGGAAGATTCTGCTGAGTGAGTAGAGGACAACGGCGCTCATATAAAATAAAATTTAAAATATGCATGCCTTGCTGTTTTAACTGATCCATCATAAATGGACGACCACCCTCACCACGCCAAAAAGCGATGCACGTTCCAGCATTCATGCTTTTAAGCATTGGAAGTTGCAACATCCCTTCCGATGTTTCAACCAAAGGCACTTCAGCAGTAATTCCATAAGTAGCTAAAGCTTGCGCCGTGGTTTCACCTACTGCAATCCACTGGATCTGCCGAAGTTCATCAAGAGTAATCGAGGCTTGTTTTAAATAATCCATGCCTATTTGAACCGCAGTCGGACTCACCACCACGATCACCTGAGCAGACAGCAACTGCTGATACAACTCAGATAATGCCACTGACCAAGGTCGAGCCACCAATTCCAGTAACGGCAAATCCAAAACAGGAACTTGAGCCATACGTAAGGTACGACTCAATTTTTCCGCACGATCTTGAGGACGGGTATTAATAAACAACATATTAATAGAGTGCTTTAAGCAAATCACCCGCACCTTGTTCTAGCAATTGCTGTGCGAGACTCACCCCCAACTGTTCAGCTTGTTCTGGCGTGCCACTGAGTTCAACTTTTAGCAGTGTTAAACCATCTACACTTCCCACACGACCTTCTATATGGAGTTGCCCTTGATTTAAAGTGGCATAACCTGCGATTGGCACTTGGCAACCGCCCTCTAAATAGGCATTGAAAGCGCGTTCTGCACGAACACAAACATCGGTTTCATCATGTAAAAGCGGTAAAATAAGATCCAGTACCGCTTGGTCTGCCGCGCGACATTCCAAGCCGAGTGCGCCCTGTCCAACTGCTGGCAAACTGATTTCAGGCTGCAGGGTATGACGAATACGTTCAGCCAACCCCAAGCGTTTTAAACCCGCACTCGCCAAAATAATGGCATCGTACAAACCTGAATCCAGTTTCGATAAACGCGTTCCGACATTGCCGCGCAAATCAATAATATTTAAATCAGGACGTTGTTTTAAAATCTGGGATTTACGGCGTAGGCTTGAAGTCCCGACTTTTGCACCCTGTGGTAATTCATCAAAACTGTGATAGGTATTGGAGACAAAAGCATCCAGAGGATCTTCACGTTCACAAATCACCGGCAAGCTCAAACCTTCAGGCAAGGCCATGGGTACATCTTTCATCGAATGAACCGCCAAGTCTGCACGACCATCCAGCAATGCTGCTTCTAACTCTTTAACAAATAAACCTTTACCACCAATTTTTGCCAAAGGCGTATCCAGGATTTTGTCACCCTGAGTCACGAAGGTTACCAACTCAACTTTAAGATCAGCATGCAATGCCTCTAAACGGGCACGAATATGTTCAGCCTGCCATAATGCAAGCGGGCTTTGTCGAGTTGCAATCTTCAAAATCTTCATAAATTTTAGAAACAGTCAATGTAAGTACGTTATTCTAAACTTAACGTGCTGACTTGAAAATGCAAGTGAATTTGCACAGTTGTTGTCACCAAAATCATGTAAAGAGATTTACATTTTTTGTATTCGTTCTCTTAAATTGGGTAAATGACGTCGGCTGACCGCCAGGCGCTCCTCCAATTCACGACAACGCACCTGATACTGCCCCGAACTAATCACTTCAAGTCCGTCTAGAAAATGCACTGAAACCAAGGCATTACGATGAATTCGAACAAATTGGTCGCCAAATTCATTTTCCAGGTCTTTCAAGGTTTCATCAATCAATACGCTGCCATTTTTATGACGTACCGTGACATATTTTTGATCTGCTAAAAAATAATAAATATTTTCCACAGGCACCAGCTCTACCCCACGGTAGGTTTTTGCCACAATTTGATGGCGTTTTATATTGATTTCGTTCATATCTTCTTTTTGTTTTAAAGTGCTCATTTGTGCTTGAGTCAGTTTGGTTAAATGATCTAAAACCTGTTGTAATTCTTGCTGCATCACCGGTTTTAATAAATAGCCTTCTGCATGCGACTTAAATGCATCCAAAGCATGTTCATCATAAGCAGTACAAAAAATAATCGCGGGCATAGGTTCTAGCTGACGCAAATGCTGGGCACAGCTTAAACCATCCATTTCAGGCATTTGAATATCTAACAACACGACATCTGGCTCATAAAACTGAACCCTATCAATCGCCTGCTGACCATGAGTGGCGGTTGCAACCACTTGATGTCCCAGTTGTGTGACTAAACGTGATAAGCGCTCTACAGCGAGAGGTTCATCATCACAAATCAGGATGTCCATTTTTCCTCCTTTCACAGTTACCATGATTTTTTTTATAGGTTAACTATGATTTTTTATTTATATCGATATTGCACAACTGTGGTAAATATTCCCTTTCCCGCGTATGTCTGAAAGATCACAGTCCGTCCATAATAAGCCTCTAGACGCTGTTTCACATTTTCAACTGCAATACCATTTCCTTGTCGTATATTTATTTTATCCTGTGTATGGGGGTTAGTAATGACTATATTGACTTGATTTTGCAATATTTCAACCAATATGCTTATCGTACTCTTTGTTAAAAATTTTTCAACTCCATGAAAAATACTATTTTCCACTAAAGGTTGTAAAGTTAATAACGGAATTTGTATCTGAGAAAACAGAACTTCATCGTCATATTTCCACTCTACGCTTAAACGATCCCCCAAACGCATCTGCTCAATGGCCAAATAATGCTGACATAATTCAATTTCATCTTTTAAGCGAACCAGTTTAAGTTCTTTAAAACTCGCACGAAATAGCCGTGATAAATTCAGTAACATTTGCTCTGCCTTATCCGGATCAATGGTAATTAAACTGATTACCGTATTTAAACTGTTAAACAGAAAATGCGGATGAATTCGCGCTTGCATGGCCTGAATACGTGCATGTAATTCACTATTTTGCTGGCGTGCCCATTGCTCGCGCAAATACAGATAGCGGAAACAGAATGTCCCGATCAGCACGCCATAACTGAGATGCAGCACCACACCATCCAGTAAAACATCGCTGCTTAAATTGTGGATTTGAAAATTTTGTCCAAAATAAATCAAACCATTCAGCACGATGGTGGTCAATAAAATAATCATCTGCAATAAAATAAAGCCAACACCTAAGGCTTGCCCAAAACTTAAATGCTGAATTTTTTTCTGAAACAGCTCAACCAAGGCGACAAAAGCCAGCAAAACCCAGTTAATGAACAACATATACTGCAATAAACGCCCTACACTTAAGGCCGTCCAGGATTGTGCTTCTGCCAAAGCTAAAATCATCGCCAAAATATTACTGGCAATAAATAATTCGATTAAATGTTGCCAACGCCCTATTTTCGTAAAAAAATAAGCGTATGGTTTATTTCCCTGTGTATCAGCAAAACTTTGCTCGTCTTGTCCTTCGGCAAGTGAACCTGAATTTGTTATACTGTTTTTAGTTCTAATGCTTTTTATCCTATTGAGCCGACATGACCACATCTTCTAATTCCTCAAATCCGTCACAAACCCAAACTTCGGGTATGTGGGGCGGTCGTTTCTCTGAAGCGACAGACGCTTTTGTTGCTGAATTTACAGCATCTGTACAATTTGACCAACGCTTTTATAAACAAGATATTGCAGGCTCTATTGCACATGCAACCATGCTTGCAAAAGTTGGCGTACTTACCGAGCAAGAACGTGACGATATCATCACTGGCTTGACGGCGATTCAGGCTGATATTGAATCGGGCAACTTTGAATGGCGTGTTGATCTGGAAGATGTCCACATGAACATTGAGTCTCGCCTGACTCAGCGTATTGGCATCACCGGTAAAAAATTACATACCGGTCGTAGCCGTAACGACCAGGTTGCAACCGATATTCGTTTATATGTACGTGACGAAATTGATGCGATTTTAAAATTGCTGGAAAAATTACAAAAAGGTATTTTAGGTTTAGCTGCTAAAAATACCACTACGATCATGCCGGGCTTCACCCACCTGCAAACTGCACAGCCAGTGACTTTCGGTCACCATTTAATGGCATGGTTTGAAATGCTGGTACGTGATTCTGAGCGCTTAATTGATTGCCGTAAACGTGTTAACCGTCTGCCTTTGGGTTCTGCTGCTTTGGCAGGTACAACTTACCCAATTGAACGTGAATACACAGCACAGCTTTTAGGCTTTGAAGCGGTTTGCGAAAACTCGTTAGATGCGGTGTCTGACCGTGACTTTGGTATTGAATTCAATGCTGCTGCATCTTTAATTATGATGCATTTATCACGCATGTCTGAAGAAATGATTCTTTGGACTTCTGCGCAGTTCAAGTTTGTGAACATTCCAGATCGTTTCTGCACCGGTTCTTCAATTATGCCGCAGAAGAAAAACCCGGATGTTCCAGAATTGATTCGTGGTAAAACTGGGCGTGTTTATGGTGACTTAATGAGCTTATTAACGCTGATGAAAGGTCAACCATTGGCATATAACAAAGACAACCAAGAAGACAAAGAACCATTATTTGATGCGATTGATACCGTTCGTGGTTCATTAATGGCCTTTGCCGACATGATTCCTGCACTGGTACCAAACATCGAAATCATGCGTGAAGCAGCACTTCGTGGTTTCTCAACCGCAACCGATCTTGCAGATTACCTGGTTAAAAATGGCGTGGCTTTCCGTGATGCGCATGAAATTGTCGGTAAAGCGGTTGCATTAGGTGTTCAAGAAGCTAAAGATTTGTCTGAGCTCACACTTGAACAACTGCAACAGTTCTCTGATTTGATTCAAGCAGACGTATTTGAAAAAGCATTGACTCTTGAAGCATCTGTCAATGCACGTAACCACATTGGTGGTACTGCACCAGCGCAAGTTGAAGCTGCCATTGTTCGTGCCTATACACGTTTAGAAAAACTTTACGCTTAAGGATGGATGATATGTCTCGACAAGTATTTTGCCGTAAGTATCAAGCCGATATGGAAGGTTTAGATTTTGCCCCCTTCCCTGGTGCAAAAGGTCAAGAATTGTTTGACAGCGTATCTAAACAGGCTTGGCAAGAATGGCTTAAACACCAAACCACGTTGATCAATGAAAAGCGTTTAAACGTGTTTGAACCGGATGCGAAAAAATTTCTAGAAGAGCAACGTGAAAAATTCTTTAGTAACGATGAGTCACTAGAAAAAGCTGAAGGCCTAAAGCCTGAGTAAAATTTAAAGCGCTGCTTTAAATTTTACGCAAGACAAGCAAAGCGCGTAGTTTTGATTGTCAAAAGGGAATCTGAAAAGATTCCCTTTTTAGCTTAGGAGCACTGCTCCGCCACGCCACAAGACCTAAAGTATAGCTTTTAGGTGAGCAAGACAAGGACGAAGTCCGCGTAGGCAGGCATTAAAAAGAAATCTCCATTATTGGAGATTTCTTTTTTAAGCTGCTCTGAAAATCACATAAGATAAGCGAAGCGCGTAGTTTCTAATGTCATAAAGGATTCTTTTAAAGACTCCTTTTTACTTTCAATAGGAGCACCGCTCCACCCTGAGGAATATATTCTGAAAAGAATCCCTTTTATTAAGGGTTTTTGAAATGCGATTTTTTACATCTAGAAATAACTGTAAATCAAAGATACATTTCTCAATAAAACTCTACATTACAATACAATAACCTACATGAAGGATAGAAGACATTATCCTATAATCAGTTTCAAGAAGATGGTTAAACATCTTATAAAAACTATAAATATACCCGATTTCAATCCTAGGTTTCCCCCAAAATCTAGGATTTTTTTTGTGTTCAGATTTTGAAATCCCCTAAAATTAAGATCAAAAAAAAACACCCTAAAACGGGTGCTTTTACTTAATTTTTAAATCTAATTTAGGGCTGCTTTAAATACGGCCATGCAGCTTTCAAATAAATAAACATGGACCACAACGTCAGAATCACCGCGGTATACAGTAAAAGATAAGCCAACGTATCAAGTGGTTGCCAGTTCAGTAAAAACACTGAAATCGCAATCATTTGAAACGCCGTCTTATATTTACCGACGGTGGATACTGCAACACTGGTACGTGCCCCTAATTCAGCCATCCACTCACGTAAAGCAGATACGGTAATTTCACGTGAAATAATCACAATCGCTGCAAATGCCATGGACATACTTGGTTGCCATTGCACCAAAACAATTAACGCAGCTGCGACCATTAACTTGTCCGCTACCGGGTCAAGAAAACGACCAAATGCCGAGGTTTGATTGAGTGAACGAGCCAAATAACCATCGAACCAATCGGTTACCGCAGCAACGACAAAAATCGCCGTTAAAATAATGTGACGAGTCATGTTACTGTCTTGCTCAGCAACACCAACTGCAGGCGGCCAATAAGCCACCAACAAAAAGACAGGTATTAAAGCTATACGCGCCAAAGTCAAGATATTTGGAATATTCAGGATGCGACCTGTAGTCATAGACACCGCCAATTTTTCCCCTGTATGTACAATGAAAAACCACACATATTTTGAGGATGGATTCATCGTTAATTCAGACTCACTTTATACGAATTGCTATAAAGTGTCACTAGGCAAACACGGTAACTGTCTGTCTGGAAATCGCAATCAGTCGATTCTCGGCATCCCAAAGATGAGCATATTCAGTGGAATACCCTTCTGCTGCATAATCGGTAAATACTTTATATTTAAACCAATCTTGCACATGATTATTCAAAGGGTGAACATAAGTCAGGTGCCAAGTCAGTGAACTAGCCGGTGCGAAGGTTTTAAACATCGGCAATACCCCCGGTGGCCACATATCAAATGCCACCATCAAATCAGCCACGGTCATTTCCCGGTTGTCATGCCGCTCAGGATTAAAACGCATCCAGCCACTAAAATCAGGCTTTTCACTAGCGGTACATGGATATTGACCATCCACCCAGACCAAGTCCATCTGCCCAAAGCATTCCGGTGCTAAAGGATGATGTTGTGTAATTTTCAACTGTTCAGGCATTGGAAATTCAGGTGCAAGTCGTTGCTGTTGCACTGAAATATCCGACTGGCGATGCGTACCAAAACTGGCAATCAAAATACTTTGCACAGCATCGTCCTGCCAGAGCCGCACTTGAACCGTGGTGACAGACTTACCTTGACGTAAAATTTCAGCACTTAATCGAACCGGCGCCATTTGCACTGGACCGACAAAAGTCACACTGGTGCTTAATAGGCGTTTTGAGGGATCAGCAATCGTCACCAATGCCTTTTGCATCATCATCCCTGCGACCAGACCACCATAAATGGTGCGGCCCTGTAACCAGCCTTGCGGAATATTGACCCATTCATTCTGTTCAATTGCGGTAAATAATTGGCGCAGTGACATCCTTCGTCCTTTGGAGTTTTTAATTTGCTCTATCTTTCACTTATTTTGAACTGTTGTGAATGATCAATGACTGCCGCGTCAGTGAGCACTTTGGCCAATCTGCCTGAATTTATTCATGCAAAATCTTATAAATGGTTCTCGCCATCACATCGCCTAAACCGGGAACCAGTTTTAAGTCATTTTCCGAAGCTTTCAATACACCTTGAATCCCACCAAAATGGGTCAACAGCTCACGACGACGTTTAGGGCCAAGACCCGGAATCACTTCCAGTACTGATGAACCACGTTTTTTGTCCCGTTTGGCACGGTGTTTGGTAATAGCAAAACGATGCGCTTCATCACGCACCTGTTGAATCAGATGCAGAGCTTTATGGTCTTCAGGTAATTGAATTTTGGTGCCATCGGTAAAATGTAAGGTTTCTAAACCCGGTTTACGCCCCTCACCTTTAGATACCCCGACCATAAAGGCATCCAGTCCCAGATCCTGCATCACTTGCATCGCCATATGCAATTGTCCTTTACCGCCATCAATCAACAGTAAATCGGGCAACATGGCTTTTTTATAGCGACGCGTCAGCGCTTGGCGCATAGCTGCATAGTCATCCCCCCCAGTAATATCATCAATGGCAAACTGACGATAATCACGTTTGCGCGCACCGCCCGAATCAAATACCACGCAAGAGGCAATGGTGGCTTCACCCATGGTATGCGAGATGTCAAAACATTCAATCCTGTCAATCGGACGACCGACTACCTGTTCAAGCTGATGGAAGCGTTCATTCAGTTCAAAATGATTGGCCAACTGTCCTTTTATGGCATGTTGCACATTCATATTGGCCAGCTCTAACCACTCGGCACGGGTTTCCCGGACATTGTGCTTGATCTGCACTTTCTTGCCGAATTCCTGTTGCAATGCCTGTTCCAATTCTTTGCGATCGGGAATCTCGACATTCACAATCAGTTCAGCAGGCACTTCATCGGCCACCTGAAAATAAAAATTCGCCATGAAGTCAGACAGCATGTGTCCCAGATCATCGCCCAACATATCCGGAAAATAACTTTTACCACCGAGCATTTTTCCGTTGCGCACATGCATAATCTGCACGCAGGTCACCCCGGCATGATAGGCAATCGCCAAAATATCGGCCTCACCCTTGAGTTTATAAATCGCCTGTTGTGATTGCACGTCACGCAGCAGCGCCATACGGTCACGATAAAACACCGCTTTTTCAAATTCCAAAGCTTCTGCAGCTGCTTCCATTTTGGCAATCAGTTCCTGATTCAGCTCTTTGGTATCGCCCTGTAAAAAGCGAATCGAATTTTTAACATCTTCCTGATAATCTTCAGGCGAAATCAAACCGACACAAGGCGCGGTACAGCGTTTGATCTGATATTGCAAACACGGGCGTTTACGCTGGGCAAAATAGCTGTTTTCACATTGGCGCACATTAAACAGTTTTTGTAGCACCACCAAGGTATCACGGGCATTATAGGCACTCGGATACGGTCCAAAAAACTTGCCGACCTGATGATTGCCTTTGCCTCGCCCTGATGCAATGCGCGGGTAAGGTTTGTCACTGGAAACAAAGATATAAACGTAAGATTTATCGTCACGCAGCATGATGTTATACGGCGGACGATGCAGTTTGATCAGGTTCTGTTCCAGCAATAAGGCTTCGGTTTCGGAACGGACAATCAGCGTTTCAATATCATAAATCCGCGCCACCAAAGCCTGTGTTTTCGGATGCTCGATGGTTTTAACGAAATAACTCGACACGCGGTTTTTTAGATTCTTGGCTTTACCGACATACAGCAGCTCGCCATCTTTACCCAGCATCCGGTAAACCCCAGGCAAAGTGGTCATATTGGCTAAAATCTTTTCAATATTTTCACGTGCGTTTTCGTTCACATTCAGCCTTATTCACAATGATGTCTGCTTTGCTACATGATGTGATGGTTTTCACGCCATTTTCAAGCCAATTCGGGATTTTTCCCATAATCATACAAAGTTTTAGCAATCACCTGATTGCTAAAAGCTATAAGTAAATCTGGCTTATTTTGCTATGCTCAAGCCATCTGAAGAATTTGGATCAAACTGAATGACGACCCACAATCATGCCATGCACATCGTTAAACCTGTAACTGCAACGCATAGCACATCTGAAAAAGATAAACTGATTGGCAAGCCGCGTTTTCATTTTGAACCGCTTGAGGTCATGCAGCTATTGAAGCAGCTTATTATTGGACAGGATGCTGCATTACAAGAAATCGAAAAAATGCTGCATGTGGTCAAAGCCGATTTTTCCAGTCCTGAACGTCCTCTATCTGTAACTTTAATGCTGGGACCAACCGGGGTCGGTAAAACCGAAACGGTCCGCCTGATCGCCGAAGCGATTTACGGCCGCCCGGATGCTTTTTGCCGTATTGATATGAACACCTTGGCACAAGAACATTATGCCGCTGCGATTACCGGTGCACCTCCCGGTTATGTCGGTTCCAAAGAAGGTCATAGCCTGTTTGATGAAACAGCGATTGCCGGTTCACATACCCGTCCGGGAATTGTGCTGTTTGATGAACTGGAAAAAGCCTCCACCGAAGTGATTCGTGGCTTAATGAATATACTGGATACTGGAAAACTCACTTTAACGTCCGGCACAAAAACCATCGACTTTCGTAATTGCATGATCTTTATGACCAGTAATGTCGGTGCACAAGCTGCGCAGCAATATCTGGATAAACTGAATTTTCTGCCCCAGAAAATGCAGGATATTTGCCTCAAAAAAATACCGACCCAAAGCATTATTGAAAAAGTGATGTTTAAAAAATTCGATCCTGAATTTTTAAACCGGATTGATCGCACTTTGCATTATCAGGCGGTACAGGAGAATGCCCTGCCGAAGCTGGTGGAGATTGAACTGGAGAAACTCAATCAACGATTACAGCATCAAAAACGTGTTGTGGTTTTAACCGATGCCGCCAAAGCACACTTCTACAAAGATCACGATATCCGTTTTGGCGCACGCCATTTGGCGCGAAAAATGCGAACCGAACTGGAACCGATTCTGGCAGTTTATTTTTTAAATTATCCGGAAAAAGCCCTGCTAACTGTGAGCCATGCGGATGGGCAATTGATGATTCAGCCCGAATAATCATCTAAACAATCCTCTAAATAACCCTCTATGCAGTCAAACATTTGGCAGAGTATTTGAATAAAACTATATTCAGTTTTATTCAAATGAAATACGCATCAACACTGCCGATTTGCAATCTTCAACTTAAACTTTGCAATAATTATGACTTCATTGAGTGAAAAATTGAGCTCAATTGACCATTTTGACTAAAACTGACCAATAAAAAACTTGAAATTAAAAACTTATACCCGATATAAATAGCCACGAAATGATTAAAAAACCTTAATTTAAACAAAAAGTTCATCACATTTTTACAAAGCAAAGTAAAAGCAGAGTGGTCCACTACAAGGGTGTGTTGAAAAAAAATTGATGACCCTTGCGTCACCGCTTGATACAACTTGTTATGTTCTTTTTGGATATAGTTATCGTAAGATTAGCGAAGCTCGATGTACGCGGGAAATGCGTACATGCTTCAAAACATCAACTTAATAAGTCCTCCAAAATAAAGGAGATCAGGCATGATCCACGCTGGCAATGCCATTACCGTCCAAATGCTTTCGGACGGAATTGCAGAATTCCGCTTTGACTTACAAGGTGAGTCGGTCAACAAATTTAACCGTGCAACGATTGAAGACTTTAAAGCGGCAATTGACGCTGTTAAAGCCAACAGCGACGTTAAAGGTTTAATCGTTACCTCTGGTAAATCAACATTTATCGTAGGTGCAGACATCACTGAATTTGGTGATAACTTTGCTCAAGGCGAAAAAGCAATTGTGGATTGGGCGATGCCTGTTCACGAAATCTTCAACAGCTTTGAAGATTTAGAAATTCCTAAAGTTGCTGCAATCAATGGTATGGCATTGGGCGGCGGTTTTGAGATGTGCCTGGTATGTGACTACCGTGTCATGTCTGAAGCTGCTCAAGTCGGCCTGCCTGAAATCAAACTCGGTATCTACCCGGGCTTTGGTGGTACGGTTCGTTTAAGCCGTTTGATTGGTATTGACAATGCGGTTGAATGGATGGCGATGGCTAATCCTAAACGCCCTGATGCTGCACTGAAAGACGGTGCTGTTGATGCGGTGGTTGCTGCTGACAAACTTCAAGCAGCCGCAATTGACCTGGTTAAACAAGCCATTGCTGGTCGCCTAGACTGGAAAGCAAAACGTCAGGAAAAACTCGATCCAGTTAAACTCAGCCCAATCGAACAGATGATGGCGTTTAACTCTTCTAAAGGCGTGGTTCTTGCGAAAGCAAACCCTGCTCAATACCCTGCGCCTAAACTTCTTCTTGATTCTTTACAAGCGGGTGCAAGCCTTCCACGTAATGAAGCATTAAAAGTTGAAGCGGAAGGTTTCGCTAAAGCTGCGGTAACACCACAAGCGGGTGCATTGATTGGTTTATTCCTCAATGACCAGCTGGTGAAAAAAACTTCGAAAAAACATGAAAAAGGTGCACATCCTGTAAACCAGGCGGCTGTTCTAGGCGCGGGTATCATGGGTGGCGGTATTGCTTACCAAGCGGCAAGCAAAGGCACACCAATCATCATGAAAGACATTGGTAACCCACAATTGGCGTTAGGTATGTCTGAAGCGAACAAATTGTTGACCAAACAAGTTGAACGCAAAAAAATGACCCCTGCGAAAATGGGTGAAACGCTTGCTCGCATCCGCCCGACTTTAAGCTTGGAAGAGTTTAAAGAAGTGGATATCGTGATCGAAGCAGTGACTGAGAATCCGAAGATCAAAGCTGCGGTTCTTGCAGACACTGAAAAATCAGTTCGTGAAAACACCATCATTGCATCAAATACCTCTACGATTTCAATCACACGTTTGGCAGAATCGCTACAACGTCCTGAAAACTTCGTCGGTATGCACTTCTTTAACCCAGTTCACATGATGCCGTTGGTTGAAGTGATCCGTGGTGAGAAAACATCAAGCGAGGCGATTGCAACGACTGTGGTTCTTGCTCAGAAAATGGGTAAAACACCAATCGTAGTCAACGACTGCCCGGGCTTCCTGGTAAACCGCGTATTGTTCCCTTACTTCGGTGCGTTTGACTTATTGCTTAAAGATGGTGCTGACTTCCAGCAAATCGACAAAGTGATGGAAAAATTCGGCTGGCCAATGGGTCCTGCTTACCTGATGGACGTTGTCGGTATCGATACCGGCGTTCACGGTGCAGAAGTCATGGCTGAAGGCTTCCCTGACCGTATGAAACCGGACTTTAAAGGTTCGATTCAAACCATGTACGAAGCAAAACGTCTAGGTCAAAAGAATGACGTTGGTTTCTACAAATACGAGTTAGACCGTAAAGGTAAGAAAGCGAAAAAAGTTGATCCTACAGCGTATGAATTGATTGCATCTGTAGTGACTGGCGAAAAACGTGAATTTGACGCGCAAGAAATCATTGACCGTATGATGCTGGCTTTCTGTAACGAAACTGTTCGTTGCCTGGAAGACAACATTGTCGCGACTGCATCAGAAGCGGACATGGCGATGATCATGGGTGTAGGTTTCCCTCCATTCCGTGGCGGTCCAGCACGTTACATCGACCAAACTGGTGTTGCTGAATATGTTGCGCTTTGCGACAAATATGCACACTTAGGTAAAGCTTATGAAGCGCCACAAATGTTGCGTGACATGGCTGCTAACAACAAAAAATTCTACGGTTAAGGAGCAACGTGAATGGCTACTTTAAATCCACGTGACGTTGTCATCGTTGATGGCGTACGTTCAGCAATGGGTAAAACCAAAAACGGTATGTTCCGCAATGTACGTGCTGACAGCTTATCTGCTGAGTTAGTTCGTGCCTTGGTTGCTCGTAACCAGTTTGATGTCAATGAAGTTGAAGACCTGATCTGGGGTTGTGTAAATCAAACCCTAGAACAAGGCATGAACATTGCCCGTAACATTGGTTTATTGGCAGACTTACCTAAAACGGTTGCAGGTCAAACAATTAACCGTCTGTGCGGTTCTTCAATGCAGGCAATCCACGCTGCGGCGGCGCAAATTGCAACTAACCAGGGTGATATCTTCATCATCGGTGGTGTAGAGCACATGGGTCACGTTGGCATGATGCACGGCATCGACATCAACCCTGAAGCGTCTAAACACTATGCAAAAGCATCTAACATGATGGGCTTAACCGCTGAAATGTTAGGTCGCATGAATGGCATCACTCGTGAAGAACAGGATGCGTTCGGTGTAGAATCTCACCGCCGCGCTTGGGCTGCAACACAAGAAGGTCGTTTCAAAAACGAAATTATTGGTGTTGAAGGTCACGATGCAAACGGTTTCAAAATCCTGTGCGACATCGACGAAGTGATTCGTCCAGATGCTAACCTTGAAGCGTTCCAGACTTTACGTCCAGCATTTGATCCGAAAGGCGGTACAGTGACTGCAGCTACATCTTCAGCATTGTCTGATGGTGCTTCTGCAATGTTATTGATGTCTGCTGAACGTGCGCAAGCTTTAGGTCTTAAGCCACGCGCTGTAATCCGCTCTATGGCGGTTGCAGGTTGTGATGCAGCAATCATGGGTTACGGTCCAGTTCCTGCAACGCAAAAAGCGCTTAAACGTGCTGGCTTGTCGATTGCTGACATTCAAACTTTTGAATTGAACGAAGCATTTGCTGCACAAGGTTTGTCTGTTCTTAAAGGCTTAGGTATTTATGACCAGCAAGACCGTGTGAACTTGAACGGTGGTGCAATTGCGCTTGGTCACCCATTGGGTTGTTCTGGTGCACGTATCACAACGACTTTGCTGAACGTTATGGAACAGCAAGATACACAAATCGGTCTTGCGACCATGTGTATCGGTTTGGGGCAAGGTATCGCAACGATTATCGAACGTGTTTAATTCTTAAATACCTAGATAAAAAGAACCCCGCTTATTGCGGGGTTTTTTATGTTTTGAATTTTAATAGATCTGTTTCATAAATCAAAAAGTAAACATTAATTGGCAGTGAAATTAATATTGAAGGTTCCTTCTCCCTTGGGGAGAAGGTTAGGATGAGGGGATGTTTTAATAAAATCCTCACCCTCTTGCGCGTAATTACGCTCATCCTAAAAAAGGAGAGGGAATTTCCATTGTGAATTAAATATTTTCTAAAAAATTAAAATCATAATATTTTCAAGTAACTATTATTAAACTTTCTGCGCCAATAACGTTGCAAAATGCTGTTTAATCCGATTTCCTTGCTCATCGACCCGATGCAACTCACCGACATTTTCATTGTATTTAATAATGTTCCATCCCTCGTAAAGCGCACTTAACTCGCCTGCTTTAAACGTAAAAGGAAAGTCAGGCTGTGCAGGAATATCATCGGTATCCATCGCGCACACAATCAGGTTAAAACCATTCACATTAGTCGCTTGTTGCATCTGTGCAATCAGAGGTTTCACCGTTGGTGCTTCCAGAAACATCATCACCACAGTACAGCAAATAAAGTCATAATGACCGGTAATGCTTTGATCTGCATTTAAATCACGTTGTTGCACCTGAATATTATCAATCTGCTCAGCCTGAATAATCTGTCTTAAGGTTTGCAGGCTATTTTCATTGACATCCCAGGCATCTACCTCAAAACCATGCTGACTTAAATACAGCGCATTACGCCCCTGCCCGCAGCCTACATCCAAAGCCCGCCCACCTTGCAAATACGGCGTAGCAGCCAGAATTTCCGAGTGCGTGGGTGAAAGCTGATATTTTTTAGTGAAGTAATCCTGTGGCTGACAGTAAAACTTGAGCTGACATTCAATGTCATCACTGGCAGAAACAATCTTATGCCAGGCCTGCGGTTCAATAAAGCGAGGTTGCTGCTCTGGGGTAAAGACATGCTGAGACTTTACGGCTCCCGACTCTTCCAGCATGGCAAAATGCAGCTCACCTTTTAATACGGTCAATTTTGCCCAGGTACCGGCTTTGGTATTGTGCTGATTTTTAAAACCTTGCGGAATACTCTGCTGTGTCCAGACAGGAAGTTCTTTATAACAAATAAGCTGTTGCATAAAAGGCTGCGCTCCAAATGATCAATGATCTGTCTGAAATCAATTCGCTGACGATGTTTTAGCATAGCCCGTTCAACCGCAGATTGAAATAAGCTGCTTACATTCCATTTTGCAGAACCCATGCCCGATCAAAAGCAAAAAACTGCCCGGTACGGACAGTTTTTTGAGGGGACTTTAAAAAGTTAGATAAAAACATTTTTACTGCAACAGTTCTTCGCGCAACCATTCCATATATTTTTCTTTGTCCATAAAGTCGGGGGCGCTACCGGTGTCCAAACTGTAATACTGTCGATTAAACTGAATCACAATCTGCTCGGTATGATGCCAGCCTTCAATCATTTCAAAGTATTGATTAAAGAAAAAACGATTTTTACCCCTGTTGTTTAAGCTTTCTAGTTTTGGATAGTTTTTATTAGCAACAAACTCACTATACACATGCTGAATATCATCAAAAACATGTATGGTTTTCATGACTCACCTGCCTAGATTTTATGTTGTGATTTTTGCGACCGTTTTAATCTAGCAATAAAATTTGAACAGCAGATGACAGCACTATTGCAAAACTGTCATGTTTAAAAGAATGAAATGCGTTTCTTCAACTACATAATGGCTTTTCTGGACAAAAACCAAAGCTTGCAACCCATTCAACATCAATAATAAAAAATTAAATCATGAGCATCATCAAGAATATCCATTGCTATTCCATCAAACCTGGATGGGACTACAAACTCAAACATATGTAACCACTCTGCAACATCCTGTTATCACTCTGTAAATTTAGTTGAATATTCACACAACCAAACCTCATTAAGTCCTTCACTTTAAAAAGATCAGTATCTCAAGCGTTAATATAAAAAGTACAAAATTTCTCTTTATTCTCACAATTGAGTAATCATCATGAATACGATTAAAACTACTCTGGCTATCGCTTTGGTTGCAGCGACTACATCTGCTATGGCTGCGACCACTGTAGAAGCAACTCCAGCGGCTAAAGTTGCTGCTGCAAAAGCACAAGTAAAAGCAGATACCATTCACACCGCCAGCACTGTTAAAGCTGCAGCCGCAATAACAAAAGAAAAAGCTCAAGTTAAAACAGAAATTGCTGCAGAAAAAATAGTTGCTGCAAAAAATGCAGCAGTCGCTAAAGCGGTTAACGTAAAAGATGTAACTGTGACTAAAACCGTAGCGGCTAAAAATGCAGTTGCAGCTAAAACTGTTGCGACTAAAGACGTGACTGTTGCTAAAGCAACTGAAGCAAAAGATGCTTCAGTAGAAAAAGCTGCCGAAGTGAAAGATGCAATTGTTGCTCAAGCGATTGAAGCAAAAGACGCGACTGTTGAAAAAACTGCTGAAGTTAAAGAAGCGACTGCTGAAAAAGCGGATGCTGTTAAAACTGAAGTAAAAGCTGAGAAAAAATCATTCTTCTCTTGGTTTAAAAAATCTGCTGCTTAATCTGCGATAACGCATTTTAGCCGTAAAAAAGGATGCTATTGATGAGCATCCTTTTTTAGTGATAAGGAAAAATATTTGTATCTGAATACTGCCTAACTAGCGAATGCCATTATTCGGTATCGTTCTTCGCTGTTGTTGCAACTCTCTGATTGCTTCATTTAGCGAAGTATTTTCCAAAACACCCAATGAAAGTTGCTCTCGAGCAATTTGCACATTGGTTGCGTTACGGTCTATACCAAAATTCGCGAGTATAATATACAAGCCTTCTCTTGGATCAGCTGATTGCAAACCTTGTGCAATGGCCAAAACATATTGCTGCAATGCCAGTGGCAAGCTGTTGATATCTGGCATTGGTCCATCAGGCACAAGATCTATCGTCGCTACAATAGTAGGATCAACAACAAAGTTTTGAGTATCCCTCTGGATCTGCATAATGCGATGCTGCAAAGCTCTCATTTCTTGAGGATCTTCTTTATATTGAATTAGGCGTGTGGTTTCAGCTCTTAACTCAGATTCTGCTAAGGGACTTAATCCAGGGGCATTCGCCATATCGGCAAAAGTAGAGGAAATGGAAAAACTTCCGGCAATCGCTACAATTGCGCAGGACAAATTTTTTAGGAGCTTCATGGTAGTTCTACTCAACAATGAATTGAAGTAAACAAACAACCGTCGACACCTGTAATTGTATAGCGTATGCGCCTTTCAGCCAGTTGCCCCTGACCAGTGGTCTTGCGGGACATTCTAACTTTCGTTAAAAAACCATCTCATTTCCCATCTTAAAAAACATCAGACCTGCTGTTATAAAAAAGCTGTACGCTGGATCATGTTTCTATAAATCAGATTTTTATCTCCTCCTGCTTATGCTGTCCTGCCGATATAAAACCTCTACCACAATCGTTATTTTTCTCGCATTCCAACGCGTAAAAATACAGGAAATGTTACATCTAAATTTTCAGGCACAGCTTGTAAAGCGTTTGAAATGAGTTGAAGCGGATCATGAGCATTTCTATCTTGATAATGCTTGAGCGCTGACCATGTTTTTAAATAGCTGAGCAGCTGCTGTGGTGACCATTGATATTGCAAATGCATCTCTGGTACAGCCTGCTCATGAAAAGGAAATGGAATGGTTTGATACAACTCATTAATATAATGGTGCTCACTGTCCCAATAGTCGTTTAAAGTGTCAAAGTACAGTTGTTGAACCAAACTGTTAATCACAGCATCCTGCACCTCAATCAGGCCATAATCAATGGCAGCAAATACACTTTGCGGTTTAAGCACCCATTTGACTTCTGTATAAAATGCATCAAAGTCAAACCAGTGAATGGCTTGTGCCACGGTAACCAGATCAATAGATTGTGCAGGAATACTGGTCTGCTCGGCCGCCTGCACCTGATAGCTGACATTTTCAAAATAAGGCGCTTGCTGCAACTGTGCTTCACTGATATCAGTTGCGATCACATAATCGAAATACGGGGCTAATAATTGGGTGAATTGTCCAGACCCTGCTCCACAGTCCCATGCAAACGCCCGTCCTGTAACATGCTTTAAAATTTCTTTCACAATTTGGATGGAATAATTTGGGCGGGCTTGTTTATAGCGAAGACTCTGATTGGAAAACAGGTCTTTCATTGAATGATTCTCAAAATATTCCTTAATTCAATCAATCACCTGATCAATTTTAAAACTGGTTTAGGTATCATTGGTAAATCTTAACACGCAGCCATCAGTTGTTACTCTATGCGTATTTGCGACTGGCTGAGCACATACTTGAGTAATCACAGGTGAAGATGATGACTGTAATTCACATGCTGAACAGTCCTGACTCGCACCGCCACAAGCATTGGCCGCTTTTTCACTGCGACAAACATAGGTTTGTGAACCGAAGGTAAAAGTTTGCTCAAAAGAAGAGTTGAAGTGATCTCCGCCGCCACCACTACAAGCCGTGAGTAACACCGATAAAAAAGTGAATACGGGGAGCACCATTCTTTTCATTTTTTATTATCGAATTGTTATTACTTTGATTCTATTAAGAAATAAAGCTCAATCTGTAGAGATGTAAAGCAAGAAAAATTGTTACTTTTTCGGTGTCATAACATCAGGTACAGAAAAATTATTAATAGACTGTTCAAGCGTACCAATGCTGACATTGTTCAGGTCGATCTGTATATGCATACCACGGTCAATATGTTGCATACTGTTGCTACTGTCGATCTGCACATTACCACGTTCGATATGTCGCATACTGTTGCTACGGTCTATACCAAAGGGTTGCAACATAATATACAAGCCTTGTGTAGGATCACTCGACTGTAAACCCTGAGCAATACTCAATACATACTGTTGTAGTAAGGGGGATAACGAATTCAGGTCTGGTTGTGGTTCTAAGGGCTGAATGTCAAGATTGGCAATCATATGGCTGTCGATCATAAAGTTTTGTGCTTCACGTGAATTACGAATGACTTGATGCTGTAATGCACGGAGATTTTTTTCCTCATTCTGATATGGCACAATCCCTGTTTCTTTACGTAATTCTGGCTCAGCCAATACTTTTAGTGTTGGCAAGATCACAATGTCATCAGCGTGGGCCATCATGCTCCAAGTACAACCTAATATCAGCATTAAAGCAGAAATTTTTATAAGATTCATAAACTTGACTCGCAACGTAATTTCAAGACAATCCAGTTTCACATCATGCAAGAAAAATATTTTTCACTGTAATTGTATACATTACAGCCTACATGAAATTCCATTGTGGCTCACCTTGACTCGGATGAACGGTCTTTCAGCCCAAATCTATTCTTGATATGCAATTTTTCTCGGTGTTTTACTGCACTTTGCATGCAATTATAAATGCCCATAGCCAACAGCTAGACAAAAAAAAACCTCAAACATTGTTTGAGGTTTTTTCAAATATGGTGGCGAGACCCAGGATCGAACTGGGGACACACGGATTTTCAATCCGTTGCTCTACCTACTGAGCTATCACGCCGATGCGGTGTATTAAGCCGTATCTGGCATCAATAGTCAATATAATTCATCACATTTTTATTTGATCGAATATTTTTTACCCAAAAAAAATCCCTGATCGGATCAGGGATTGAAATCTTGAAATAGATTTTGAATATGGTGGCGAGACCCAGGATCGAACTGGGGACACACGGATTTTCAATCCGTTGCTCTACCTACTGAGCTATCACGCCGATGTCGCGTATTAAACAGTTTAAGTGTTTTTCAGTCAAGCAGGTTTTATGCTTTTTTAAACAAGTGTTTATTTTTACAGCAAATCTCAAGTTATTTGCTTATTTTTTATTTAAAACTCAATTTATTATTTAACCCAGTACTATTTTCAGGCATAAAAAAACAGCGCAATGGCTGCTTTTTTATAAGGTATTCAAGCTTAAATTTTTTCTAAATGCGCTAAGCAACGATGAATTGCCCCACATCCCGGTTCAAAAACTTTAACGCCTTTTTCTTCTTCCAGTCGGCAGACTTCGCTCACCAGTCGTTCTGCAACCCCGCGTCCACGGTTAGCCGGATGCACTACAATATTTTCCAAAACTCTACTTTCCCCTTGTCCGGTACACCAAATCGCCCCAATCAACTTAGTATTAAATTCTGCTGTGTAAACTAAGGTATACTGAGCCAAGTTTTGCTCTAGTTGTTCAATGGCATCCTGCCCATCTCCAAATTCCGGGCTGGTGTCATACAGTCGCTCAAGCTGGCTGCGCACTTCGTCATTTTCTAGTGAAGTATAAGCATGTACGGTAATAGGCATTGATTAACCCTCCTGAGCAATCTAATATGCGATGATTTCGTCATCGCGAAAAATTTTTACATCATCATTTTTGACGTTTTTTGAGGAACGTGTCTATGACGCAACGTATCAGTGAAGTGGTAAGAAACACTAACGAAACCAAAATTCGAGTTCGGGTGAATCTTGATGGTACGGGTCAAGGCACCCTCAACACAGGTGTTCCATTTTTAGATCATATGATTGATCAAATCAAGCGACACGGCTTATTCGATATCGATATTCACTGTGATGGTGACCTGGATATCGATGATCATCATACAGTAGAAGACTGCGGGATCACACTCGGACAAGCATTTGCGCAAGCACTTGGCGACAAAAAAGGCTTAAAACGCTATGGTCATTTTTATGCACCACTGGATGAGTCTTTAAGTCGTGTCGTGGTCGATTTATCCGGTCGTCCGGGCTTGTTTATGGATATTCCATTTACACGTTCGATGATTGGTCGTTTTGATGTGGATTTATTCTCTGAATTTTTTCAAGGCTTTGTAAATCATGCATTAATGACGCTGCACATTGACAACCTGAAAGGTAAAAACAGCCATCACCAAATCGAAAGCGTGTTTAAAGCATTTGCACGCGCTTTGCGTATGGCCTGTGAAGTCGATCCACGTGCAGAAAATACTGTTGCTTCAACCAAAGGTACTTTGTAATGACCCGTATTGCCCTTCTTGACTATGGCATGGGAAATTTACACTCTGCAGCCAAAGCCCTGGAACATGTGGGTGCAACTGTAGATGTGACCAATGATCCCAAACTGATTGCCCAAGCCGATAAAATCGTATTTCCAGGTGTAGGTGCCATGCGTGACTGCATGCAAGGCATGCATGAAGCAGGTATTGATGAAGTGGTACGCAATGCCGTATTCAACAAGCCTGTTCTTGCAATTTGTGTCGGCATGCAAGCTTTGATGCAGCACTCTGAAGAAAATGGCGGTACCGATGCGCTGGGCATTTTTGAAGGTGAAGTGAAACATTTTCCAGAGATGGCGGGTTTAAAAGTTCCCCATATGGGCTGGAACCAGGTACATCAGGTCGACCCAAGTCATCCAATGTGGAAAGACATTGAACAGGATGCGCGCTTCTACTTCGTGCATAGTTTCTATGTTGAACCGAAAGATGCTGCTCTGGTCGCTGCAACTTGTGATTACGGTTTAAAGTTCTGCACGGCGCTGCATAAAGACAACCTGTTTGCTACTCAGTTCCATCCAGAAAAAAGCCATACTGCTGGTTTACAATTGCTGAAAAACTTTGTGGAATGGGATATCTAAAGCTCTTCCAACCAGTTTTAAACAAAGCTCACTTCGGTGGGCTTTTATTTTGCCTAAACTCGGAAAAGCGATTAAGCTGAATCATAATCCCCCCTCTATTGATAATTATGGAAGTACCACTGCTTCAAACCTTACCGAGCAAAGAACAAATTCAGGAATTGCCTTTATTTCAGAATCTTCCCTTGCAGCAGATTCATGTGATTCACAGCATTGAACAATGTCTTGCCCTTGAACAAGAGCTGAAAAGCTGTGCATTACTTGGTTTTGATACTGAATCCAAACCCACCTTTAAAGTCGGTGAAGTATCAACAGGACCGCATCTGATTCAATTGGCCAATCACGATAGCGCTTATTTATTTCAGATTAGCCCACAAATTCTAGAATTTCTAAAACCTGTTTTTGAAAATCGGGATCAAGTTAAAGTCGGCTTCGGTTTAAAAAATGATGCACATCTGTTTCGTAAAAAAGGCATTGAGCTGAATAGCGTGATTGAACTGTCTAAATGCTTCTCCGCCTTTGGTTTCCCCAATCCCATGGGGCTGAAAAATGCCATGGCGCTTTTATTTCAGGTGAATTTTCCTAAAAGTAAAAAAATCAGTACCTCCAACTGGGCACGCAAAATACTGACCCCCCATCAAATTCAATACGCGGCTGCCGATGCTTATGCACCGGTACTAATCTTTGAAAAATTACTTGCTTTGGGCTTACTTCCTAAACATATTCCCAACAGTTCATTAAAATTACGCATTCGCCCGAATAAAATAAAAGCTGAAACTGAGGCTTAGAGATTTAGCAATACTTTGCTAAGATGGCACACAACGAATTTAACGAGATTAGGCAAGGAGCGAAAGCATGCTGATCATCCCTGCAATTGACCTGAAAGATGGCAAATGTGTCCGTTTAAAACAAGGCCGTATGGAAGACGATACCGTATTTTCAGACGATCCAGTTGCAACTGCACAGCATTGGGTAAATGAAGGCGCGCGCCGCTTACATTTGGTTGATTTAAACGGTGCTTTTGCCGGAACGCCAATCCATAAACCTGTGGTTGAAGCGATTGCTAAAGCTCAACCTGACCTTCCAATTCAAATTGGGGGTGGTATTCGCTCGTTTGAAACCATCGAACATTACTTGGATGCAGGTGTATCTTTCGTCATTATCGGGACTAAAGCAGTTCAAAATCCTGAGTTTGTTGAAGAAGCATGCAAGAAATTTGCCGGTCACATCATTGTCGGTATCGATGCCATGAATGGCATGGTGGCAACGGATGGCTGGGCAAATGTCACTGATATAAAAGCGACTGACCTTGCAAAACGCTTCGCAGATGCAGGTGTATCGAGCATTGTTTATACCGACATCGCCCGTGACGGCATGATGCAAGGGGTAAACATCGAACAGACTGTGAACCTAGCGACTTATTCAGGTTTGCCAGTCATTGCCTCTGGCGGTGTAACCAATCTTGACGACGTTCGCAACTTAAAAGGCCAACCGGGCATTTTAGGGGCGATTACCGGTCGTGCAATTTACGAAGGCACACTAAACCTTCGTGAAGCACAATCACTTTGGGATGACCAATCTATTTAAGATTTGATTCCTCCTAAAGAGGTCTTCGGACCTCTTTTTTATTTTTTAGATTCTCAAATGAATTTCTCCCTCGTGTAAATATGTCAAATG
Source organism: Acinetobacter sp. ANC 5414 (assembly GCF_013004295.1). NCBI lineage: Bacteria > Pseudomonadati > Pseudomonadota > Gammaproteobacteria > Moraxellales > Moraxellaceae > Acinetobacter > Acinetobacter sp. ANC 5414. The sequence continues at coordinate 236,227 of NZ_JABERM010000001.1, forward strand.
CTCCTTCCTGGTTTAAAACCAAAGCCCCGCAACTTGCCTTAATTTTGATTACCATGATTTGGGGTGGGTCATTCCTCACTGTGCAATACAGTTTAAATTTTGCCAGCCCGATGTTTTTTGTCGGCTGTCGTTTTGCTGCAGCGATGTTATTTGTCTGTCTTTTTTCCTGGAAAGATTTAAGCGGTATAAATCTGAAAGAAATTGCTGCAGGTGCGTTGATTGGCTTGGTGATTGCCATTGGCTATGGTACGCAGACGATTGGATTGAAAACCATCAGTAGCAGTGAATCGGCTTTTTTAACTGCATTATATGTGCCTCTAGTGCCGATTTTATTATGGCTGTTGTTTCGTAAAACGCCACAAATCATGACTTGGTGCGGTGCAGGTTTAGCCTTTCTCGGTTTAGTATTTTTAACCGGCAATGGCTTTGGTCAAATCCAGCTGAACTTTGGGCAGATCATTACCATTCTCGGTTCAATCGCCATCGCCCTTGAAATTATTCTGATTAGTTTCTTTGCGGGTAAAGTCAATGTTCGCCGTGTGACGGTGATTCAGCTCGGTTTTGCTTCTCTTTTTGCTTTTTGCATGATGCCTGTGGCCGGTGAAACGTGGAATCCATCATTTTCTTGGCCACTTATTATGATTCTCTGTGGACTGGGCTTAGCCAGTGCAGCCATTCAACTGGTGATGAACTGGGCACAACGCGAAGTTGCTCCTTCACAAGCGGCAATCATTTATTCAGGTGAACCGGTTTGGGCAGCATTGATGGACGTATCGCAGGTGAACGTTTAGCTATACTTGCCATTTTAGGTGGGGTATTGGTGGTGCTAGGTGTGATTGTGAGTGAATGGAAACCGAAGTTTTTAAAGAAAAATAAAGAAGTGAATCCTTAAAAATTTAATTGCTCTCTATTACCCTCACCCTAGCCCTCTCCCATAGGAGAGGGAACAAACTAAATTAGGCGATAAAAAACAATGTTCTGCAAGTAAGAAGTAAGCTACCCATTTTTAAAACAATGTTATTTATAAAAAAAGCAGCTTTACGCTGCCTCTTTATGATCAAATATTGTTATTGATACATTGGCTTATTATCATTCAATCGAATAATGCCTTTGATGGCACGATAGACAATCCAGATCCAGGAAATCCCAATAACACTTAGACAGAACGTGGTTGCAATAAGTGCCACACCCGCGAAAAGATCGGTATTTTCACCCGTAAAAAACAAGAAAAAGAACGGAATAAAAGCAATAATATTCCAGAATAAATACCACCAGAAGGTCCGAATTTGCCAGATAAAATGGCTTTCAAAAATAGAGCCGCGTACATCGCTGCGTTTGACATAGTTAATGATTAATGCAATAACCGCCAGTAAGCCACCGGTAAAAATAGCAATAATATAAAGGACATAAAGAATTAAAGTCAGGGTACGATTGGAATCTTGATCTATAGAATAATTCATTGTTATACCTTTTAAAGTAAGCATTCTCTTTTAAAATTTAATGACATTTAAAGGAGAAATCAGCCATAAAATCAAAAGAATGTTTAAGGCTATAGTACAAAAATAAATTTTTCTAAACGGTTGTTTTTGTGTTTTATGGCGCATTTTTTCCTGTGCCAGCCATGCTGTAGGCCAGCCCCCAAGAAAGGATAAAATATGTAAGGTTTGCTCAGGTACACGGCGATTGCCCAGCAGAGCTTCCTCTTTATCTTGGGCATACATCCAGTAAGTCAGGGCATTAATGATGCTGATAAACAGCAACACCATTCCACTCAACATTCCCAATAGGGTGAAAACAGCCAAAGCCAAAATATAACCCACACAGGCGATTTGCATGGGTTTTAATTTTTGTTGTTGTACATTTACATTTTTCGGTTTGGGCAATATTTTTTGTGTTTGAGATGCTTTGAGATACATCACCTGTTGCGCACGAAAACGCCCTTCTCCATCCAACAATACCGTGTATTCAAGTGCACAACCAATAATAGGACGTGGACCTTGACGAGCAAAATCCTTAATGTGTAAAAACACGCGATCTTTCGAGGCATCATTCGGTTGAATAAAACCATAGCCTTTCTCATCAAACCATTCGACTAATCGCCCCTGATCGCGCATTTTTATTTCCTATTTTTAAGCAGTCACAAATTTTAGTCTCTCTACCAGCATATTACGCATCTCTTGTGGATTTTTCTGCAAAATATCATCTCCAGTACGTCCCTGTTGTGCATTTTTTTGTGCAACTTGTAAACGCATCAGCCAAAACCGAGCTGCTGCCATAGCCAAATATATCTCTAAACAGGCTTTTTCATCAGTTGTTAATGGACGTACGGTTTCATACGCTTCCAAGAAAGCTTGTGCCTTAACTTCGTTTAAATATACGTCTGGATACTCGGTACAGAAGTCATTTAAAGTAATGGCGATATCAAACAGAAACTCATCTTTATTCAGTTCGTAAAAATCCAGAATACCTTTTAATTCGTTACCTTCAAACAAGGTATTATCACGGAATAAGTCTGAATGAATAAAACCTTTAGGACGGTTGGGATAGACCGCAGTTAAAGCCTCATACAGACCCAGAACTTCACTCAACAAAATAGCATCCGCAGGATTTAAAGTCGGTTTTAATTCTTTAGCGACTTGTAACCAATAATCATGATTACGATATTCTGCACGTTCTAAAGGAAAATCTTGTAATGCGATATGCATTTTCGCCTGGGCAATGGCAATCGCTTGTGCTTGTTCCACAGTCGATGGCATCGGGTGTTGACCGATCATGCGTGGTGCAATTTGAGCAGGCTTATTTTTAAGCGTATGAATGGCTTTACCCGCATAATTTAACGGCACGGGTACTGCTAAACCATATTTGCCTAAATGCTCAAGTACTGGAACCAATTCCCCTGCGCCTTGCTCATCCATCTCTTCAAATATAGTCAGCACATACTGCGTAGCATTTTTACAAACTAAAAAATAGTTTGTATTCTGAATACCTCCTTGAATGGGAATCAGGTCAATCACCTCTAATCCATAAGGTGCTGCAAAAGCCTGAACTTCCTGTAAAGTCAAAGTGGTATAAACCGACATAGAAAACCTGCAAAAAAACTTACATAATTTTGATAGAATACATTCTCCAACTACCAAGGTGTAGCACCTTCGTGGCGAAGTTTCATAATCGGCTGTTATTTTTGGAAAAAATTATGCTTGCTAAACGTATTATTCCTTGCCTTGACGTAGATAATGGTCGAGTGGTGAAAGGTGTGCAATTCCTTGATATTCGTGATGCAGGCGACCCGGTTGAAGTTGCACGTCGCTATAACGAACAAGGTGCCGATGAAATTACCTTCTTAGACATTACTGCAACCTCGAGCGGTCGTGACACCACTTACCGTACTGTTGAACGTATGGCAGAAAGTGTATTCGTTCCCTTAACCGTGGGTGGCGGTGTGCGTAAAGTTGAGGATATTCGCTCATTACTCAATGCGGGTGCAGATAAAGTCAGCATTAATTCGGCTGCGGTATTTAATCCGGAATTTGTACAAGAAGCATCGCAACGCTTTGGGGCACAATGTATTGTGGTCGCCATTGATGCGAAAAAAACCGGTGAAAATAAATGGGAAATTTTCACTCATGGTGGTCGTAAACCTACCGGTATTGATGCCATTGAATGGGCTGTGAAAATGGCTGAATATGGTGCAGGTGAACTACTGATTACCTCTATGGATGCGGATGGCACCAAATCGGGTTACGACCTCAAGTTAATGCGCCAAATCAATGATCGCGTAAACATTCCGACCATTGCTTCGGGTGGTGTCGGCTGTTTACAACATTTAGCGGATGGGATTTTACTCGGCGGAGCAGATGCAGTTTTGGCAGCGTCTATTTTCCACTTTGGTCAATACACCATTCCAGAAGCAAAACAATATTTAGCAGCACAAGGCATTGAAATGCGTCTTTAATTTTTTGATGTGATCAAGCTTTAAAAGGGTGTTTTAATAACACCCTTTTTTTATTTTAATAAAGCCAGAATAAAATTTGAGATAAAAAAAAGGAGTCTTAGAGACTCCCTATAAACCAAGAAAACTAGAGCGCGTGGTTTCTTGCAAGGTAAAACAAAAGATATATACACTGACTAGGTCAAGTTTGCTTACAACTTAACGATGTGGCAAATATAGAATAAAAAAGCAGTGGAATATTGACCATCAATGCCAAAAATATTGACAATTTACGACATGACTTTAAAAAGTGAGTATTGATCGTCCATTTAAAATAAAAAGATGTTTAAACTCACTAAAATTAAAAATCATAAATGCTAAATCCTTTACTTCTCAACCGATAATGGAAGCACTTTTTCTACCCATTTTGCCGGAAAGTAAGTCTCTGCCACAAAATTCAATACCTTTGAAATAGATTGAGGTAATGCGATGCCCAGCGGATTCTGTTCTTGCAAATCTTTCGATGAAATCACCCGGGTTCCGAGCAGATAGTCAAACCAAGGTTTGGTCACACACCAGTTGGCATCCTGATTAGCATTCATATGATGATCATAATGCCAGGGAATTTTTTTCATTGCCCAGTCTGGCTCTAAATGGGCACGGCGATGAATATAATAATAATTACAGGCACTATAGACTGCAGCCAAAGCCATGCCTTTCGAGACAGGATAAAACATTAAACTGGTGCTCGTCGCCACTACTGCCAGAGAAACGATTTCATTTTTAGTGCGCCAGTTTGAAATGCCTTCGACATAGCCATGGTCATGAAATGCCGTTTTTCGTACTTCACGATGATGCTCCCAATGCGATTTCATACTCTCTGGCACAGGGCTATAACGCGGCTTTCCAGTACGATGCGTACCATGCAGAATATATTTATGTGCAATCCATTCAAAGCCATTGGCCACCACCAATCCAACCAAAAAACCTTTCCACATATCAGTTCTCCTTCAATTGTATTGAATATAGACAATGAACTGTGCTAAATATTGACCCTAAAATAAAATTTCATTGACAAATTACGACAATAAAAAGATCAATATGCAACAACTCAAGGATTACACAGGCTCCGTTTACGGGGGACTTGGACATTTACTTTATGCCTATAGCCAGGCTAAAGGCATAACTATTTCTAAAAAACTGGAACAAATTCAAAACTTGGAACGTTTTGACTTCTGTGTTTGGCGTGACTTACTGACGGATATGCAACAGCATATTCAAGTGCCTGCACTGGGCTTGGATATTGCCGAATTTGTACAACCCAAACATCTCGGTATCCTTGCTTATATTGCGCTGTCCTGTAATACCTTAGGGGAAGTGTTACAACGTTATCATGATTTTCACCGCTTGATTTACGATGGCAGTGCTTTACATGTCAATATGCGGGGTGACTATTTAACCATTGGTTGGGGGGATATTCCCTTTCATATGACCACCCAACTCACCCATGAAATTTCGATCGCCTTGCTGTTTCAGTTTGTGAAACACTTCATGGAATTTGATGATATTCATCTGCATGAAGTTCATTTTGTTCATCCGGCACCGAAAAATATCGCGCTATATGAGCAATATTTCCGTTGTAAAGTTCGCTTTTCACAACCGGTTGCACAAATTGTTGTGCCTGTTTACGAGCTTGCCAGACCTTTTCAGCAAGGTGACCAAACCCTGCAACATCTGCTGATGCAGCAAGCTCAAGCGCTGTTGGACAAGCTTCCCAATTCCACCCAACTGGATCAACGTCTACAACAGGCAATTTTAACCGGCTTACAAAAAAACCTGTATCAAATCGAACCCATTGCCCAGCAATTAAACATGTCGGTACGCCAGCTACAACGCCATTTACAACAACAAGGCACAAGCTATCAACAGCGCATGCAAGAAGTTCGACATCTGCTAGCAGAACAATATTTAAAAGATCCGCATTTAAGCCTGCAAGACATTGCTTTATTGCTGAGTTATTCTGAACAAAGTGCTTTCCAACGCGCCTTTAAACAGTGGACTGGCTCTACACCACAACAATGGAGACAACAACAATATTGCTAAAATCTAATCCCGGTCATACTAGTGTCATGTCTCTTCATCCTGTTGGGATTGAGAAATGTTCAATTACTTCGGTTAATCCAGCACGGAGTACCGGCGTTGCCTTCTTTGCGGAAACAGCTGTGTTAATTCAGCTTTGGCTATTCTGGGTAGCTCCGATTTTTGGTGCCATTGTTGGCGCGCTCATTTATAAAGTAGTGGCCTCGAAAAAAGAGTAAAATATCACCCATAAAAAAGCTCACATCAGGTGAGCTTTTTTATGTTCCATGTGGAACATTTTGTTTTTATAGCTATTTATAAAAATGGATTTTCAATTTCCTGTTCATCTTGACGATCAATTTTCTCCGGCAAATTGGGTTCGTTCTCTAAGGCACTGACCACATCATTTAAAAATGCCTGTAAAGCCTTGGCAGCTTGTAAGCCAGCCTGATCTTTAGTCAACTGCAAATTGCCATAAATACTGACACAATCTTCTTGGTTTTCTAAAGTGAGGTCGTGAATAGCATGCGATTCGGTACCATTTACAAAAGGCTTGAACATTGTATTCTCACTGATCTTTGTTGTTATTTAAAAGGTAGGATGATTTCCCTCATCCTACCTAAAAAAGGCTTATTTCAACAACTGTAAAATGTACTGTAAAAGTCCTTCAATCAATTGTTTAACAATTGAATCTTGAGTATTTGAATCCATCGTTGGTGCCACATTCTTGTTCTCACCCACTGGTGTAGTGGTAGCGGTTGCAGACGAGCTTAGCGAGGAAGATTTAAACTGTTTCTGCAAAGTGCTGAGCGCATCTGCACTGACTTCTTCGGCACACTGGCTTTCTGCGTCCCAATGTGAATAGGCAATTTTCTGCGTCGCTTTGACCGCACTTGCCTTTAATGGCAAATTGTAAGTATTGCGCTTTTGGTCTTCTGTTAACTGAGGAAAAATATTAATCCCAGTGAGATCTTCCAATGCACAGATACTGATCACATGCACTTTTGGTGCAGTATCTTTCAGGGTATTGTCGGCATAGTACACACCTGCAGCCCCTGTTTTTGGCATATATATGGCTTTGTAGGTCGCTGTTGGAACAATGACACCCTTACCAATCGTTTTGAGTTTTTTCGCAGAATATACTGGCCCTGTGACCACATAAACTTCCTGCTTCTGCTTGGTCACAATCGCCCGCGTAGCTTCCTCTAACTCACGCCAGACCTGCTGATTATTTTTAGGCGCTTGCGGCACCATATTGGCGAGAGAAAAACTGTCATATTGCGCAGCTTTGGTGGGCATGTCTGCATTCGGTGCCATATGTCCGCGGTCATAACCTGACGCTTTATAATCCGCTAATGTCGCCTGATGTTCCACTTTGAGTTTGGTTTCTTCATGAAAGCTATCTTCACGTGGAATTTTTTGACTTAAGCGTTGTGGAGTCAAAGCTTCTGCAACCCACAAAGGCGTTTTAGACACCCCTGAATACATTACATTGAAACCATTAAAACACAGTGGATAAGTATTTTTATTGAGACTTTCTTTTGTTAAATAAGGTGGAATATCACGATAAAATTGATCTAGACAAGCCGAATTTGATGAAGATGGCAATGAAACAAATTGCTGGATTTTTTCTTGTCCAAACGCAATCGCAAAACTACTGGTCGCGACCAAACCTAAAATAATTTTTAAACTATTTTGATTTAAAAGTTGAACCCAAGATTTACTGGTTTTACGTTTCTTAATTGCCATTTCTAGATAAACACTCATTTTCCATGAGCTTAACAAGCAGGGAAAATGAAGTATATGTAGCGAAAGTTATTTGTTTAACATTTAAGCAAAACATGGTTAACAAAAGCACAGTTGTTGTAACAGTATGTCTCATTTTCTAAAGCTTTTATAAAGACTCTTAATGGCTTTACGTATGTTTGATTGAAAAACCGATCCTCATTATGACAAGGTAAAAATACGCAAGATTCGGAATTATTATTTCTACGGAGTATTTTATGCATTCGAAGCTGTTAAGTTTAAGTCTCATTACAGGACTAATGAGTGCAACTGCATTCGCAGAACCCGCAATTCAACCTGGCGATTCTTTAGAAAGTTTATCTAAAGTTAAAATGACGACTAGCGTGAATGGTCAAGCAGGTTCGATTCAAGATTTAGTGACAAGTGGTCAAATCCGTATTGTCGATGCAAGCCAAATCGCTGCTGAACCGACTCAAGCTGGATCTGAGACACAAGTACAAACCCATTTAGCTACAGATGCATCACAAGCTGCCGATATAAATACAACAGCAAAACAAACCGCTGAGCCAGCCCAAGCAACGTCTGAGACAGAAGTTCAAAGCACTGCAGCTGCACAAGTGCCAGTGAATGATGCCAATGAAAATATGGCGGCGGTACCGGTGAATACTGCAGAAACAGGTATGAACAATGAAGCTTTTGCGGCTGCACCTGAAACTGCACAACCAAATGATGTGGTACAAGCAGCACCTGAAGCTGATGTTACAGATGCGCCAGTGAATGCCTCTCCAGAAGCTCCGGCTGCAGAACAAACAGAGAACTAATCACTCTCTCGTTTTCAGGGCTTTCATCCTCCAAATAAAAAACCAAGGATTTTCCACCTTGGTTTTTTATTGTCTATCATTTCTGGCCGTTAAATTTCGATTTGACTGCCCAGCTCGACCACGCGATTGGGTGGGATTTGATAAAAATCGCTGACTGGACTGGTATTGCGTTGCATGGAAATAAACAGTTTTTCACGCCACGGAGATAAGCCATCTCCAACTGTATGAATCAGTCGATCACGTGAAATAAAGAAGCTCATTTGCATCATGTCGAAGTCAAAACCTAACTGTTGATATGCCTGTTCCAGTGCCTCTGGAATATTGGGCTGATCTTTAAAACCGTAATACACTGAAATACGATAGAAACGATCATCCAGTTTCTCGACTTTATTACGCTCTTCTTCTGCCACATAAGGAATATCACGGGTGATGACCGTCACCATAATATTCAACTCATGCAGTACTTTATTGTGCTTAATATTGTGCAACATGGCATGTGGCACAATATTTGGCGTACCGGTCAGGAATACTGCAGCACCGGGAACAAAGTGTGTTTCTGCACTCATGCCAATACTTTTGATAAACAGATCGATCGGCAATGCATCTCTTTCCAAACGCGCAAGTACAATTTCTCGTCCTGCTTTCCAGGTCATCAAAATGGTATAAACCACTGCACCAATCACAATTGGTACCCAACCACCGGCAATAATTTTTAATGAAGTTGATGCCACAAAAACAAAATCAATCAGCAAGAAAGGTACGGCAAATAACAAAACTTTCCACACTGGCCAACGCCAAAAACCATAGGCCAGAAATGAAATCAGAATGGTTCCGCAGAGCATGGTCATGGTCACGGCAACCCCATAAGCACTGGCTAGGTTGGCACTATTTTCAAACAATAAAATCAGGATAATCACCGAAATGAATAACACCCAATTGATGAACGGCAAATAGATTTGACCTTGTTCAACATCCGAAGTGTGATGCACGGTTAAGCGCGGCAAATAGCGCAGTTGAATCGCCTGATTGGTCATTGAGAACACGCCAGTAATGACCGCTTGTGATGCAATAACTGCCGCAGCAGTTGCTAGACCAATCATGGGAAATAAAGCCCAATCCGGAACCAGCATATAGAATGGATTGGCAATTGCATCGGGGTTACGGAGCAACAGTGCTCCCTGTCCTGCATAGTTAAACAGCAGACAAGGTAAAACAATGATGAACCAAGCGAGGCGTATCGGTAAGCGACCAAAATGTCCCATATCTGCATATAAGGCTTCGCCCCCGGTTATGGTCAGAATCACTGCACCCATGGTCAGGAAAGCCACATACGGCTGATGGACAATAAAGTTAAAGGCCCAATGCGGGCTCACCATGGTCAATACAAATGGCGTTTGGATAATACTCCACATACCTAGTGCACCAATAGATAAAAACCAAGCCATGGTTAAGGGGCCAAAATATTTCCCCATGGTCGCCGTACCATGCCGTTGTACGAGAAATAATCCAGCCAAAATACCAATCGCTAAAGGCATTAACCATTGGTTAAACATCGGTGTCGCGATACTCAAGCCTTCAATGGCTGACAAGACAGAAATTGCCGGGGTAATGATGCCATCGCCAAAGAACAGCGATGCACCAATAAAGCCTAAAGCAATCAGATAAATCTTTTTGTTCTCGGCAATACGTGAGGTCCGCAGGTTCAATGCCAATAACGACATAATCCCGCCTTCACCATTATTGTCTGCACGCATAATGAGGGTGACGTATTTGAAACTAATCGTCAGCATCATGCACCAAAAGATCAGCGATAAAATTCCAAGCACGGAGGCTTCAGTGATAGCGAGATGGGCGGTGAGGAAACATTGCCGAAGGGCATACAATGGACTGGTACCAATGTCTCCGAATACAACCCCAAGTGCTGCGAGGGTAATCACAGGTAAGGCGGCTTTCTTTGCAGTACTTTGCATATTTTGTCTTCGTTTGTAGACACAATTTTTTCGCCATCATATCACCGAGAAAAAACTTTTGCTTTAAATCAATTGTTTCAACTTGGCAGAGTTGATTTTTTTGGTTATCATCGCGGCGCAATGGTGAGGTGTCCGAGTGGCTTAAGGAGCACGCCTGGAAAGTGTGTATACGTTTGCGCGTATCGAGGGTTCGAATCCCTCTCTCACCGCCAGAATTTAAAAAAGACCTAAATCGAACGATTTAGGTCTTTTTTATTGCTTATAAAATCGCTTAAAACCCTACTCGGTGCATTTATTTTCAAAATTTTTATGCATGACTATAAATAATTTTTTAATCTTCTTATTTAAAATTTCGAATCAAGCAACGATAAAAACAACAATTAAAAAAATTATCATCAAGCTGCAATATTCTGCTGATAATAATCGTATTACAGCACCTTCAATCAAATCATAAAAGCATATTCAACATATAAAAAACTTCTATTCGGGAGTAAGCATGAATACCAGCCATAATTATGTAAAACAGATCAAGAATGCGAAACGTGGGGGCTATACCCCAACCATTGCCAAAGATATTAATAAACATAAGGTTCAGAAAGCCATACGTTTAATTGAACAATGGAGAAAGCTCGCAGATGAACTTAAGCCACAAATGCAAATCGACATGGCATTAACATTAGAAGAATGTGCTGAAGATTTATATCAAATTTTAAGGAATAAATAACACTGCTAAAATTGAAAGATTGTTTTACGTCGATACATTTTTTGATTTTTCAAAATATCAAAAAATATGAATGCAATTCAATCGCTCATTTTTTGGCTTGCGTTTTTAACAAAATTCGCTATTATTCATCCCACGTTGCCGGCATAGCTCAGTTGGTAGAGCAACTGACTTGTAATCAGTAGGTCCACAGTTCGAATCCGTGTGCCGGCACCATTTTATACTTAGCCTCGCTTTTTAGTGAGGCTTTGTTGTTTCTGGGCTTTGGCTTTTCAAAGACTATCTAAAATATCAGTGCTTATTATTTTTTCGCGCTGATTTGCACATACTTGACCCAACCATCTGCATAAAGCTTGGCACATAATTTTGCTGTCATGCGAATTTTAAATGCATCTAAATCTGTAGTCTGTTGGGATAATTGCTGCAATTTGTGAAAATATTTTGCAAAACCCTGTAAGACTTCTTCAGATAAATCAAAGATTTCAATCTCTTCAAAATCATAGCTCTGCAAAGTTTGTTTCAGGACTGATTCCGTCATTAAATTATTTAAATTCACATCCGCTGCTTTTAACAACCACTGATACTTTTTCTTTTGGAATGAATTTAAATCCAGCCATTGATCAGACAACATTAGATAATGAAAGCCCAGTCTGCCCTTTGAATTTAAAACACTCCCGACTGAATCTAGAAATGAATTCAAATTTGAGTGATAGGCAGCGTCGATACAGAGCACCACATCAAAGCCAGATTTGAACTGAATCTGTTTTAAATTTAAAAAAGAGTGTGGGTGAATCGCAGCAAGTTGAGGAAGATGTTTTTGAATTTGAATCACACAACTGGATTGTAATTCCACAGCTTCAATGTGTTGAACATGATATTGCTGCTGCCAATGAAGCAGACTTGCGCCCTGCCCACAGCCTAAATCGAGCAATCTGTCATTTGAAGTTAAATGGACTGCTTGCGCCAACTGATCTGCCAATTGACGACAAGCGTCGGGATAGGATGACGTTGCATCATCCCAATAGCCCAAATTACTCCAAGCGAGTTCAGCATCGTCCCCTAACTGTTTTGCGTTAATCGCATACTTATGTTGTGAAAACTGCTGCTGAATCGTTTGAAGCCATTTCATGTATTAGTAGCCGAGTTGTGGGGCAACCTCAACTTTAGGTTTTAATCCCATAAACGGCAATGGGGCATTAAGAATTTCCGCAATATGAATTGCTGAAGTCACTGCCGATTCTAAAAGTGGCAAACCATCGCAAGACCAAGAACCACAATAGAACACTTTACGGTTTAGATCTTTATGGCGTTGTTGCAGCTCTTTATTTAAAGCCACTGTTTGTGAGTCCACCACAGCACGAGTTAAGGTAACGCTGGAAATGATTTTTTTAGGATCAATTTCAGTCACCGGCTGCCAGGTCTGGAATACCGGATTTTTACCGACCAGACTTGGCTCAACCGAATTCAACCATACCGTGAACTGTTGACGGGTAAATTTACGATCCATCATATAACTGAGTACCGCCCAGTCTTTACGCTTGGGTGGCATCACGGTTTGATCGGTGTGAATCACCAATTGACCCTGTTCAAATTTGAATTTCTTTAACAGCTCAATATCATCTGAAAATTGTTCATTATTTAAAAAGGTTTCAATTTTATTGGTCGGTGTCGCCACAATGACACGGTCAAAAATGCGTTGCTCACCTAACGCATTTTCAACTAAAACACCATTTTCTTGTTCTTTGACCTGGGTAATGGCAGAGCTATTATGAATTTCAATGCCTTCAATCAGCTTGTCTACCAACGCCGGTGTGCCACCCTGAAGACGCAGCAAAGCATCGCCATCGGTCAATTGACGCAAGAACGTCAATAAAGGTTTTGCCGGCCATTCGCCAATGGTTTTCGGGTTACAGGTACAAATGGTATAGAGTACCGGCATCACTGCGCCATGCCAGAATACTTCTTCAATATCATTATTATTTATAAATTCAGCCAAGGTAATATCTTGATTCTTTGATTTGAAGAATCGAGTGATGGCCGCTTTCAGTTGCAGCATGCCTTTGACCAAGCGCCAACCGTATTGTTGAAGCCCTTTACGGTTGTTAATAATCGGAAAGTTACCAATACGACTACGCGTGGTGGTCAGCCATGTTTCAGTACGGTCTTCAAACAACCAGCTGCATGCCATATAGGTACGCACCGGGAAAGTGGGGATACCCAAATAAGTCGCCAAACTGAGGGTGTTTTTCCACAAATGAGGATTCATCACACGCAAGGGCGCATCAATTAAACCGCCTTCAAATTCAATGCTATGGCTATCCATACCACGTCCAGGCAAGGCTTCAAAAATAGTTATACTATGCCCTGCATCTTTAAGAATTCTGGCGGCAGCTAGCCCAGCCATGCCACTACCAATAACTGCAATATCCAAAATTATTATCCGTCAGTTACACATAAGATTATTGAAATTATGAACCAAACGAGATTAAAAGGCGGTATTAAAATCTTCCAGAATATGTTTTTTTAACAAAAGTCATCATGATGAAGATCCGAAAAACTTTTACATTTATTTACATAGAAAAAATCTAAAATAAAAACAATAAATTATTAAAATTTATCCAAATAAACCTCAAAAACCCTTTAAAAAAGAACAGATATATTAACCAACATTATAACGATCGTTTTACAAAAGCATAAAATACCACTATGATGCATCACATAATAATTTGACTATCAGATCCACTATTAACCCCCTATAACTATGCAAATGCTGTAAAAACAACAAAATTTATTTCGCAAAAAGCCCCTAAATATTTTAGGGGCTTCTTTATTTCTTGAATGAGCAATGAATGGCCAAAATTAACTGGCAACCGGGATCTCACCGAACTTGCCATTGTTAAAATCATTGAAGGCTTGCACGATTTCATCTTTGGTATTCATCACAAATGGACCATAGCCTTGAATGGGCTCATTCAAAGGTTGACCCGTGAGCATCAGGAATTTGCTGTCTTTAATCGCTTGCAGCTGAATATCGGCTTCACCATCTTGAGCAAACAGGACAATTGAACTGTCTTGAACATGCTGCGTTCCATTCAACTGCATTTCACCGGATAGCACCACAACCAGTACATTGTGGTCGACAGGTACATGAATATGATGCACATGTTCTGCTTTCAACTCACCATCCCATACATTTACAGGGCTATAAGTAGAGGCAGGACCTGAATGCTCTGCATGCTCGTCTATATAGCGACCTGCAATCACCCGCAGATGTCCTGCACCCTTTTCAAGCTCAATGACCGGAATATCTTGTGCTTCAATGGCCTGATATTTAGGTGCAGTCATTTTCTCTGCCGCAGGTAAATTCACCCAAAGCTGCACCATTTCAAACAAGCCTCCATTCTTAGCGAATTCTTCAGAGTGAAACTCTTCATGCACCAAACCTGCCCCCGCCGTCATCCACTGCACATCGCCAGTTTTAATCTGACCGCCACCGCCTGCTGAATCTTTGTGAGTAACCCCACCTTGATAGGCCAGCGTCACCGTTTCAAAACCACGATGCGGATGTGAACCGACGCCATGCTGCTGTGTGGTCGGACTAAAATGATACGGTGCTGCATAATCCAAGAGTAAAAATGGACTAATCGCCTGCCCTAAACGATCGTAAGAAAACAGGTTTTTAACCGGAAATCCATCACCCACCCAATGCATGTTTTGGTTACGGTAAACGCCAATAATTTTTTTCATTTCAAAGCTCCTATCACTAGGAAATAATATGGATTTATCTTAAAACTTTTAAAGTAGCTAGCCTAGCGCATGAGCAATATAGAGCGTCCCAAGCATAGGATAATCTGCTGACTATTTTAAAATGATAGAAATCCGCATAAATGGCTTTTAATCCGGATCACCTTTTTCCAATCGTAAAACCAGCTATTCATTCCATTCAGACTAATCCTGTTGAGCGAAGTGCCATTGAAGTTGTATTACTTTAAAAAAGTCTGAGTTACTTTAAGCAGTTAGTAACCCCCCTCTAAAAAATAAAGTCATGCAGAAATCATTCATTAAAGATGAAGACCAAAAAATTGAGCGGCAAATAGCCTAGTAACCCAGCTTTATTTATTAAATTCAAGCTATAAAAAATCCAGGAGCTAAGTCCTAGATTTTTGGGGAGAGTATTTTAACTTGAGATTAAATTTTACCAATCAAATCGATTGAAGGTGCAAGTGTGGCATCGCCTTCTTTCCATTTTGCCGGGCAAACTTCACCTGGGTGTGCATGTACATATTGCACTGCTTTAACTTTACGTAGAAGCTCTTGTGCATCACGACCAATACCACCAGCATTGATTTCGATAATCTGGATTTTGCCTTCAGGGTCAATCACAAAAGTACCGCGATCTGCTAAACCTTCAGACTCAATCAGAACTTCAAAGTTTTTCGCCAAAGTCCAAGTTGGGTCGCCAATCATTGGATATTGGATTTTTTTGATTTCGTCAGAACTGTCATGCCAAGCTTTGTGGGTAAAATGAGTATCAGTCGATACTGAATAAATCTCAACGCCCATTTTTTGGAATTCAGCATAGTTATCTGCCAAATCACCGAGTTCTGTTGGACAAACAAAAGTGAAGTCTGCAGGATAGAAGAACACCACTGACCATTTACCGATCATGTCTTTTTCGGACACTTGAATGAATTCACCATTTTTATAAGCTGTTGCGTTGAATGGTTTTACTTCAGTATTGATTAAACTCATGAGATATTTCCTCTAGCTGATTTCTGGGATTGCTTATCTTGTGAAGCTAGAATACGAAAGTTTCCAGAATAGGTAAAACCGTACTTTTTTATAAAAACAATCGAATTACACGATTATTAATTCCTGTTCATTTTGTAAAAGTGATTGGTTTTGACAATAAAAAACCCTTTGTTGTTACAAAGGGTTTTGGATGACGATTTGCCGTTTTAATTCAGTTAGAACGGTAGATCATCATCTAAATCAGCAGGTGCAGCGACAGGCGCAGCAGGTGCAGATTGCGGTGCTTTCGGCTGGAAAGCAGACGGGTTATTGTTGGCATAACCGCCTTGTTGGTTGTTATTAAAACCACCACCTTGATTGCCATAACCACCTTGGTTATTATTATTGTTGTTATAACCGCCGCCTTGATTGTTGTTGAAACGTGGTTGGTTATAACCCGCGTTGTCACCACCCGCAGCTTGTTCACCTTGCTGACGGTTGCTATCCAACATTTGCATTTGTTCACCACGAATTTCTGTGGTGTAGCGTTCCTGACCGCTTTGGTCTGTCCACTGACGCGTACGCAATGAACCTTCGATATAAACTTTTGAACCCTTGCGTAGATATTGCTGTGCAATTTCGCCTAAGCGGTTATGCAACACAATACGATGCCATTCAGTTTGTTCTTTACGCTCACCGGTATTTTTATCAGTCCACGAATCGCTGGTTGCAATTGAAAACTGAGTAAGAGAACCACCATTCGGAAAAGTTTTGGTTTCAGGATCTTTACCTAAAGTTCCGACTAAAATTACTTTATTAACACCACGCATCAGACGTACACTTCCTATTTATTTCTGTATTTTACTTTATAAGAGTTATGCTTAAATGGCTACCTCTTTACCCAACAACTGCGTTAAATCTTGTCGCGCAGCTTCATCTATAAGCTGTTTATCAATTTTAACATAAGCAAATTGCTGATCAGACATCACCACAACCTCTTCAATACCACGAATCGCCAAAAGTTGAGAAGTCCACTCATCCGTTTGTTTTGTCTCGGGCAAGGCCAATACCAGCGATGAAAGATAACGCGGTTGAGCCAGGCCAAAGCTGATCAATAACCAGACTACAGCGATCCCCGCCAGGATGCTCCAACCCATCGAAGTATTATTTAGTAACAAGAGTTGACCGCCAATCATGCCGCCAAAAAATGCCCCTAAAAACTGGCTGCTGGCATTCACACCCATCGCTGTGGCTTTAGACTGAATCGGTGCAGATTTGGATAGCCAAGAAGGCAACAAGGCTTCCATCACGTTAAAGGCAATAAAGAAGCATCCTAAACCTGCCAATAAAATATATTTTGATTCATAGCCAAAAATCAGTACCAGTAAACCCAGAATGATCCCGCCAATGGCAGTCAGGAAAATGCCGCGCATTTTACGATATTTTTCCGCCAAAATAATGCTTGGAAAAGCAAAAAACAGGCTAATGATCAGCAATGGCAAATACACCAGACCATGACTGGCCAATGGAATATCAGCAAACTGAATCAACTGTGATGGCATATAAATAAACATCGCAGTCAGCAATAAATGCAGCGCAAACACTGAAACATGCAAGCGGTTTAAATCGCCCATTTTCAGTACCTGTTTTAGTTGTGCCACATAACCTTGCTGATAGTTTTTATGATGACGGGTCACTTTGGGAACCAACAGCAATATCGAAATTGCCGCCAAACCCATCAGCGTCGTCACCCAGAACAGTCCGGAAATACCCACCAGACTGGTGAGCCAAGGTCCAAGACTGAAGGCGACCATAAAGGACACGCCAATACTCATCCCCATTACCGCCATGGCTTTGCTGCGCTGCTCTTCACGGGTGACATCGGCTAACAATGCCATCACCACGGCAGAAACCGCACCACCACCGGCAATCGCACGACCAATGATCACGCCATAAATGGTTTCAGACATCGCGGCAATTGCACCACCTAGCGCAAACAACAATAAGCCTAAAACCACCAAAGGCTTACGGCTAAAACGGTCAGCCAGCAAGCTAAAGGGGATTTGTAAAATCGCTTGGGTTAAACCATATACACCTACCGCCAAACCAATCAGCGCAGGTGTTGCCCCTTGATATGACTGCCCTGCCACAGAAAACACAGGAATAATCATGAACAAGCCCAACATACGCAGGGCAAAAATACTGCTTAAGGCAAAGGTTGAACGGCGTTCTAAAGCATTCATCATATCAATAAGCTTAGGTTTATAAATTTAATTTCGATGGGCTATCCTACAACATTCATGTTATGGATGTTGATTTATTCAAGGATCAACCATCATAAAAAAGGGCGCATTTTCATGCGCCCCTATTGTAACCGTTTTTCTTAAAAAACCATTAACCGATCCGTTCTTGACGCTTACTATATTGAATGGATGCAATCACTGCCCAAACAATAAATGCCACACCAATCAAACCAGTCACGACTTCAGGTACGTGTAACCCAGTACCGCTCGCCAGCATAATGAATGCCAAAGCACCAATGGCATAGTGCGCGCCATGTTCAAGGAAAACATACGCATCTAATGTACCTTTTTCGACCAGATAAATGGTCATTGAACGCACGAACATTGCACCAATAGCAAGACCGAGCATAATGATCACAACATCCGATGTAATCGCGAAAGCACCGATGACACCATCAAAACTGAACGATGCATCAAGTACTTCAAGGTAAATAAAACCACCAAAACCGGCTTTAATCACACCTGTAGATGCCCCACTGGCATCATGTGCCACAGCATTGCCCTGTTCATCAATTTCAGGTTCACCGCCTAACAAGTGACTCAGTACTTGAACCCCAATGTAAATGACGATCCCCCAGATCCCGGCCATGGTCACAGCTAAACGTGCAGTTTCCTCTACATTTGCTGCCATGATCAGCAAGCCAACCAGTGAAAGGAATACTGACATTGCAGGTACGTTGGCTAGATTAGACAAACGTGCCTCAAGCCATCTAAACCAGTGGGTATCTTTTTCGCTATCCAGGAAGAAATTTAGGAACACGAGCAATAAGAATGAGCCACCAAATGCTGCAATTTCAGCATGATGTGCCATCAGTTTTTCTGAATAACTAATCGGATCATTGATCGCCATTTTCACAACTTCAAACATGCCCATGTCCGCAGTGACTGCAACAATCACAATCGGGAACACCAAACGCATGCCAAATACAGCAATAACAATACCGACGGTCAAGAAAATCATTTTCCAGAAATGATCCCAACCGCGCAGTACCGAGGCATTCACCACGGCATTATCGAAAGAAAGTGATACTTCCATGACGGCCAGAATGGCAGTAATGGTTAACGCCGTGAACATGGTCTTTAAACCTGCTTCCGGGCCATGCGTAAAGCCCCAATATGCAGATATAGCCAGACACACGATCGTAAAAATGATTGAGAAACCAAAATGTTTCATCATGATAGATCGACCTATGAACAAATATGTATAGAGAGTAAATTCGGTAAAACTTAAAAATAGAAGCTTAAGATTTTATGTGCACAATTATGACGACTTTTTGATATTAATCCAAAATTCTTCGTATGATTTTTTTTGAAGATAAATACACTATTTATGCGGCTTGATATCTTAGCGCGAAAACTCTTGCTATAGTCCAGCCTTCTGTAAATTCTTCTTTTATTATCGACAGGATGATGACATGAGCTTTTCTCAAGAGGTATGGCAGCGAAATCTGGCTTTATATCAAAAAACTTTAGCCCTGCCATTTAACCAAGAACTTGCACAAGGGACTTTGAGCAAAGACGTTTTTAGTCATTATGTGATTCAAGATGCGCATTATTTACTGGCTTATGGTCGATCACTTGCAGTTTGTGCTGCCAAAGCCTTCGAAGCTGATGACGTGATTCAGTTTGCGGAAGCTGCCAGAATTGCCATTGTGGTTGAACGCAGTCTGCATGATGGCTTTATGCAAGAATTTGATATCACCAAAAAAGAATTTGAATCCACTCCTTTAACCTTGGCTTGTCATCATTACACTTCATTTTTAACCGCAACGGCATGGTCTGAAAGCTATCCGGTGGTCTTGGCTTCCTTACTTCCTTGTTTCTGGATTTATGCAGAAGTCGGTAAAGATATTGTTGATAATTCAATACCGAATAATCCGTACCAAGCTTGGGTCGATACCTATGCAGGTGAAGAATTCAATGAGGCTGTACGTAATGTGATTGCCACGGTTGATAAAGTCGCTGCACGCTGTGATGCCGATACCCTTGAGAAAATGCATCATGCCTATACCACGGCTGCCAAACTGGAATGGTTGTTCTGGGATAGTGCCTATGATCAACGCCAGTGGTTAGGTTTGGATGAATTATAAGATTCGATAGTCAGTATCTAAATTATCCCCCTCTCCTTCAATTTGTGATCAAGATTATTTTTACTTCCACTTTAAAAGTAGGAGTAAATTAAAAAACTCCTCCATTTTTAAATGGTGAGGAGTCTCAAAATATATTTTGAGTCCGCAAGGGGAGGGATTTTTTTACGGCTGAAACATCTGCCATCCATAAATCAGCCCTGCCGCAGCCACAATCCAGCATAGTGTCGCTATACCTAGACATGACCACATCGACATCTTGGTTGCCAATACATATACCAATAGCAAATAAATAAAATATGGAATAAGCGACCATAAACCGAATAATGCAGTTTTACGCAAAGCTTCTGCACCCTGCTGTTGCGACACAATCACATGTGCAATCAAGGCAAAGGTCGGAAATAGTGGGACCAGACCGGCAATATAAAAAGCTTTACTCTTGGAAAGGATAGAAATAATTAAAACAACGGCTGCCCCTAAACTACATTTAAAAAATAAAGCCAGCATCCCTATCCATCCGAACAGATCAATTGATTGAGTCGCATAGTCTACGTCGCAAAATATCTTTTGCTTAAATTAAATTCACCACAATCAAGGCAATCAATGCAGGGATAGCCTGAACATAAATAATCTTTTTACTGGCGGTGATGCCACCATAAATTCCGGCAACCAAAACACAGCCTAAAAAGAAGTTGGCCAGTGCCGTGGCATAAGCTTCTGGTGCAAACAGCGACCAAATTAATCCGGCTGCTAGAAAACCATTATACAAACCCTGATTTTGCGCTAAAACTTTGGTCAATTTTGCCTTTTCTGCATTATTACCAAAGGCTTTCATGCCCATGGTTTTATCCCACAGGAACATTTCAAGAACCAAGAAATAAACATGCAGTAATGCAATCAGTGTGATTAAAATTTTGGCAATCATTGTTTTAATTTCCTTTTTTATTTTCATGCTATTGTGCGGTGATTTTGCTTTTTTAGCGATACCCTCTGCAACACGATTCACATTAAAAGTAGCTTATTCAGGCTTGTGACTATTCCTAAAGCTCGCTACAGTCTTATAAAATTTAACTAAACTGATTCAGCCGACATAATATGTCGTTAAAAAACGATTTTATTCAGCTTGAACAAAATTAAATCGCTATCATATATAACCTTCAATTTGCACATTACCGAGATGTTTTATGAGCCAAAGTCATATCCGTATTCGAGGCGCACGTACCCATAACTTAAAAAATGTGTCACTCGATATTCCACGCGACAAATTCGTGGTCATTACGGGACTCTCAGGCTCAGGTAAATCTTCCTTAGCTTTTGACACTTTATATGCTGAAGGTCAGCGCCGTTATGTGGAATCGCTTTCTGCCTATGCACGCCAGTTCCTTTCGCAAATGGAAAAGCCAGAAGTCGATTCTATTGAAGGTTTAAGCCCTGCTATTGCAATTGAACAGAAATCAACCAGCCACAACCCACGTTCAACTGTGGGAACAATCACCGAAATTTACGACTATTTACGTCTTTTATATGCACGTGTCGGAACACCGTATTGTCCTGAACATGACCTGCCGATGGTGGCACAAACTGTTTCAGAAATGGTCGATGCAGTTAAAAACTTAGAAGAAGGCACGGCTTTAATGCTGCTTGCCCCTGTGGTGCGTGAGCGTAAAGGTGAATACACCAACCTGTTTGAACAACTGCAAAGCCAAGGTTTTGTCCGTGCCCGTGTAGATGGTGAAATTGTCGAAATTGATACCCCACCCGAACTGGATAAAAAGAAAAAACATACCATTGAAGTGGTCGTGGATCGCTTTAAAGTTCGTGATGATTTGGGCAACCGGATTGCTGAATCTTTTGAAACTGCGCTGCGTTTAGGGGGTGACATCGCGATTTTATCGTGGATGAAAGGCGAACAAGCAGATCGTGTGTTTTCGGCAAAACATTCTTGCCCTGAATGTGATCGTGCTGTAGCCGAACTTGAACCACGTTTGTTCTCGTTCAACAATCCATTTGGTGCCTGCCCGGTCTGTGATGGCTTAGGTACCCGCAGTCATTTCAGTGCAGACAAACTGATTCCAAACAATGAAGTTTCAATTAGCCAGGGCGCGATTCGTGGTTGGGACAGACAACGTCCGTATTACTACAGCATGATTGAAAAAGTCGCAGCGCATTTTGGCTTTTCTTTGGATACGCCTTGGAATGAACTGGATGCCGACACCAAAAAGAAATTCCTCTACGGAACCGGCAAAGACAAAGTTGATTTAAGCTATATCGATGAACGTGGTCGTCAGCATAAACGTGTGCAACCTTTTGAAGGCATTTTGCCGCATCTGGAACGTCGTTACCGTGAAACGGAATCTAATTATGTACGTGATGATTTAGCGCAATACTTATCTAATGCAGCCTGTGATGCCTGTGGCGGTTCACGTCTGAATGAAATTTCACGTAACGTCCGGGTCAAAGACAAAACCATCGCGCAGATTACCAAAATGTCGATTGGCGATGCCGAAAGTTACTATCAGGATTTAAACCTTGAAGGTGCTAAAGGTGAAATTGCCGACAAAATTTTTAAAGAAATCCGTGAGCGTTTGCATTTCCTGGTGTCTGTCGGTTTGAACTATTTAAGTCTTTCACGTTCTGCCGAAACCCTGTCGGGTGGTGAAGCACAGCGTATCCGTTTGGCTTCGCAAATTGGTGCGGGCTTGATGGGTGTGATGTATGTCCTCGATGAACCGTCGATTGGTTTGCATCAACGTGATAATGACCGTCTGCTTGAAACTCTGGTTCGCCTGCGTGACTTGGGCAATACAGTTTTAGTCGTTGAACATGATGAAGATGCGATTCGTGCTGCGGATCATATTATTGATATTGGCCCGGGTGCAGGTGTGCATGGCGGTCATATTATTGCCGAAGGCACCTATGAAGAAATTTTGGCAAACCCTGATTCACTTACCGGACAATATTTATCCGGAAAGTTAAAAATTGAAGTGCCGAAAGTCCGAACTCAACCGCCAAAACCTGAAGAGAAAATCAAGTTGATGGGTGCTGCAGGTCATAACTTGCAGAATGTTGATTTAACCATTCCTTTAGGCATTATGACTTGTGTGACGGGTGTTTCGGGTTCGGGTAAATCTACGCTGATTAACCGTACCCTATTACCGCTTGCAGCAACCCAATTGAACGGTGCAACCACTTTAACCGCTGAAAAATTTGATTCGATTGATGGCTTACAATTCCTCGATAAAGTCGTGGATATTGACCAAAGTCCGATTGGGCGTACGCCACGTTCTAACCCTGCAACCTATACAGGTTTGTTCACCCCGATTCGTGAATTATTTGCGCAAACGCCTGAAGCTAAAGCCCGTGGTTATGCTGCGGGTCGTTTCTCGTTTAACGTGAAAGGTGGTCGTTGTGAAGCATGCGAAGGCGACGGCATGATTAAAGTGGCGATGCACTTCCTGCCCGATATGTATGTGCCTTGCGATGCCTGTCATGGCGACCGTTATAACCGTGAAACGCTAGAAGTCGGTTATAAAGGTAAAAACATTTCCGATGTTTTAGGCATGACTGTTGAAGATGCAATGCATTTCTTCGAAGCCATTCCAGTGATTCACCGTCGCCTGGAAACTTTAACGCAAGTCGGTTTGGGTTATATCCGTTTGGGTCAATCTGCGACCACCCTTTCAGGTGGTGAAGCACAACGTGTGAAATTGGCACGTGAGCTTGCAAAACGGGATACAGGTAAAACCTTATATATCCTAGATGAACCGACCACAGGTCTGCATTTCCACGACATTGCCAAGCTGTTAGACATTCTGCATCAACTCCGCGATAAGGGTAATACCATTGTAGTGATTGAGCATAATCTGGATGTGATTAAGACTGCTGACTGGGTGATTGACCTGGGTCCTGAAGGTGGTGCCGGTGGCGGGATGATTATTGCCGAAGGTACGCCTGAAGAAGTGGTGAAATCTAAGGTTTCACATACAGCGAAGTTCTTAAAACCTTTGCTTAAATAATTTTCTATTTCAGCTAAATACATGATAAAACGGTGATTCATTCACCGTTTTTTTATTTTTAGATATGACAGAATTAGAAATTATAGATACAGCCGTTAAAATTGGATTAGGCTCAATTATTACAGGATTCTTTGCTTACTTTCTTCAAAGAACTAATATCAGTGCTTCAGTATCCAAAGATAAATTAGAAAATAACCGAAAAATTTTAATGCAGATTTCTGCAGACATTGAGGAAATAAATCATCTAGTTTTAAAAGTATGGAGTATTTTTGATTTTGAAATTAAGAAAGATCCAATCGATAAAGAAAATATATATTTAAGATTAACGCCATTAAAAGCATCCTTATTTAATGACTTTCAACTATTAAGTAAAAATGAAGGCTTACTATTATTATATGGTTATAAAGACCAACAACAATGCCTAAGAAAATACGGAGAGTTTTTAGTAAAGTTTAATTCTTATACTTATTTCAATGGAGAAAAAGTTACTCAAGAAAAATCAACTTGGTATCGAGGAGAAATTCTAAGACTCAGATATGAATTATATGAAAGTTTACATAGTGCTCTTTTCCAATAAAAATGCATGTATTCCATCACCCCGCGACTTTATTCTTCCCATTTTCTTTGGCCTGAAATAAAGACTTATCGGCTTTTTCAAGTAATGCCATCCACGATGCTGCACCAACTGCCACACCTGCACTCACAGAAATCTGGATATTCTGATTGATCTCGGCAATGTACAGTTCAGAGCTACCAATCTCTTCAAGAATTTTATTCGCGACAACCCAAGCATCCTGAAAATCAGCCTGTTCGATTAACACCAAAAATTCATCACCGCCATAACGCACAATCAAATCCGAAGTACGTACATTAAATTGTAATTTTTCCGCAACTAGCCTAATAACTTCATCGCCGATAATATGCCCAAATGTATCATTTACATATTTAAAATCATCAATATCAAAAATAATCAGGGCTGTTTGAGTAAATTTTTCAGGTTTCTTTTCCAAATACTTAATGTATTCATCCAAAGCCAAACGGTTGGATACACCAGTCAAACTATCAGTATTGGCAATATTTCTGAGTTGGAATTCTAAAGCATCGCGTTGCTGTAGCACGGATTTCAACTTTTTAATTGCCTGTAATAATGTTACTGGATCATTTGATAATTCATCAAATTCACTATCTGCAACTTTATGCTGTGCCAAACGAAGAATTGCATTTTTGGCTTTAAGTAAAGGTTTAAATACCCCATTTCGCGCATAAATCATGGTAAAACATGCGGTAACCAAACAAATTACTGCAACCAACAGCGTTATTATAAATTGTTGTTTCGCTTGATTTTTCTCATCTTGAGCAACGCTAACACTGTAATCTAAAATATAAGTTTGCAAATTTACCACTGTGACAAATTTGTCGACCATAGCCTCTGTCAATTGCGTACCGGTTAATGAATAACGCTTATTATGCAAACTTTCATTAATTAAACCCGCAACAATTGGAATGCCTTTATCTAAAAACTGTGTTTTTACTTTTTGATGCAAAGCTAAATATTCGGGGGTTTTACCTTGTTCAGGTTGTATGGTATTGACCAAGCCCCATAAATAATTTGCCTGATGTTGAGTCTGTAATGATCGAGCCAGATTATCTTCAGGTATTTTTTCTGCAAAAGTGACAGATGCAATGACATTCGATGCAATTCGCCCTGCCTGGTCACGTAAATCTGCCAGAATTAAAATCAGCGTATAGTATTCAGAAACAGATGTGCTTTTAGCTTCAGCGTGTACCAATACATTTTTTAAAATTTCGTGACAACTATCCCAAGCCGTGAACATTTGCTTAATCGCATCATCAAGTTGTTTTGAAGTACGTTTAGATCGGGGCAAAGCAGCATACGCGTCTACAGCTTGACGACCTTGCTGTAAAATTACTTTTAAATTGGAAGATAAGCCTCGTACCTGAGCAGAAAAGCCCGCTGCATTTAAAATCTGTATGGTCTGATCAATTTGTATATCAACTTCTTTTCGATGCGCTTGCAGCTCTTGTAGATTTTCAGCTAATTCTTCAGCAGTGCTCGACATCACCTTATTCGCAGGTGCTCGCTCGCGTGAAACTTTATTGGCTAAATCGGCAACTGCACGTAACGCAGAAATTTCAGTTAAGGCTCGATCTGCTTTTTGATAGCTCTGATAGCTACTGACAATTAAGGGAACAGAAAGAAAAAGCAGTGAGAAGATAATGATAATCATCGACAAGAAAAGCCGTTGACTAATATGTCCCGAACGTAATTTATACATGGATTCAGTACGTCCCACACAAAAACAACTGGCCAATCATCATCATATTTCGTTTATAATACAATCGTATATATTACATGATTTTCATACTACTAATTCTTTCTTATCAACCGTTTATCTTATTTTTTATAAAAAATTATTATTAATACTACTCTCTAATGAAGATAAAAGAATAAACCAAGTTTATCCAAAATATCTAAGCTCAATTGCTTGCGCTCATCAGCATCATGGATTGATTATAGAATTCTGTTCGCTTTTCTTTTGACAAGCACTTAATTGCATTAAGACCATTCAGTAGCTTAAGTAAAACAATCCTTGTTTCACCTAAATCTCTTAATGCCTAAATTTTCTACTTTTATTAAATTCATTCAGATCATTTTGTATGAATGACACATAGCTAAAAATATTTTTATAACAGGTCTAAGAAAATATTTACACATGCCACAAATAAGTGCATAATGCACCGCATTAGGGCAAGTCAAAATCATTCCTCAGCAGGATTTTTGAATTATCCGAGATTTTTGGCTAAAAAACCCCAGTTTTCACAGAAAACTGGGGTTTTTTATGACTAAAAATTGAGAAATAGCACAAAATCAACATTAATAACGCACTATATTGATGCACAATTATTACAAATCATTCCCAATGCACCTTTTCAACTATTCTGCTTTGTAATCAATCATTGATCAAAAAATAAAGAAGAATATTTTTTTAGTTTCAATACTTCGCTGATACTTGGATATTTTCTTTATTAAATATGAGATCTTAGTCAGAGCACATTTATTTCAGGCAAAAAAAAACCCAACCTTGGGGAAAGTTGGGCATATAAAAACAAAACTTGTTCATGGAGAATCAGATCATCATCACATTATTTTAATGTAACATGACTTGATAGATAGATTATGATAAAAATCACCAAATAAGTAAAGCCTATCGAATTAGTTGGCTTTTAATTAAATCACAATAATTAGACAATAATGCAAAAATCATCACATAAATAAAAATGATATGTTTATTTTTTATACTCAAATGAAATATTTTAAGGCTAACTTTGGTATTAAATTCTAAATAAAATTAAGAATATGCAAAACAATTCACACTTAAGCCAGCTCTATAAATTGTTTTTTACAATTAATAAAAAAATTTTATCAAATTTTACATTGTTAAAAGGCTCTCGAATTTTCCGTTTTTTTCCAAAAAAAGCTGTAAAAATCCGTATATTCATTTGTTCTAAAAAAAGTTTTTTAACGTTGACATAAAATCAATCATCTGCACATTTTTTAACCATTTATATAATTTAATACAAAAACTCAACAAAATAATGTCATTATAGTTCATTGACTTAATGTTTTGTTACAATACAATGCCTACTGTTTAATCATTTTTTAACAGAACGGGTAATTATTATGAAAAAACTTGGTTTAGCCACTGCTTTATTATTAGCCATGACCGGTGCTCAAGCGTACCAATTCGAAGTACAAGGTCAATCTGAGTACGTTGATAACACAGCAAATGACAAAAACTTTACCGGTGCTGTACAAGGTACTTACTACCTTAAAGATGTTGATTCTTCAAAAGGTCCATTGGCTGAAGCAGCTTTCTTAAACCAAGCGTCTAACATATCTGTAGCTTATAACTATGGCGAATATGATGATGAAGATGGTTTAGACATCGTTTCTCACACTTATGGTGCTAAAGCTGAAGCATATATTCCAACTAAAGTAGTTCCTGTATACGCTAGTGCTTCTTATAACCACACAATTAACGACAGCAAAAACAATGTAGAAAAAGATGATCAAGGTGATCGTTATGCATTAGAACTTGGTGCTCTTGTAATCCCTAACTTCTTGGTAGCTGTTGGTTATACAAGCGTTGCTGATCAAGATTCTTATGATGCTTTCAACATTCTTTCTAACGGTGTTGTTAAAGCTGGTTTAGAAACTGAAACTATTGCACGTGACCAAGATGCGATCACTGCACGTACTAAATACGTAGGTGCTATTGACGGTACGAATATGTCAATCGGTTTTGAATCTGGTTTAGTTTACGGTGAAGACACTGCTTACAACCTAGGTACAACTCTTTTTGTTACACCGAAATTAAGCGTTGGTGCATCTTACATGGAATCTAGCTTCGCTGGTTCACCAGACAAAGCTTGGGGTGCAAACGTAAATTACTTCATCACTCCAGCAGTTGCAGTTGGTGCAAGCTATGTAAATGCGAATGCTGAACAACTTGCACTTGATACTCAAACTGTAGGCGTAAATGCTAAATTCCGTTTCTAATTAGAAATTAGAAAAAGAATTCAAAAAAGGACTCAATTGAGTCCTTTTTTATTGTCTAGCTTTATTCAGATGGAAAGCCATTATTCTCATGCATCGCTCTGCTCTTATTTATTAACGTCGTCATGATCGGGTAAATATGTAATATATTGCAGGGCAATTAAACGCGAAACAATCAGTGCCAAGTACATGACACCACAAAACATTTGTAGCACTGCCAGCACACGTGCAGGTGCACTCAACGGCATTAAATCAGACAGGCCTGTTGCCGACTGCAAACTAAAACTTAAAAACAATAAATCCAGCCATGTTTGTAAACCAGTCATATTGGGATTTTGAAAACTCCCCGGTACCAAAAGCTGGCAAATGTTATATAAAAAAGCAAAACCCCAAGCAAGAAGCGTAAATACTGCACCCGCAGCGAACAGTTCATCTCGGGTTAAATAACGGTCTTCGAACATATAACGCAATAAACCATATGCAGCACTAAAATAGGCTGCAGCTTCGAAACCATGCGCAATCACTTGAAGCATGGGATATTTTAAGCCGAATAAAATCAGTGAAGAAAAAATTACCGCTCCACCAACAAAACTCAGTCCTAAAATGGTAAACATCGGTGTTTGTCGAATGACTTTAGCGATCACCAGTAAAACCAAGACCCCTAAAAGCCAGGTCAACGTCCGATAGGTCATACTGTAATTGCCTGCCACAGATAATATTAAAATGATAAATTGCAATAAGATCAGCCATGCTGAAGGTAATAAGCGAAAAATTTTCCAAACATCAATAAAGGCCTGCATTTACCCCTCCAAGATATTGCTGTTTTTGTTTATTATGCTGTTTTCTTTATTTTTCATCTGATTAACTTAGCATGAATTAAGCACCCTACCAGTGACCCATTTGTATGAAAATCACCAAAAAAATCATTAACAAATGCCCCCTAATTAAATTTTAACAATGAAATCCTCCAAGATAAAATTCAAAATCACTACCCAATAAACTGATTAAAGTTTAAAAAAATATTTTATCAATCAAACATATCTTAAATATCAGACAATAAAAAAGTCCCTGAGGGGACTTTTTTATTGGTTCAGTTTTCAGTCTTAGTGATCAGATGCACCTGATGCGCCAATACCTGTCATTGAACGAACATACTGTGCGTCAAATGCCTTACGCTCTGCTTGTGCACGTGCTGAATTATCAGTCACAGAGAACAACCAGCAGCAGAAGAACGACAATGGCATAGCGAAGATTGCAGGACCGTTAAATGGATTGATTGGCGTATCAGAGATACCTAGTGTATCCACCCAAACTGCTTTAGACAGCACAATCAACAGCACTGCAAGACCTAGACCCACGACACCACCAATAACCGCACCGCGCGTGGTTAAGCCTTTCCAGAACATTGACAATACAAGTACCGGGAAATTGGCACATGCAGCCACCGAGAATGCCAAACCGACCATGAAGGCAACGTTTTGCTTCTCAAATAAAATACCCAAAATCATCGCAAAAATTGCAAGACCTAGAGTCGCAATTTTTGACATGCGAAGTTCAGATTCAGGAGTCGTTTGACCTTTCTTGAATACGTTTGCATACAAGTCATGTGAAATTGCTGAAGCACCAGACAATGTCAAACCTGCAACCACTGCAAGAATTGTTGCGAATGCCACTGCTGAAATGAAGCCCATGAACAAGTCACCGCCAAGCGCATCACTTAAGTGCACCGCAGCCATGTTGTTACCACCAACAAGCTCTAACTTGCCAGTCACTGCCATTTTCGCCACATCAAGGAATTGTGGATTGTTCGATACGTACATGATCGCACCGAAACCAATGATGAAGGTTAAAAGGTAGAAATAACCAATGAAACCTGTTGCAACAACCACTGACTTACGTGCTTCTTTGGCATCCTTCACCGTAAAGAAACGCATCAAGATATGCGGTAAACCGGCAGTACCAAACATCAATGCAAGACCTAAAGAGATTGCATCAAGTGGATTTGCGGCTAACTTACCCGGCCCCATGATATTTCCGGCTTCTGCCAAAGTAATATCATGAACTTTAGAGAAGATATGAATCGATTGATCAAACATTTCAGTGAAGCTAAAGCCCACACCTTTCATGACCATAAATGCCATGAAGCTCGCACCTGAAAGTAACATCACCGCTTTGATGATCTGTACCCAAGTGGTTGCCAACATACCGCCGAAAATCACGTAAGCCATCATCAGCAAACCAACAATCACCACTGCAATGTTGTAGTTCAAACCAAACAGCAGTTTGATCAGCTGTCCTGCACCGACCATCTGAGCGATCAGGTAGAACGCAACAACCACAAGTGAGCTCACGGCCGCCAAAGTACGAACTGGCTTTTCTGCCAAGCGGAAAGACACCACGTCAGATAAGTTGAATTTACCTAGGTTACGTAGACGTTCAGCCACCAGGAACAATACGATTGGCCAACCCACCATGAAACCAAGTGAGTAAAGTAAACCGTCAAAGCCTGAACTAAAAACAAGTGCGGAAATACCCAGGAACGAAGCAGCTGACATATAGTCACCGGCAATCGCCAAACCATTTTGGAAACCTGAGATCCCACCACCGGCAGTATAGAAATCTGTCGTACTGGTGGTTTGCTTCGCTGCCCATTTGGTAATGACCAAAGTAAAAGCAACAAAAATCACAAACATGATGATTGCGTGCCAGTTGGTTGGTTGCTGCTCAGCAGCTCCAAGATCTGGGCCAGCCATAACCATACCCGACATGAGCAGCGTTGATGCTGCAAGGGCTTGAGCCTTCAATGAATTCCATTTCATATTAGTGCGGTCCTTTTTCATTCGCAATTGCTTCTACTTCTCTCATTGCTTCTTTTGTTAATGGATCTAACTTGTTGTTAGCAATATAGGAATACACACCACAAAGTAGAAATGATAATACGATGATGCTTAGACCCAGTGGCATGCCCCACGTTGTTACACCACCGCTAAAAGAACTCATTAAGAATTCTTTGTTATAACCGACGAGCAGCATGAAACCCACGTAGACGAACAACATAATTGCTGTAAGTGTCCAGCTCAGTGTGCTTTTTTTACTGACCATCTGTTTAAATTTTGGATTCTGTAGAATTTGCTCTACCTGTCTCTCATCCATAACCAATGCTCCTGTTTGTGC
Source organism: Acinetobacter sp. ANC 5414 (assembly GCF_013004295.1). Taxonomy (NCBI): domain Bacteria; kingdom Pseudomonadati; phylum Pseudomonadota; class Gammaproteobacteria; order Moraxellales; family Moraxellaceae; genus Acinetobacter; species Acinetobacter sp. ANC 5414. The sequence continues at coordinate 268,382 of NZ_JABERM010000001.1, forward strand.
CCAGCCTTAGGCGCTATTTTTTAATTCGAATTATTACGTTGTATAACTTAACAATCTTGTTGGGTTGTTGTAATTAATACTTTGGTCGTTAAATTTTAACCAATTACACTGGTCAGATTACCAGATAGGGTATGATTACGATATAGTTTTACACTGTAGGCAATATGAACAGCTGGCTCATTATCGGGGTTCTCGCCCTCTATATCGCATTACTTTTTATCTGTGCCTTTTTTGGGGAAAAACACGCGAGTCGATTAAGTACCCGTGGTCGCATGCTCCTCTTTAGTTTGACTTTAGGGGTTTATTGTTCATCCTGGACATTCTATGGTGCGACCGGTGCCGCTGTTCGTGAAGGGATTATCTTCCTGCCGATTTATTTGGGACCCTTAATCTTTGTTGGGGTCGGTTATGATATTTGGCGACGCTTGGGTCGAGTGCGTCAACATCATGCCATTTCTTCCATTGCCGACTTTGTTGCCGCGCGTTATGGCAAAAGTGGAACCTTGGCCTCACTGGTCACCATTCTTGCCGTCATCGCGATTATTCCCTATCTGGCCTTGCAGCTTAGAGCCATTGCCTTAAGTGCTGCCGTGGTTTTGCAACAAGATACAGGTATAGAAGGTACCACCAATGGTGTGCTGTTCTTAACTGGGATATTAGCCATTTTGGCCATGATTTTTGGAACCCGGCAAATTGCCAATACCGAACAACATGGCGGTTTAATGTTAGCCGTTGCGTTTGAATCCTTTGTTAAATTATTTGCTTTAATTTGTGTTGCGTTATTTTTTGTGTTTGATGCTCCCGGCAATCTGGGGCAAATTTCAAGTGATGTCGCAGATACCTTTAAAGAGGTTCAACTGTTTGGTGTACCGGAAACTTTTTGGGTACAAACGGTCTTGGCAGCACTCGCAATTATTTGTTTGCCGCGCCAATTCCATGTGGCTGTGGTTGAATTACGCGATGAAAAGCATATTCGTGGTGCACGTCGCTGGTTTGCCACTTATCTGATTTTGACCACCATCGCGATTATTCCCATTGCCAGTTGGGCATTGCATGCAGCACCGCACTTTTTAGCCATTCCCGATGTTGCCGTTTTGTCATTACCGCTTAGTTATAACCAGGAATGGTTGACGCTATTGGCCTTTTTGGGCGGTTTTTCTGCATCAACCGGCATGCTGTTGGTGTCCTCTGTCGCTTTGTCGATCATGCTCAGTAATGACCTGATTATGCCGGCACTCTGGCGCACGGGCATACTTTCACGTCACGATAAACGTCTGCCTTTGGTACTGAAATTTACCCGTCGTGTCTGTATTTTAGCGGTCATGTTACTGGGCTTCCTGTTCTTCCATTTCTTTAATGACATTGACCAGCTCTCTGTTTTTGGCTTGTTGGCATTTAGTGCAGTGGCACAATTCTCCCCTGCCCTGATTGGTGGACTCTATTGGCGTGGTGGCAGTAAACAAGGGGTTTATGCAGGTCTGATTACCGGCTTTGTAATGTGGGCATATACCTTGCTGTTACCGACGGTACTGCGTAGCTTGCCTGCTGAATATAGCCAGTTTACCCAACAATTCCTGACTCTGGGACCTTTGGGAATTAACTGGTTACGTCCAGAAGCATTGCTCGGTTTTCAGTCTTTTGCAGCATTGACCCACGGTGTGGTGTGGTCTTTAGGGCTTAATATCCTGCTCTATGTTTGGGTGTCTCGAATTTTCCGCCCAAGTATTGCAGAACAAATTCAAGCAGAAAGTTTTTTCTATTATGAAACCAAGCCCTTACCCTCGCATAGCACGACCAGTGATATTAATTACCTGCAACATGATGTAGCCCGTCTAAAAGTCGGAGATTTAATTGCCTTGGCCAAACGGATTACCGGTGAAGGTGCTGCCACTCAAGCCTTCCAGCAATTCTGTGCGCAAAACAATGTCATTCTGAATGAAAACAGCAGTGCCAATGGCATGTGGTGGCGCTTCACCGAGCAATATCTGGCAGGAACCATCGGTTCAGCTTCCGCACGTACCCTGCTCACCACGGCTATGGTGAATAATGGCTTAGCTCTCGGTCAGGTGGCGAATATTCTGGATCAGGCATCGCAGTGGCAGCGTTTTAACCAAAACCTGATCATGACCATGATTGACCATATGACCCAAGGGGTGAGTGTGGTGGATGAAAATATGTGTCTGGTGGCATGGAATAATCAGTACCTTAAACTGTTCGATTATCCAAAAGACATTGTCTATGTCGGCTGTCCAATTGCAGATTTAATTCGCTATAACGCAGAACGTGGTGAATGCGGTCCGGGTTCCGTTGAAGAACACGTCCGTAAACGGATTCACTGGATGGCCATGGGTAGCGCGCATGAATTTGAACGGATTCGTAAAGATGGTCGGGTGATTCAAATGCGCGGCAATCCGATTGAAGGCGGTGGTTTCGTGACTACATTTGCCGATATTACCGCATTCCGTGAGAATGAAGCCATGCTTGAAGGGCGAGTTCAGGATCGAACCCAGCAGCTTGCCAATGCGCTTTCCGAGCAGCAGCTGGCACGCGAACAAGCCGACCGTGCCAATATGTCAAAAAGTCGCTTTATTGCAGCAGCCAGTCATGACTTGTTACAACCGATGCATGCTGCTCGTTTGTTTAGTACCGCTTTGGAACAAAGCGTTCAGTCGGATGAAGATCGCAAGACCCTGCAACAACTTGATCGTGCCTTGCATGGGGCAGAAAGCATGTTGTCTGCCCTGCTGGATATTGCACGTCTGGAAGGGGGAACGATTCAACCGAAACGTCAAGCTTATCCCCTGCATGACTTGCTTAGTGATTTAGAACTGCAATTTAAATCGATTGCGGCACAACGTGGGATTAAATTCAGTGTGCATGATGCGCAATTCTGGATTGATACCGATCCGCAATGGATTCGCCGTATTATTCAAAACTTTGTCAGCAATGCCTTGCGTTATACCGCTAAAGGCAAGGTGATTGTCGGCGTTCTGCGTTCTGCAGAAAAACCCAACAATATCCGTATTGGGGTTTGGGACACTGGTCCCGGTATTGCTGAAGAACAACGGATTAAGCTGTTTCAGGAATTCGAACGTTGCGGTCATACCTCGCCTTGGGGTGAACAGGGTCTGGGACTCGGCTTGGCCATCGTACAACGCATGACCAGCATGCTGGACTACCCTGTACATGTCTATTCTGAATATGGCAAAGGCTCTTGCTTCATGATTGAAGTGCCGATTGTGGAAGCACCAAAAGTGGTAGCCGCGCCAGTCCAGGCAATTCCACTGAAAAGCAAAGCCTATAAAATTTTATGCCTGGACAATGATGAAACCATTTTGGAAGGGATGTCGACCTTGCTCACCAAATGGGGCTATCAAGTCTTCAAAGCCACCGAACCTGAACTGGCACTAGAACTGATTCAGCAAGAAAACATTCAGGTGTGGCTGGTCGATCAGCATTTGAATAACGGTAAAATCGGTCTCGATTTCATTCTGGAAAATCGTCAAGAGCAAGTTCCTGTGGCGCTGATTACTGCAGATTCCGACCCTGAACTTCCACAACATTTGAAAGAACTGAATATTGTGCTGCTGAAAAAACCGTTAAAACCGGCATCGCTTCGGTCATGGTTATCGGGATTAAAAATTTCCAGTCCTTAAGTCTTAACTGTAAAACCGGACGTCCATTTCAAATTGATGAAATGGACGTTTTTTTACATATATACATCTATAATTACGCGTACTGGCAATTTAATTTGTCATCTAGACAAAATTGTTCAAAAGTCTTATTTAAAGGTCTGTTACATTGAACACAAATCCCAATCTGGGGTTTGCTATGGCAAAGTACATCAAAATTTAAATATACACTTGTATAATTAGTTACAATTTCACAACTTATTGTTATTAAAAATATTTTTTTAATAAAAGTTGCATCTATAACTTTAGTCGTATTCCGTTTGTCGCCATCCTGGCTCATATATGAGAGCAACAAATGATCAGTTTAATCTGTCTATCAGTACGTACATAAAACGCTGCCCAAGAAACTGGTCATCATAGAGAAATACAGGAGTTTAAGATGAACATTTCTGAAGCCAGAAGTCATGGCGTAGATCAATCGCAACAATTTTACCGTCAATATGGTGCCAATGCCCTGTTACCTGAAATTCAATGGACTGAATTATTTAAGCCCAGCCACTTAAAAGATACTCACATTCAGGCATTAAACACCTTGTATCAAAGTGCGGTTCCACTTGCATTACAAGTGTTTGATGAATTGAATTTTGATGTATTCAGCCCTGCAGCCTATAAACCGCAAGGCTTGGGTCTATTTGATCGACTTGCTGAACAAGAAGATAAGCTGATCCAATCCCTAAAAGCCGAATCTAAAGACCTGACTGATCAAGTACGTCATCAGATTTGGAGCATGTTATTGCGTGGTGGTGCGGTACTGGTCTTTAAAGCATGGCTTGGCAAAGTCAAAACCGATGAGAATCTATTGGATACCACCCAATTTGATGAACTGTCTGATCTGCTCTTTATTAAAACCCCACCCCTCGAATTGGCAAAGCACCTAGATGTAAATACCCATGCCAATGAAGATCATATTTTCCTGCTGTATGGCAGTGATGTTTATTTAGACCGTTTTAACAGCTTAGAAACTGCGGCTTTATTTGTCGATTTAGGCGTATATGATGCAGCATTTTTAAGTTTAAGAGATGATAGCGTGGCTGAATATCTGAAAGAGAAAGCCTATGTCTCTCAAGAGCAAATTGATGATCTGCAATGTGCCTTAAATCCATTATTTTGCACAAACCATACTCCCAGACAAAGCTGTGTCGCGTAATCTAAAGCGCTAAATGCTTTGACTTGCAAAACATCCCTCGCAATAAAAAGGCACTTAATTTAAGTGCCTTTTTAGTTCAATGCTGGGTTTAGCAAATTACATTTTCTTTTCTTCAATATTCAAAGCACTGATCGCCAATACCGCCTGAGTCCGGTTTTGCACATTCAATTTACGGAAAATGGCAGTGACATGTGCTTTAATGGTTGCTTCAGAGACATCAAGCTCATACGCAATCTGTTTATTCAGTAAACCTTCCGCCACCATCATCAATACACGGAATTGTTGCGGTGTAAGTGATTGAATACGTTCTGCCAGTGCAGTTTCATCTGCTGCACGTGGATCAAAATTCAGATTGGCAGGCAAGTTTGGCGGTAACCAGATTTCACCGTCCAGCACATGGCGAATCGCCTCACCAATATGGCTTGGATGGGCTGATTTAGGAATATAGCCCATTGCACCATGCGCAATGGCACGTTGAATAATTGAAGTTTCTTCATGCGCAGAAACCACAATAATTGGAATCGAAGGATATTGTGCACGGACGTGAACCAAAGCCGAAAAGCCCGACGCCCCTGGTAAATTTAAATCCAATAAAACCAAATCCGGTTCTGGTCCGTTATCTAAGCGTTCATACAACTCATTTACTGCAGCTGTTTCATGAATTTGAGCTTGCGGCAAGCTGTAACGAACGGCCTGAATTAAGGCATGACGAAACAACGGATGGTCATCAACGATTAAAATATTCATAAGCGACATGAAAGATCTTGTGCACAGTGGTTTCTATTCTAACCATAGTCACACATCTAAGGATATGCAAGATCTCACTATTTTTGCATTTAAGCCGACATTCGGCTTAAGAAATTGACAAAATTCTGCATTTTCTTAATTTCTTTAAATCTAATCACATTTTGATATAAATTTTATCGGATAAAGAAAAATGCTTATTAACAATCAAGATAAACCTATAAATCAAATAATTAACCACCATTTAAAGCTGAGTTAATGGCAATTTTACTTATATCTTAAAATCAGATAACTTTTCTGTATTTGCTTATTTTACAGAATATCTCAGGTATTGATTAATAAACACATTCCGAGATTTTATTGTTTTAGGTTATTCCAAGATGTCTATTTTAAATACACAAAAACCACTGAATATTGTTGCTGTATCGGGTGGTTTAAACAACCCGTCAAAAACCGAAGCTCTAGTTCAAGCCATTCTAGACGAACTGGGTGAAGCAACACCGATTAATGTCCATTTCATTAAATTCAGCGAAATTGGTCAATTGATGGGTGGAGCGATCTACCGCAATCAATTACCACAACGTGTACAAGATGATTTAGCTGCCGTAGAAGCAGCAGATGCGCTGATTGTGGGTACGCCAGTGTACCGTGCATCATTTACCGGTCTATTTAAACATTTTTTTGATTTTGTAGAACAAACCGCATTGGTTGATGTACCAGTCCTTCTTGCAGCATCAGGTGGTTCTGAACGCCATGCCTTGGTTCTTGAGCACCAGTTACGTCCACTGTTTAGCTTCTTCCAGGCGCAAACTCTACCGATTGGTGTATACGCAACAGATAAAGATTTCACCCCTGAATACACCATTCACAGCGAGTTCTTACGTGACCGTATTACTTTAGCAGTGGCACGTGCTTTACCAATTCTTGAGTGGGCGCCGGCTAAAGGTCAACGCGCTGAAGTGGTGAAAGAGAAAACCCAACAGGCCAACCAAAACCTGGGCATTAATAAACAAATCGAGCAGGAAGAAGTACTTCCTTCTGCGGCAGTGCCAAGCCTGGATGCAGCGGAATCTCGCTTGCACAGCAAAAAAGCACCGAAGACTCAAGTCGCTTAATCAGCAACTTCCACCTCGAGGGTTTTAATATGTCAAATCAACAAGAAAACCAGGTTAAATTTGCCTATTGGGTACCGAATGTCAGTGGTGGCTTGGTGGTCAGTAATATCGAACAGCGTACCGACTGGAGCTATGAGTACAATGTACGCTTGGCTCAAGCGGCTGAAAAAAACGGTTTTGACTATGCACTGACTCAAATTCGCTTCACCGCAGGCTATGGTGCAGATAACCAGCATGAATCTGTCAGTTTCAGTCACGGACTTTTGGCCAAGACTGAACGCCTCAAGATAATTGCAGCTATTTTACCCGGCCCCTGGAAGCCTGCTTTAGCTGCGAAACAGTTGGCAACGATTGACCATCTAACAAATGGTCGGATCGCGATTAATGTAGTCAGTGGCTGGTTCCGTGGCGAGTTCGATGCCATTGGTGAAGAATGGCCGGAGCATGATCAACGTTATGCGCGTTCTGAAGAATTTATCCGTTCTTTAAAAGGCGTCTGGACTCAAGATAATTTCAGTTTTGATGGCCAGTATTATCAATTTAAGGATTACACCTTAAAGCCCAAACCGCTGCAAAAACCGCATATCGAAATTTTCCAAGGTGGCAGTTCACGTGCGGCACGTGACATGGCTTCACGCGTTTCCGACTGGTACTTTACCAATGGCAACACGCCGGAAGAAATTAAAAAGCAGATTGATGATATTCACGAGACAGCCAAGGCCAATAACCATCAGGTCAAAATTGGAGTGAATGCCTTCATTATTGCCCGAGATACTGAAGAAGAAGCGCAATCTGTGCTGCAAGAAATTGTAGATAAAGCCAATATTCAAGCTGTGAATGCATTTGGTGATGCTACCCGTGAAGCAGGTGCTTCCACCACTGAAGGTGAAGGTAACTGGGCAAAATCAACTTTTGAAGATTTAGTACAGTATAACGATGGTTTTAAAACCAATCTGATTGGTACTCCACAGCAAATTGCAGAACGTATTCTGGAATTGAAAGCAGTCGGTGTCGATTTGGTACTTTCAGGCTTCTTACACTTTATTGAGGAAGTCGAGTATTTCGGTGCGAAAGTCTTGCCATTGGTTCGTAAGTTAGAAGCAGAGCAAGCGGAACAGCTGCAAGCAAAATCAGCTTAAGACAGTCAAATTATAATAATAATGCTTTACCCTATTCTCCCCCTCAAGGCTCGGCTTGAGGGTTTTTTTATGCATAGACTTTTTTAATATTACCCGTCTGCCCTTTCGATCAACATCTTACCTCTCCCTTGCTAACTCAGAATATATTCTGAGGATTCTCATGTTCTAAAAGGAGGAACTTCCTCTCCCTGAAATAGATGGTTGGAGGGGAAACGAAGGCTAAAGAGAGGGCTCCCCTTTTTTCGCTATTATTAAAAAGAGCAGATACCTCAATAAAAAAGCCTCCATCTTTGGAGGCTTTTTTGAATCATTACATCAAGAATAAAAACTTGGATCAGGTACTTTACCCGTCAGCACCCATTCCCCCACTTCCTGATATTTATAATCAATCGGGTCATGCAGCGTCTGGGTACGAACATTGCGCCAGAAACGGTCGAGATTCAGTTTAGCAGTCGTCGCGCGTGCGCCCATCACCTGAAAAATATTTTGCGTGATATAGAGCGAAGTCTGGGTTGCGGCAATTTTTGCAGTAGCAATCGCAATACTCACTTCACCGCGCTGCTCAGCAGTTAATGCTTCACCGATGCTCCAGGCATGTTGCAGCGTTTCAACTGCTTTATTGGTCAATAAACGCACCCCCTCAAGCTGCACATAAAACTCGGCAAAATGCTTCTGGGTAAATGGATCATTGACGGCATGTTCAGCCAAAGATTTTAACCATGCTTTTTGAGTTTGCACGGTTTGTTTTGCTGTTTCAAATGCGCCTTCTGCCACCCCCAAAAACAGATGCACAAAAATCAATTGTGCAATCAGCGGACGTAAACTTGAATACGGTGTACTCAGTGGGCCTGGATTTAACAGCAACTCATGCTGCTGGATTTTGACCTGCTCAAAATGACTGGTTCCGCTGTCGGTCTGGCGTTGTCCCATATTATTCCAGTCACCTAAAAAACTGACCCCGTCACGCGCTGTTGGAATTACCCCAATCAGTAATTTTCCTGCATCGTTATAGCCCGAGCATAACAACACATCTGAATCCATCGAACCTGAACAAAAGCTTTTATCGCCATGAAATACGTATTCAGTTTCAGAGACTTTGACTGCTGTGGTTCGTCGGTCTAAGGGATTTAAAGTATTGCCCCAAAACAGGTTTTCTTGCGCTGTTTGCTGAAACCATTTTCCATATTGTTCAGGTTGTGAAAACAGTTGTACCGTTGCAATCAGTAAATGGTGAAAACCATAGACATGGGCCAATGAACTATCAACCTGAGCAATAGTTCGAATGGTTTGAAAAACCGTTTTCCAGTCTGCCCCTTGCCCGCCGTATTGGGTTGGAATAGAAAGACCCAATAAGCCACTTTGACGGATTAAATCGCGCTCGGATTTTGGATTGCCACCTTGCTTATCACGTTCAGCAGCAGTCTTTGCAAACTGTTCTGCCAGTTGTTGAGCAATCTGTAATGGATTTGAATTTAAAAGTGGCGATGAGGCATTCATAATCATATCTATCTGTTTCTATATTTTTAGCTTAGCAGATGATGTTTTTCATCTTTATCTGAATGCCTGCTGTCCTTATACGTAAAATAAAAATACCGCCTGAAAAATGCAGGCGGTAATGGCTAAAATGACTTAGTTATTGGGATAGACGGTCGCGATCAGATTATCCACCACCTGTGGATCTGCCAGGGTTGAGGTATCCCCCAAGGTATCCAGTTCATTGGCGGCAATCTTTCTTAAAATACGGCGCATGATTTTACCGGAACGGGTTTTCGGTAAAGCGGGTGCCCAATGCAAGGCATCCGGTGTAGCCACAGGTCCTAATACTTTACGCACCCAGTCGATCAGTTCTTTACGCAGCTCTTCGGATTCCTCAAAATCGGCCTGCAAGGTGACAAATGCACAGATGCCCTGACCTTTAATGTCATGTGGCATACCCACTACCGCAGCTTCGGCGACATGCTCATGTGCCACCAAGGCACTTTCCACTTCTGCCGTGCCTAAACGGTGTCCAGAGACATTCAGTACATCGTCCACCCGTCCGGTAATCCAGTAATAGCCATCCTTGTCACGGCGTGCGCCATCTCCGGTGAAATAGCTTCCCGGATAAGTTGAGAAATAGGCTTCAATAAAACGTTCCGGATCACCCCAGATGGTGCGCATCTGACCCGGCCAGGAATCCTTGATAATGAGGTTGCCTTCGGCTTCACCCTCCAGTTCCTTGCCTTCAGCATCGACAATGGCAGGTTGGATGCCAAACAATGGTCGGGTGGCAGAACCCGGTTTCAAATCGGTCGCTCCCGGCAAAGGTGAAATTAAAATTCCGCCAGTTTCAGTTTGCCACCAGGTATCGACAATTGGACAACGGCTTTCACCGACCACGGTGTAATACCAGTTCCATGCTTCCGGATTAATCGGCTCACCCACGGAACCAATTAAACGCAAGCTGCTGCGGTCACTTTCGCGGATAAAGGCATCACCTTCGCGCATCATGGCACGAATCGCTGTCGGTGCGGTATACAGAATGGTGATATTGTGTTTGTCGACAATATGACCGGTACGTGCCCAGGTCGGATATTGCGGCACACCTTCAAACATTACGGTGGTTGTTCCATTGGATAATGGCCCATACAGCACATAGGAATGCCCGGTAATCCAGCCCAAGTCTGCAGTACACCAGAACACATCATCCTGCTTGATATCAAAGACTTCACGAAAAGTCGAGTTCACATAAGTGAGGTAGCCACCCGTGGTATGCAATACCCCTTTCGGCTTGCCGGTCGAACCCGAGGTATATAGAATGAATAAAGGATCTTCGGCATTCATCGGTTCAGGTGGGCAGATTTCATTGACCGACATGATTTCCATGTGATACCACAGGTCGCGCCCTTCCTTGAGATCAATCGGATTACCGGTACGGTACACCACAATCACATTTTGAACCGATTCGGTTCCCTGTACTTTAAGTGCCGCATCAACATTTTCTTTTAGTGGAATCGGCTTGCCGCCCCGCATGCCGGAATCGGCGGTAATCACGATTTTCGCCTGGCTGTCTTCAATACGACTGGCCAATGAGTCTGGAGAGAAACCACCAAACACGACACAATGCACCGCACCAATTCGCGCACAAGCCAGCATTGAAATGGCAGCTTCGGAGATCATTGGCATATACAGCACCACACGATCGCCTTTGGTCACCCCATTTTTTTTCAGCACATTGGCAAAACGGCACACTTCATCATGCAGTTCTTTAAACGAAATAATTTTATGCCGTGAAGGATGATCACCTTCCCAGATAATGGCTGGTTTATGCGGATGTTCTTTTAAATGGCGATCTAAACAGTTGGCACTGATGTTCAGTTGCCCATCGGAGAACCATTCGATTTTAAAATTATCCTTATCAAAACTGGTATTTTTGACTTGGGTAAAAGGTTTAATCCAGTCCAGTTTATTGGCTTGCTCTGCCCAATACTCATCAGGCTGATTGATGGATTTCTGATAACGCTCGAAATATTCAGACTCAACGGTACGAGCGGTTTTTTTAAATTCTTCTGGTACAGGATAGATCTCTTTCATAAGTACTTCCTTGCTCTTCTTCATCTCATCACGAGATGCTATGCCACGTTATTGATTTTATTGACTGCATTTCCACAGTATGACGATTATTTTTCAACCACTCCAATCATGCTTTGGTCGTAGTTTATTTATACAATTTAAAACACAGACTGCTTATCGTATACAACAAAAAAAACAGTGTTATTCGTATCTGATCTGTTTATTTAATCTTATACTTTAACCATAAAATGTACTTTTAACTCTGCTAAATACAACATTTTTCTTATCTAAATTTTATCCGGAAAAAGCGTATGAACCCGCAAGACTCCTCTCCTTTTTTTTCCAGGCCTCAACCGACCAGCTCAGATAATCCCCTGTCGCCAGAAGGTCGTTTTGGTCGTTTGAGTTCAATTGGCTGGTATGGTTTTGTGCATTTAATTACTTTCTTTGCCACGATTGCACTGAGCTTGGTCATGGGTATTTTCAACCTGAATACCCTGTCGGTAGACAATCAGTTTGTGAACACCATAACGGGAATCGCAGGACTCGGATTCGTGGTTATTTTGGTGCTGTACATCTATCTGGTCATGGTGATTACCATACGCCGTTTGCATGACATGAACCGAAGTGGCTGGCTAATTCTGTTGTTTTTACTGCCTGTAGTAAATATTTTGCTCGGTTTATATTTACTTTTAGGTTCGGGTACAGCAGGAATCAATAACTATGGTTTGCCCCGTGAAACACCGGTCTGGGAAAAAATACTGGCCTGGCTGATGATTATCATCACTGTGTTAAGTTTCTTGGCTTCAGGCAGCATGGTGTCTTATATGTTCGGTAAGGGTGAACTGGAAATGCCGCAAGAAGTGATTCAAAAAGGCACTCAATATTTTTAAAAGCTGCTGACAGTTTCTTCACAAAACTACAGTGAATACCCCGTATGGCTGGTTAAATTATTGCTGAGTTTCAGGCAAAATAGCGCATAATTTTTATGATTCGGAAAACCAGTGGCTGAACAAAACAATGCCTTGAGTGAAGTGACTCAGGGCACATCCGATCTGCTACAAGAAGCAGGTGAAAAAACAGCACAAACCGTGCTTCAACATACCGCAAAATACAATGATGCCTACTCGACCATCGATAAATTTGTCGAGGCATTCTGGGAACGTTTACCTTATATCTGTATTGCGTTGGTGGTATTTACCCTCTTCTATTTACTGTCAAAATTATTTAAATTTTTTGTCCGTAAAGCCTTGGCCGACCGCAGCTATACCAAACAAAATTTAGTGCTGGTACTCAACCGTGTTGGTAGTTCAGCCATTATTTTCTTTGGTTTCCTGATTGCCATGGTCATTGCCATTCCAGGATTCACCCCAGGTCAGCTGATGAGTGCCTTGGGGATTGGTTCGGTCGCGATCGGTTTTGCGTTCAAGGACATTTTCCAGAACCTGCTTTCCGGTATTCTGATTTTATTGGGCGAACCGTTCAAAATTGGCGATGACATTATCGTGTCGGGCATGGAAGGTACGGTTGAAGATATTCAGATTCGTGCGACGTTTTTGCGTTCACCCGATGGCCGTCGTATCGTGATACCAAACGCAACGGTTTATACCAGCCCAGTAACGGTAAATACCGCCTATCAACGTCGCCGCTGTGAGTTTGTGGTCGGCATTGGTTATGAAGATGATGTGCAAAAAGCCAAAAACATCATCATGGGCATTTTGGATAAAGACCAAACCATCCTCAGCCAGCCAGCATTTAGTGTAAATGTCAGTGCGCTTGCCGATTTCTCAATTAACCTGAATGTGCGCTGGTGGGTAGACACCACTGAAACCACAACCTCCGCATCCATCAGTGACGTTCAAGAACATGTGATTGAAGCCTTCGCTGAACACAATATTTCTATTCCTTACCCAGTTCAGGAAGTAAAAGTCTATCGTGGAAATGAGGGAGCGGAAATGGCTGAATCAGCACGCGCTAAATAAGCGACCGAGTACATAAGGAATTACAGTTTCGGTTCGAATAATACGGTTGCCTAAGCTGACTGCTTGGCAGCCATTTTTTATCAGTAAATCCACTTCATAAGGTATAAAACCGCCTTCGGGTCCAATCACAATCGTACATGGATGATCAATCGCAAACGGCATTTTCAGGTCTGCATAAGGATGGGCCACATAAGCCGGACATTCCGCGGTAATTAAACTAGGCAAGACATCTTCTACAAAAGGTTTAAAACGTTTATAGATTTCAATTTTCGGTGCAATGGTATCACCGGCCTGTTCCAGCCCCAGAGTTATATAATGATCGATTTGTTGTAAAAAAGGCGTCTGCCAATAACTTTTATCTACCCGATAACTATGCAGAAGAATAATTTTTTCGACACCCAAGGTCACACTGTCCATAATTAAACGGCGTAGCACTTTCGGACGCGGCATCGCCACAATTAAAGTGACCGGTAATTTTGCCGGAACCGGTTCGATTTGAATCGGCTTGAGTTTAACGACTTGTTCAGTCACTTCGACCACTTCGGTCAGGTAACGTTGCTCTTCTCGAATGCCGACTTTTAAGGTATCACCGACTTGTACATTTATATGCTGTTTTAAATGTTCAAGCTGTCGTTTAGAGCTAATCGACCAAAGCTCTGATTCAGTTTGGCGAGGGTCAAGAAGGACGATGTTCATAAACTATAAATCAACTATTAAAAGCAAAGACACCTGCACAGCCACCTATCATTTCATGGCTTTATTTTACGTTGCGTAGGCATGTTCCTACTTTTGACAGAGCAAAAGTAGGCAAAACTCTTTGTTAGGCTAATGGTAAGTCCCTTTACCATAGCCTAACGGCGGCATCCATGCCGCCTCCGCGAAATAAATTTCAACGTAATGCACACAGGGCTTTTTAGAGATACTGATCGATCACCGCAATATGCTTTGCTAACGAACCTGTATTTTTAAGCATGATCTGCTGTGCCTGTTGATTCAATTGCTTTGCAGCCACGTGATCATTTAACAGTTCAATTAAAGCTTTCGCTGCCTGTTCTGCATCATCCACAACTTTTACCCCATCCACTGCGACAAATTCATCAACAATGGTCTGGAAGTTAAAGTAATTTTTACCCAAAACCGTCGGTACATTTAATACAACCGGCTCTAAAATATTATGTCCACCACCCGGTTCATTCAGCGAACCACCGACAAAACAGACTTGGCTTAAGGCATACCACAGCCACATTTCACCCATACTATCGGCTAAATACACTTGAGTATCAGGATGAATAGATTCACCTAAACTGCGACGTTGAGTCTCTAGATTCAACGCTTGTGCAATCTGAAAAACTTCGTCAAAGCGTTCCGGATGACGCGGTACCACAATCACCACAATTTCTGGATGTTGCGTAAGATAAGGTTTTAACGCGGTAAGGAGTTTTTGTTCTTCTGGTGAATGCGTACTGGCAAGGGTGATGATTTTACGTGCTGATAAATTCCAATCTTGTTTTAGTTGCTGAGCTTGTTGAATAAAGCTTTCAGGTGCATGAATATCAAATTTAATACTACCCAACACCTGACTTTTATTTTCAGCCATCCCTAAATTTAGAAAACGATCTAAGGTTGCTTGGTCTTGAGCCAGTAACTGGTTCAAACCATTCAGCATGCCTTGGCTAAGCCCTTGAACCTTACTGTAGCCTCGGGCGGATTTTTCCGAAAGTCGTGCATTGATCAGTAAACATGGCACTTTCAATTGCTGGGCTTGATCGATTAAATTTGGCCAAATTTCAGTTTCTACTAAGGCCAATAATTTCGGCTGATACTTTTGATAAAACGCCTGAACTAATTTTTTCTGATCGGCAGGCAAATACACTGCCTGGCACAAATGCTCATACGGTGCTTTTAAAAACAGGGACTTGGCACGTGCCTGTCCGGTCTTGGTAGTATTGGTCACTAAAACAGCATGACCCGATTTTAAATAGTGTTCGATTAAGGGTTGTGCCGCATTGGTTTCCCCCACCGACACCACATGAAACCAGATGGCATGCAGATTTTTTGGTGTCTGGAATGGGCCAAAACGCTCAAGACATTCTTGTTGCAATTGCTCCATATTCAACGCACGTTTTTTGATCCGCCATTGATACAATGGTTTAATGATTGATAATGCTGCGTTATACCAAAAAGGAGTAGCCAAACAAGTTGCCTCAAATGATGTTCAATCGGCAAAATATAACAGAGCAGCCTCCACATGTTAATGAATTCTGCTCTGTGTAATGATTTATTCTGCTTTATTGATATATCAACTCAGCTTTCGGCTAGCTGCTTATTTAAAAATGGATAGTCGATATAGCCTTCTGCTACATCGGTTCCAATCATATTTTCAAACTTCAATTCATTTAGTGGTTCATCTTCCACCAAACGCTCAAAAAGGTCAGGATTGGCAATATAGGTTTTACCAAAAGACACCGCTTCTGCTTTTCCCGATGCCAATAATTCAAGCGCATCTTCACGGCTTAAACGCATATTGGCAATATACGGCACACCATTTGAACGTGCTTTCATATCCAGGCTGATGCTGTCTTCCGCCAAGTATTCACGGGTAAAGAAGAAGGCAATTTTACGCTGACCCAATTGTTCCAGCACATAACCAAAGGTTTCTTGTGGATTGGCATCGCCCATATCATGCTCATCGCCACGTGGTGCCAAATGCACACCGACACGACCTGCACCCCAGACTTCAATCAGGGCATCCACCACTTCAAGCAAGAAACGCGCACGGTTTTCAACCGAACCGCCATAGAGATCGGTACGTTTATTGGTTAAACTTTGCAAGAATTGGTCAATCAGATAACCATTCGCTGCATGCAATTCTACACCGTCAAAACCTGCAGCTTTGGCACGAATGGCAGACTGTTTATATTGCTCGGTAATCGCTTGAATTTCTGAAATTTCCAGTGGACGTGGCACCACATATTCACGTTTTGGACGCAGTAAGCTGACATAACCCGCCTGTTTGACATCACTTGCAGAAACCGGGGTTTCGCCGTTTAATAAATCAGGATGCGATACACGACCGACATGCCACAATTGCGCCACGATCAAACCATCTTTGGCATGCACAGCATCAGTAACCAGTTTCCAGCCTTCTACTTGCGCATCAGTAAATAAACCGGGGGTTTTTTCATAACCGTTGGCTTCTTCTGAAATTACCGTTGCTTCAGAGATGATTAAACCTGCACTCGCACGTTGCGCATAGTATTCGGCCATCATTGGTGTAGGTACACGATCTGCTGTGGCACGGCTACGTGTTAATGGTGCCATCACCACGCGGTTTTTAAGTTTAAGTTCACCAAATTGAATCGGTGTTGAAAAATCTGTCATCCAGCAATCCTCTTACAGCTTGCCCGGACTGATTAAAGTCTAAAGCGCATGCTGTAAATGTTGTAAAAACTCTTCGATCAGTGCTTCATTACGTGAGAAATAAGACCATTGTCCATATTTAGTGACATGAATCAGTCCTGCCTGTTGCAGCACCGATAAATGGTTAGACATGGTCGATTGAGAGATATCGGCAATTTTTTCCATCTGCCCTGCGCACACGCCACGACTAAAATCAGTTCCACATTCTTCAGCAGAAATATAGCGTTCAGGTTCTTTTAAACATTGCAGAATCTGACGTCTAATCGGGTTGGCTAAGGCTTTATAAATTGCTTCTGTGTCCATCTCATTTCACTCATGTTCATGATCAGCACCTTACCTAGAATCATTATATCGAATTTATGCGATATTAATATCGAAATTTATCGATATTATATATTCATTTTGTAAATTGCTGCAATCTTGTACAAATTCACTCTATTCTAACATTGTCTGATCAATGGATTGGATGAACTCGACTCACCCAATTTTAAAGCTAAAAAAACAGAGGACCGGCCTCTGTTTTTCCAGCAATAAACTTATAAACCCTGTTTTAAACTGGCTTCAATAAATTTATCCAGATCACCATCGAGGACTGCACCGGTATTCGAGCTTTCTACACTGGTACGCAAGTCTTTAATCCGTGAGTCATCCAGTACGTATGAACGAATCTGGCTGCCCCAACCGATATCAGACTTGGTATCTTCCAGTGCCTGTGCAGCATCAGTACGTTTTTTCATCTCTAATTCATAGAGTTTTGCACGCAACTGTTTCCAGGCATGGTCACGGTTGGCATGTTGTGAACGCTGATTCTGACATGCAACGACAATTCCTGTTGGAGCATGGGTTAAACGTACCGCAGAATCGGTTTTGTTAATATGCTGACCACCCGCACCCGATGCACGATAAGTATCGGTACGGACATCTGCAGGATTGATATCAATTTCAATATTGTCATCAATTTCAGGTGAAACAAACACAGCTGAGAATGAAGTATGACGGCGGTTACCCGAGTCAAATGGCGATTTACGCACTAAACGGTGTACACCGGATTCGGTACGTAACCAGCCATAGGCATACTCACCTTCAACGCGGATGGTTGCAGATTTAATACCCGCAACATCACCGTCAGATTCTTCCATCAATTCTGCTTTAAAGCCGTGACGTTCAATCCAGCGCATATACATACGAAGCAACATGGATGCCCAGTCTTGTGCTTCCGTACCACCCGAACCGGCCTGAATTTCCACATAACATGGGTTCGGATCCATTGGATTACTGAACATACGACGGAATTCAAGTTTTGCCAGTTCCGATTCAGACGCATCTAACTCTGCTTGTACATCTTCAAGCAAGCTTTCGTCGTCTGCTTCAACCGCTAAATCAAGCAGCGCTTGCGCGTCTTCAAGCTGTGTTGATAAACCTTCAAGCACATTTAATACGTTTTCAAGCTCGCCTTTTTCTTTGGCCATCGCTTGCGCACGACTTTGATCATTCCAGATTGCTGGATCTTCTAACTCGCGGAGAACCTCTTCTAAACGCTCTTTTTTCAGATCGTAGTCAAAGATACCCCCGTAGTGTTTGACCACGGTCGTTTAAGTCTTTTAATTGGTTTAGATAAGGATTAATTTCCACGTGAATTACTCTCAATCAGAATATTAGGCTTAAATAGCCGTCAATTATAACACAGAGCATGGATGCAATTTTAGAGGGCAGAGATGCAATAATAGTTGTCCAGAATGTCTTTTTTATAAACAATGTGCATGTTTTTTATACACTATTACAATTTTGTTACAACAATAACCTTTGGGGATTTTATGAAACGCACGCTATTAGCGCTGGGTCTTGCTGCAATTGCTTCTTCAAGTTTTGCTTATAATGCTCAATTAGATGGTGGCTTCACTTACACGGATCATGATGATAATTTTACCGATACAGACCATCAGTTTGAGCTAAAAGGCACTTTTTACTTCAATCCTGTTTCTACTAAAAATGCACCTCTTAATGAAGCCGCATTTTTAGGTCATAACAGCAATGCTTATCTTGGCTATGCCTATAACTATTTAGAAAGCAAAACTATTTTAACTACAAAATCTGAGGCTGATTTACATACAATTTATGGTGGAATTGAATATTTTATTGAACAATTTTATTTAAATGGTGAATTAGGTTTTGGTCAGAGTGAAATCAAAGTGACCTCTCCTTTGGGAAAAGTCACTAACGATTCTGATGTTACGACTTATCGTGCATTAGTCGGTTATATGCCTTTATCAAATCTATTATTGGCGGCAGGTATTGATGGCTATCAAGGCGATGGGGACTTGGAAGATAATCGCTTCGCAGTACGTGCAAAATATGTAGCACCCATGGATCAAGGTCAATTTTTAAATCTGGAAGCTGACGGTTCATTTGGCGATGAAGATGAAGTGACCCTTGCTGCAGACTACTATTTCGACCGGGCTTTCAGCTTAGGTGCAGCTTATAATATTCAAGATGATGGCGAAGACGATGTTGATTTTTTTCGCCATTCGTTCTAAATATTTCATTAATTCTAACTTTGCAGTGGGTGGTGAAGTTGGTTTTGGTGATGATATTCAAGCATTCAATATCAATGCAACTTATCGTTTTTAATTGAAAAAAAAGCACTCAAATGAATACTTAAAAACACGCTCAATTGAGGGTGTTTTTTTATGGTTAACTCATTATTATGTTACGAAATACTTAAAATTTTATTAAAAATTCACATAAATCCATTAACTCTCCACAATTTTAATAAAACAAAACATTTTAATATTTTTATATTTTTCAAATATTTATTGAATATTAATTACACAACATTACGTTAGAAACATTTCTGTAACTTTCCATGGATTGACCTGGTTTTGTTTTGCTCTAGACTGAAAGTTGTAACAAAAAATGTATTAATTTTAAACGAAATTTGAGGGGTAGTATCCATGAAAAAATTAGCCATTGCTTCAGCACTTCTTTCTGCTCTAGCTATTACGGGTACAGCAGCACATGCTTATCAGGCAGAAGTCGGTGCATCTGCAGGACTGATTGATCCTGATAATGGTAGCTCAAGCGGCTCTTTCGGTGTTGATGGCACCTACTACTTTAATCCGGTTCAAACCCGTAATGCTCCATTAGCCGAAGCAGCTTTCCTTGATCGTGCCAGTAACGTCAGCGCACAATATCAATATGATGAAGTCGGTGATACTGAAGCACATACTTATGGTGTAGGTGCAGAATACTTTGTACCTAATTCAGATTTTTACTTAAGTGGTAACGTGAATGGTCATGATCTTAAAGATAACGATGATCTAGACAATGATTTAACCACTTATGCTGCAGAAGTGGGTTATTTACCCGCACCTGGCCTGTTAATCGCCGCTGGTGTAAAAGGTTGGGATAATGACGTTGATGACGGCGTAGATCCAACATTACGTGCTAAATATGTCACCACACTCAGCAACGGTAAAGACATTAACTTGGAAGCCGGTGCCGCTTTTGGTGATCTAGATGAATATAATCTGGCAGCAGATTACTTTATTGATAAAACCATGAGCGTAGGAGTCGATTATCAAAGTAATGATATTTGGGATCAAAATGAATTCGGCGTGAATGCACGTAAATTCTTCACCCCTCAAGTCAGCCTTGAAGGCCGTGTAGGTTTTGGTGAATACGGTAATAACGACTACAACAAATTTGGTGTAGCTGCAAAATACCGCTTCTAATCTCAACTCAAAATTAGTCAGTTATAAAAAACCCATCTTCGGATGGGTTTTTTGCACTTCTAATAGGCATTTAGACAGTTTTTATACATTGACTAGGCGATTAATAACGGTACAATCTGTTACAACTGTTCATGAAACAGTCATATTTTTATAATAAAGAGAGAAATCTAAATGCTTAAAAAACTTGCTCTTGCTACAGCGCTTTTGGCTGGTCTAGGAACTGCACACGCTTATCAAGCTGAAGTTGGGGGTACAATTGCGGTTATAGATCCAGATAATGGAGATACTTCTACTGGTTTTGCAATTGATGGCTCTTATTACTTTAATCCGGTTCAGGTTAAAAACTCGCCTCTTAATGAAGCTGCATTTTTAAACCGTGCGAGCAATATTAATGCAGAAGTTTCTTATATCGACTACGATTTGTTTGATGTCACCACATTTAATGTAGGTATTGAATATTTCGTTCCAAATTCTGATTTCTACGTAAGTGGCTCAGTTGGACAGTCGACTACTGATACGCCAATTGGTGATTTTGACACAACTCGCTATACAGCAGAATTAGGTTATCTTCCAATTTCTGGTTTATTAATTGCAGCTGGTATTGCTGGCTTTGACAATGATGCAACTGATGATGTCGACCCAACTTTACGTGCAAAATATGTCACTCAAGTTGGTGCTTATGACATGAACTTTGAAGGTGGTGCTACTTTCGGTGACGATAATTTATATAATTTAGGTACAGATCTTTATCTAGATAAAACATTAAGTGTCGGCCTTGGCTTCAGTGGCAGTGATGCTGACGGCGTTGATGATGATGTATTCACAATTAATGCCAAGAAATTCTTTACTCAGCAAGTCAGCTTAGAAGGTTTTATTGATTTTGCTGATGAAGAAAATATCTTCGGCGTACGTGGTGCATATCGCTTCTAATCTCTCCGATTAAAAGCCAAAAAAACCGCTCAAATGAGCGGTTTTTTATTGTTCTAAATGCATGACACGCATTTGTAAACTGACGTTGCCATTAAATTCATTTTTATCGAGTTCATAGACCAGTCGTACACTGTCTTGCATGGCATCAAATTCGAATTTTTCACTGGCATTAAAGGCAATCGCTTCCACAATTTGACCATTTTCCAAAGCCAAACGCAATTTTAAATGGGTTTCTTTTAACCAGCGATAATCTAAGACTTTGAATACACCTTCAAAAATCGGCGATGGAAATTTTTGTCCCCACGGCGTTAGATTTTGCAGCAAATCAACGGTGTCAATTTGAAAAGTTGCTGTCGGCAATTCACCATCGGTCCATAAGGTGGCATGAAATAGCGACTCATCCATCTTTGAGATTAGCTGCTCAAAGGCCTGTTTGAATTCTTCAAAATTCTGTTTCTGAATCGTTAACCCTGCTGCTGCGGCATGACCACCAAAGTGGCTGACCAAATGCGGATGTTGTTCCGCAATCAGTTCAATCGCATCTCGAATATGCACGCCCTCTATTGAACGTGCAGAACCTTTGATATGAATGCCGTCATCATCAGCCGCAAAAACGATGCTCGGACGATGAAACTGTTCTTTCAGACGACCCGCAACAATACCGATTACGCCCTGATGCCAATGCTGTTCAAATAAAATTAAAGCTGCAGGTAAATCTGCCTGATCCAATTGCAAGGTCGCTAATTCAGATAAAGCCTCTTGCTTCATCTGCGCTTCAACTTGGCGACGTTCAACATTGAGCTGATTCAACTGCTGTGCCAATGGATAGGCAGTTTGCATATCGGTCGCCATGAGACATTCAATACCAATGTCCATGGTTTCCATACGCCCTGCCGCATTAATTCGTGGACCAAGTACAAAACCTAAATCCTGGGCTTTGAGTTGAGACGGTTCTCGTCCTGCAATATCAAGTAAGGCACTAATCCCGGAACGACATTGATTTTGCTGAATCCGTTTAACCCCGGCATCCACCAAGATCCGGTTGTTATAATCCAGACTTGCGACATCGGCATACGTCCCGAGCGCCACCAGGTCTAAATACTGTGCCACCTTGGAAGTCGATTTTCCTAATTTACTTCGGTGACTCGACAGGTTGGCAAGCAAGTAAAATGCAACGCCCACCCCCGCCAAGGCCTTACTTGGAAAGTCGCAGCCCAATTGATTTGGATTGACAACAGCTTCCGCTTTAGGCGTTTCTTTGGTGGTGAGGTGGTGATCGGTAATAATCACCTGCATGCCATGCGCTTGGGCTTGTTCAACCCCTGCATGACTGGAAATACCGTTATCGACCGTAATCAGCAGATCCGGCTGATACTTGGTAAAAGCCAGGTCGGCAATTTTAGGGGTTAAACCATAGCCATATTTAAAACGATCAGGCACCAGATATTCAACATTGGCACCCATGTCTCGTAAAGCTAGAACCATCAATGCGGTGCTGGTTGCACCATCGGCATCATAATCACCGATAATGACTATTTTCTTATTTTTATCAATGGCTTGATCCATAATTTGAATGGCTTGCTCTAAACCTTTCATATTGGGAGCGAGTAAATGTTTCAGTTTAAGTTCGAGTTCTTGTTCGGATTGCACACCACGGCGCGCTAAAATTTGCGCAATAAACGGTGACACGCCCTGAATATTTTCAGGGCGTGTAATAAAAGGTCGTTGCTGAATCAGTGTTTTTGGCATTTAAGGCATGAGCCGTTGTAATTTCCATGTACCATCGATTCTTTCATAACTTAAGCGGTCATGTAAACGGTTTGGACGACCTTGCCAAAATTCATAATAGTCCGGTACCAAACGGTAGCCCCCCCAGAATTCGGGTTTAGCCAATTCTGTTTTGTCGCTTACCCGATCTTGCAAGGTTTGGAAACGCGTTTGCAATTCTTCACGACTGGCAATGACACCACTCTGTGGCGTACTGATATGCGCTGCAATTTGGCTATCACGTGGACGTTTATGATAATAGTCAGTCGACTCTGCTAAAGAGATCTTTTCAACTTTACCACTGACGCGAATTTGACGTTCCAGTTCAGGCCAATAAAACAGTAATTCCGCATACGGATTCGCAATTAAATCCAAGCCTTTTTGACTGTCATAATTAGTATAAAAGTCATAACCCGCTTCAGTTGCACCACGCAATAATACGGTACGTACATGAGGACGACCTTGCGCACTTGCCGTTGCCAGAGACATGGCATAAGGTTCATGCAATTGAGCTTCTAAAGATGCGTTAAACCACGTTAGGAACTGCATATGTGGATTTTCATCCACATGAGCTTCGTGTAATTCACCTTTCTGGTAACTTAAGCGAAGTTCGCTCAAATCTTTAATCACATCATTCATATTGTTACCTTAAATTGCATTGGAACGTACAGTGTTTGCAAGATGATTGGCTAAATCGGTCACTTCCTGAAGATCATCACCTTCCACCATCACACGAATGACCGGTTCAGTTCCTGATTTACGAATCAGTAAACGACCCCGACCTTTGAGTTGTTGTTCAGCTTTTTCAAATTCAGTCACCAGTGCAGGTACAGCATAGGGATCAAACATTGCATCTAAACGCACATTCACCAGTACATTGGGCAATAAATGGAAATCTGCAACCAATTCATGGAGGGCTTTTTTCTGTTCAACCATGACAGTCAACACTTGCAAGGCTGCAATAATCGCATCGCCTGTCGTGCTCTTGTCTAGGGTCAGAATATGCCCTGAGGGTTCACCGCCAATCACCCAGCCATTTTCATCCAATGCTTGCAATACATAACGGTCACCTACACTGGCACGTACAAATGGAACTTGCGCTTTTTCTAAAGCCAATTCAAGCGCCATATTGCTCATTACGGTTCCGACAATCCCTGCAGGTTTATGGTTCGCTTGTGTCGCTAGAATATACAGGATATGGTCGCCGGTGACCTGTTCGCCGTGCTTGTCCACCAAAATCACCCGGTCTGCATCACCATCAAAGGCAATACCTAAATCTGCCTGATGTTCAACTACTGCCTTTTGCAGGTTTTCCGGATGGGTTGAACCACAATTTTCATTGATGTTTAAACCATTCGGTTCATTGTGAAGCGCAACAACAGTTGCACCCAATTCCTTAAATACCGAAGGACCCACGTTATAAGCTGCACCATTGGCACAGTCCACCACAATCTTTAAATTACTTAAGTCAAAATGGTAAGGGAATGTTGATTTACAAAACTCAATATAACGACCGTTGGCATCTTTGACACGCACGCTTTTACCCAGGTTTGCGGTATCTTCAATTTTCAATTCTTTTTCAAGTTCTTGATTAATTGCGTCTTGAATTTCATCTGGAAGTTTCTTACCTTCACTTGAGAAGAACTTAATCCCGTTATCAAAATAAGGGTTATGCGAAGCTGAAATGACAATGCCTAAACTGGCATGCATTGCACGAGTTAAATGTGCAATAGCAGGGGTTGGTAATGGACCCAATAAATGAACATAAACACCGGCAGCATTTAAACCGGCTTGTAGAGCGGATTCTAAAATATAGCCAGATAAACGGGTATCTTTACCCATAACAACGATGGGTTTTTTCTTATTGCTCATTTGTTTTAAAACTTTACCTGCTGCAAAGCCTAGCTTAAGTGCAAATTCAGGTGTAATTGGAAGCTCCCCAAACTTTCCACGAATACCATCTGTTCCGAAATAACTCATTTTTTACTCACTTTTTATACATTTATGGGGGACATTGAGCATCCCATTTTGCTGTAAATACTTTACACCAAAATCAAAAAGGCCGTCATATAAATGACGGCCTTTTCATGGCTTGGATTACTAAAAATCAACCAACACGGTAGTTTGGCGCTTCTTTAGTAATAGTCACATCATGCACATGTGATTCAGACATACCGGCTGAAGTGATTTTTACGAACTTCGCATTTTGACGAAGATCTTCAATCACTGCAGAACCCGTGTAGCCCATAGATGAACGTAAACCGCCCATCATTTGGTGCACGATATTGCCCATAGGACCTTTGTAAGGTACGCGACCTTCAATGCCTTCTGGTACTAATTTTTCAGCACCCGCTTTAGAGTCCTGGAAATAACGGTCTGCAGAACCTGTCGCACCCGCCATTGCACCCAATGAACCCATACCGCGGTATGCTTTGTAGTAACGACCCTGGAAGAATTCAACTTCACCAGGTGCTTCTTCAGTACCTGCAAGCAGTGAACCAACCATGATCGTGCTCGCACCTGCACCAATGGCTTTTGCCATATCGCCAGAGAAGCGAATACCACCGTCAGCAATCAAAGGAATCTGTTCTTTCAATGCATTGGCAACGCTGTCAATGGCAGAGATTTGCGGCATACCAATACCCGCGACAATACGCGTAGTACAGATTGAACCAGGACCAATACCAACTTTAACCGCATCCGCACCTGCATCAAGTAAAGCCAATGCAGCATCACCCGTTGCGATATTACCGCCAATCACTTGAACTTGCGGATAGTTGGCTTTAACCCAACGAACACGTTCAATTACACCTGCAGAGTGACCGTGTGCAGTATCCACCACAATCGCATCCACACCTGCTTCAACCAATGCTTCAACACGTGCAGGAGTTTCTATACCTGTACCCACTGCCGCACCAACACGTAAACGACCAAGGTCATCTTTACAGCTATTTGGATAAAGCTCTGCTTTACGGAAATCAGTGACCGTAATTAAGCCTTTTAATTCGTTGTTATCACCAACAACCAATACTTTTTCAATACGGTTTTTTTGTAATAAGGCTTGGATATTTTCTTTAGATTCGTTTTCACGAACAGTCACCAAGCGGTCTTGACCAGTCATGATGTTGCTAACTGGCTGCTCTAAATTGGTTACGAAACGCGTATCACGACCCGTCACGATCCCGACAACTTTGCCATCTTTAACAACAGGTACACCGCTGATATTGTTGGCTTGAGTAATCGCAATCAATTCACGAACCGTTGTTTCTGGAGTCACAGTGATAGGATCTTTCACCATCCCTGCTTCGAATTTTTTCACACGACGTACTTCAGCTGCTTGAGCAGAAATATCCATGTTTTTATGCAGGATGCCGATACCACCGTTTTGCGCCATCGCAATTGCCATACGTGATTCTGTCACAGTATCCATTGCGGCTGAAACAAGGGGAATATTCAAATTAATGCCACGAGTAAGGCGTGTCTTTAAGGAGACATCTTTTGGGAGAACAGTTGAGTAGGCAGGGAGTAATAAGACATCATCGAAGGTTAGCGCTTCTTGAACGATGGTCAACATAACAGTCTCACTGGTAATTTCCGTGCGCCATTATAAACAAAAAAAACAGTTTTATTCATGTTAATTTCAAACAGCAATGCAAAATAAATTTGCATTGCTGAAGATTTGCGATGTTTTTTTGTTCAAAAACAGTAGCTTTGATACATTATGATGTTTAAGGTTTAATTTTATCTACTATTAAACGACCTGATCAAAATCATCATCATTGATCGGTTCTGCTGTTTCGATGGGTATAAATGGAATCATATTGTAAGCACGGCGAGCTTTATTACATTGCTCATCGGCGATTTGCACTTCTTTGCAACTAGAACTGCGCACTGTATAAATTGCACAACTGACCTGTTCACCAATTTTCCCCTCGAGCGCTACACAATAAGGCTGTGCCTGATTGGTGCCTTGCATACATGAATATACCGCAGTGAGCGGTTCAGTATACTGCTCGGGCATGGGAATGCCTTCCGCCCAATAGAATGAAACCCGGAAATGAGCACAACATGCTCCACAACTCAAACACGCATCCTGCGTAGCGACTTGAGACAACATTTCTTAAATTCTCGTCATCAAAGGTTTAATTTTTAGCGAGAAATTTTAAAAAATGTTGCTTTTATACGCAAGAAAAATCAGTGAACAGCAGAGATATTATTCTGGACAGGTAAATACCGTTTCATCCATCAAGTCTGTACCACACTGTAAAGTTTCAATCCAATCCAGGAACTGGTTAATCTGCTCTTTACCCATGAATGGCGTACCGTGCTGTGGCACGATCATTTCAATATCCATAGTACGAACCATATTCACCCAAAGACGAATCACTTTATTTGAACACATATAGCGTTGATGAAAGCTTTTCATCTTGGGAATATGCGCTGCAAAATTTTCCAATGGCTTAGAAGCATCATCAACCATCGATGCGCCCATATCACCTGAAAATAAAATTTTTGCAATCGGATCATAAAACTGGAAGTTGCCAACAGAATGCAGGAAATGAGCAGGAACAACAATAATACGTGATTCGCCCAAAGGAATGACTCCACCGTGGTCTGGCAACTCAATCAAGCGTTCCAACCATCCACCTTTCATTCGATCACTCATAAATGCCGAGTTCAAATGCGGTAAGAAACGTGCCCAGAGTTTAGACGCGACCACTTTGGCTTCGGTATACACCAACCAGCGCGGCATTGAGGTAATAATATCGGGGTCTTGATGAGAAGCCATCACATAATCAAGATTGGTCAGGCGGGTATATTTATTCAGTTCCATGGTCAGTGGGACATAGGTTAAATCACCGCCTGGATCCAGCACTGCGGCACGTTCATTATCTAAAATCAGAAATTGGTTGGCTTGTACCCCTTCACCTTTGACCAGACTGGTAAAACTAATACATTTATGTGTGCCATTATCAAATAACACTTGTGATGTAGTGCGATCAAATGCCATAACCCATTCCCCAAAATATCGTTGTAAAAGTGCATTTTTATGCCATACAACATATAGGGAATCATGGCGGTTTACAACAAACATACATTGAAATATTGTCAGATTTATCAGTAAATTGTGATACGTTTTGCAATAAAAAATCCCGACTAAAATGCCAGGATTTTTTTCACTACGATTCAACTTTAGAAGAAATAATGTTGCACCAAGGTGGCAACACCAATAATCAAGAAAATGCTCGCACCAATCTTATGAATCAGTGGAATTGGCAATTTATCAGCCAGCTTATTTCCGACAAAGACTGCCGGTGCATTGGCAATCATCATCCCAATTGTCGTTCCTAGCATCACCCAGAATACACTGTCAAAACGCGCAGCCAGAGCAACGGTTGCCACCTGGGTCTTGTCGCCTATTTCAGCCAGGAAGAACAGCACAAAGGTTGCACCAAACACGCCATATTTTTGCCATTTATTAATATTGTCGGTTTCATCTTCAAGTTCGTCTGGAACCAGCATCCAGAGTGCCATAGCAATAAAGCCAACCGATACAATCCATAGCAATACATCAGGGTTAAGGACGGTGGTAATCCACTGACCAAGCACAGCCGATATACCATGGTTCAACAAGGTCGCCAGTAAAATGGCAAGTAGAATAGGAACAGGTTTTCGAAAACGGGCAGCCAGTAACAAGGCTAATAACTGAGTCTTGTCACCCATTTCAGCGAGGGCAACAATAGCGGTAGAGATAAGCAGTTCATGCATGTGATCTTTCTCTGGCTAGCAAAATTTGCCTATGACTTATCGCTCCTGCTAGCCAAAATCTGCGGAGTGATAAATCAAAGGTCTTGCCAACAAAAGAAGCTTAAAAAAGCTGATTTGGTTCTTTGCTATGATGACCATGTTCTGTTGAACAATTATGTTGACCATCACCTTTTTACATTGCGTAAAAAGCGGCTACTCCCCAATGAAGTGGGGTAATTTTAATCGCAAAGCAATTTTTTATCAAATCAATTTACTGCCTGGCTTTTAGGATCTAGATTAAAAATAAAAAAAATTAAACGATGAGGATTAGATGAGCCATATGTTCCCGACATCTTCATTATCCGTGACCATAAAAAAACCCTGCCGAAGCAGAGTTTATATCAATTCGAAATTGATGACCCGATTAGAGCAACAAAGTACGAATATCAGCTAAAAGTTTGGTCAATTTATGGGTGAAACGGGCAGCATCAGCACCATTAATCACACGATGGTCATAAGACAATGACAATGGCAACATCAGACGCGGATCAAAACCTTCACCATTCCATACCGGTTGCATGGTTGCAGGTGAAATACCCAAAATCGCCACTTGAGGCCAGTTTACCAATGGGGTAAATGCGGTACCGCCAATTGAACCCAAGCTGGTAATGGTAAAGTTCGCACCCTGTAAATCTTTCGGTGATAATTTTTTCTCACGCGCTTTTTTACTTAACTCACCCAATTCAATCGCAATTTGCTTGATTGATTTTTGGTCTGGGTTACGCAATACAGGTACAGTCAAACCATCCGGCGTTGCCACTGCAATCCCCATATGGATTTCATTGCGCAGCAATACTGATTTCTGATCATCAGCCAAATGACCTGCAAAATAAGGTTCTTCTTTTAAAAGATGCGCCAAGGCTTTGGCAATGAAAGCCAAAATGGTCAGGCTAATGCCCTCTTTCTTAAAGTTGCCTTTCAACTCGCCACGCCAAGCTTCAAGCTCGGTAATATCGGCTGCATCAAACTGCGTGACTTGAGGAATGAAGTTATTCAATGACAATTGCGGAACAGAAACCTGTTGCAAACGTGTCATGGCTTTTTCTTCAGTACCGCCAAAAGCACTAAAATCAGGAAGTTTTGGCAAGCCAGAAACTTGTGCTACAGCCTGTGCAACAGGCGCTGCTTGAGGTGTTGTTAAACGTGTTTTCACATAAGCAAACACATCTTCTTTCATCAAGCGATCATGCGCACCAGACGCTTTCACTTGTGACAACACCACACCCAATTCACGTGCCAGTTTACGTACCGCAGGACCGGCGTAGACTTTGGCATTTGCCGCACTTTGCTCTTTGGTCAGCTTATCAGAACCTGATGCAATGACTGGAGCTTGTGCTTCCACTGGCGCTGATTTAGCAGGGGCAGCTTCCGGTTTAGCTTCTGCTTTTGCAGCAGGTGCAGATGCGGCTTGAGCGGCAGCCTTGACTTGGCCTTCAATGGTTACCAAAGCCACGCCTTGGCTGACGCTTTGGCCCAATTCAACGTGGATGGCTTTAATCACACCGGCCGTTGAACTTGGCACTTCCACAGTGGCTTTATCAGATTCAACCACAATAATGCTTTGATCTGCTTCAACCGTGTCACCGACTTTCACTAAAATTTCAGCAACGGTAGCTTTGTCCACACCCAGATCAGGCACGGTAATTTCAATTGCACCGCTTTGAGCCGGAACAGTTTCTGCCATAGGTTCAGATTTCGCTACGGCAGCTTGTACAGTTTCTGCTTTTGGAGCTTCAACAGCAGTTTTTGCTTGAGTCGCAGCAGCAACTTTCACTTTAATCAGTACCACACCTTCTTTTACGGTGTCGCCTTCATGAACTTCAATGCTTTCCACGATACCTGAAACTGAACTTGGTACTTCAACCGTGGCTTTGTCTGATTCAACCACGACAATGCTTTGATCAACGTCCAGAACATCGCCTACTTGTACCAAAATTTCGCCTACCAGCGCTTTTTCAACGCCAATGTCAGGGACTTGTACTTCAACAATGCTGCTCGATGTAGATGCCTGGGAAGCGCTCGGCTGATGCGATGCCAATTCCTGCATAATTTCTTGATCAGGCAGTGAAGTCGGAGTATTTTCCGAGGTCTTTTGTGAAGCATCCGCCTGTTGAATTTCAGTTGCTGCATTGGATGCATCTTCTGATTCAAGCTCGATTAAGGCTACACCTTCAGTGACCTCATCGCCCTGATTAACCAGAATGCTTTTCACCACACCTGCCGAAGTGCTAGGCACTTCAACAGAGGCTTTGTCCGATTCCAGCAAGACCAAACTATCATCAACAGCAACGGTATCGCCCACTTTGACTAAAATTTCTGCAACGGTGGCTTTATCTACCCCAATATCAGGTGTTTTGATTTGCATGCTTAGTTCTCCTCACCTGATTGTTCTTTGTAGTCTGCAACTGCCTGAACTTCAGGATGTGCTTGAGGGGCCCAAGCGACAGGACGATCAGTATCTAGCTCAAAGCTTGAAATCGCATCTTTGACTAAACGTGCATCAACTTCGCCTTCATCGGCTAATTTTTTCAATGTCGCAACCACAATGTGCGCGGCATCCACACCGAAGTAACTACGCAAATTGCCACGGGTATCTGAACGGCCGTAACCATCGGTACCCAAAGCTACAAATGGACGGTTGTCTGGAAGATAGGCACGAATCTGTTCGCTGTATGCACGCATATGATCGGTTGCAGAAACCACGATACCGTCAGTTTCACGCAATTGTTGTGACACCCAAGATTCTTTGGTGTCTTCTGCAAGTGGATGCAGGCGGTTGTATTCTTCACATGCCATACCATCACGTGCCAACTCGTTAAAGCTGGTCACACTCCACACGTTCGAGTGAATCTGGTATTCATCACGCAAGATTTTCGCCGCTTTAATCACTTCACGAAGAATCACACCTGAACCCATCAGCTGGACAGTGGCTTTGTCATCTTGCTCAAGCAGATACATACCACGCTTGATGCCTTCTTCCACGCCTTGCGGCATTTCAGGATGCTCATAATTTTCGTTCATGACGGTCAGGTAATAGAAGACGCGTTCCTGATTGACATACATGCGTTGTAAGCCATCGTGTACGATGACCGCAAGTTCATAACCGAAACATGGATCATAAGACACACAGTTCGGAATGGTGTTGGCCAGAATGTGCGAATGACCATCCTGATGCTGCAAACCTTCACCGTTCAATGTAGTACGACCCGCGGTTGCACCCAGCAAGAAACCTTGTGCCTGCGCATCACCGGCTGCCCATGCGATGTCACCAATACGCTGAAAACCGAACATCGAGTAGTACATGTACATTGGAATCATTGGCAGGTTATTGGTTGAATAACTGGTGCCTAACGCCGCCCATGCACTCATCGCACCGGCTTCGTTAATCCCTTCTTGCAACATGTGACCATCTTTGGCTTCACGATAGTTCATCAGCTGTTCCTGATCTTCAGGCGTGTATTTCTGACCATGTGCGGCATAAATACCCAACTGACGGAACATACCTTCTAAACCAAAGGTACGTGCTTCATCCGGTACAATCGGAACAACGCGGTCTTTAATTGCTTTTTCTTTCAGTAGTGCTGAAATTAAGCGAACCATGACCATCGTGGTTGATTGCTGTTTGCCATTTGAACCTTTGAGTACAGCATCAAACACTGAAAGTTCTGGAATTGCCAAAACTTCACTGTCTTTACGACGTGCAGGCAGATAACCACCCAATGCTTCGCGACGCGCCTTCATGTATTTAATTTCAGGCGAGTTTTCACTTGGACGATAGAATGGCACTTCTTCAAGCTGCTCATCGGTAAATGGCAAGTTGAAACGGTTACGTACATACTTGAGTGATTCAAGCTGCATTTTCTTGATTTGGTGGGTTTTATTGACCGCTTCAATTTCTTCAGACAAACCATAACCTTTTACAGTCTTGGCTAAGATGACTGTGGGTTGACCTGTCGATTTCATCGCTTCAGCATACGCAGCATAGACTTTGTATGGATCGTGACCACCGCGGTTTAGATTATCAATATCTTCATCGCTTAAGTTTTTCACCAGCTCTTCAGCTTCCGGATATTTGCCAAAGAAGTGAGCACGAGTATATGCACCACCTTTCACCTGATAACGCTGATAATCACCATCGACCGCTTCTTCCATCACGGCTTTTAATGCGCCTGATTCATCTTTGGCAAGTAATGGATCCCAATGACGACCCCACACGACTTTAATTACGCGCCAGCCGGCACCACGGAATAAAGATTCAAGTTCCTGAATAATTTTACCGTTACCACGTACCGGACCATCAAGACGTTGTAAGTTACAGTTCACAACCCATACCAGGTTATCCAGCTTTTCACGACCAGCAAGTGAAATCGCACCTGTACTTTCGGGCTCATCCATCTCACCATCACCGAGATAAGCCCAGACTTTACGGTCTTCTTCTTTAATCAGGCTGCGGTTCATCAGGTATTTTTGAATATGCGCCTGATAGATCGACATGATTGGACCTAGACCCATGGATACGGTCGGGAACTGCCAATAGTCCGGCATCAAGTACGGATGCGGGTAACTTGGCAAACCATTGCCACCCACTTCACGGCGGAAATTATTCAGTTGATCTTCAGTCAAACGACCTTCAAGGAATGAACGTGCATAAATACCAGGGGCACAATGTCCTTGGTAATAAATCATGTCGCCACCAAAGTGGTCGCTATTGGCACGGAAGAAGTGATTAAAACCGACATCATACAAGGTTGCAGACGATGCAAAACTTGCCAAGTGACCACCCAGATCATCACCGGTTTTATTGGCACGTAACACCATCGCCAAAGCATTCCAGCGAATCAATGCACGGATACGGCGTTCCATGTCTTGGTCACCCGGCATTGCCGGAGTTTCTTCAACCGAAATGGTATTGAGATAAGGAGTATTTAGACGCTGAATGGGAACATGAGTAGCAATTGCGCGTTGATAGAGTTTTTCTAATAAAAATGCCGCTCGCTCCGTTCCCATGTGTTGTAAAACCGAGTCAAAAGCATCTTGCCATTCTTGGGTTTCTTGCGCGTCAGTATCACCATAAAACGCCATATTCCACCTATTCCTTGAGCCTATTTATATTCTCTATATGTACCATACTTTAGAAGGCTTCAGTTATTGCTACAGCTGAATACGGAATAGCACTATTATTTAGATAATAAATACCTATTGACCATTCTTTACGCAATAAAACAAAAAACCGCCAATAAAGGCGGTTTTTTATACAACAAGTATTCTGTACAGTGATAATATAAGACTTAAAAGCTATAGTGGCTTTTTACTCTACTCTTTAAATGAATTACCACACTCTTTAACGATCGTTACAACTCTTTAAACGATCGTTACAACTCTTTAAATTAAAACCGACAGAATGGGTTTTAAAAATTTGTCATACTCAATCTTATGGCAACATCGCTAAATATGCTGAAGGGTTTTTACGCTCACCGTCTTTGACTACTTCATAATGTAAATGCGGACCGGTACAACGACCAGTACAGCCTACATTGGCAATATGCTCACCGGCTTGCACCCGATCACCGACACGCGCAATCAGACGGGAAGCATGTGCATAGCGAGTCAGGTAGCCATTGCCGTGGTTAATTTCCACATATTGACCATAACCAGTGCCCCAACCAGATTTGGTCACTACACCGGGGCCAGTTGCATAAATAGCAGTACCACTCGGTGCAGACATATCTAAACCTGAATGGTTTTCCGCACGTCCACCCATGGTACGACCACCATAAGATGAGCTAACGCGTTTCATGTCAGGAAGAGGATGAGCTACCAACCAAGAGTAAGCATTGTTAGAATAGCTTTTAGAGGTGCTCGAACCGTATTTTTTGGCGAGCGATTCATTGTTCAATTCAACAGTTTTTTCACGTAATTTAACGCTCATTTTGGTTTCAGCAGGAAGATCAATATCATTTGATTCTGCATAAGACCCTTGAGCCAAAGTACGAGTCAATTGTTCAATACGATCTGTTGATACGTCGTTAGAATTTAGTTCTACTAAATCAGCAAAAGCTACAGATGCAGCAGATGCAGCCAATGAAAACGCTAATAAAATACGTCGCGTATGCATAAAAAACCTCTTTTAACTGTTCTTAGTCAATGTCCTTGCGTGATCTCTTCCTTGATATCTACTGAAAGGAGCGCATAAGATAAGACATAAATATGAAGGAACAATGTATGTCTGAACCGGTAAAGCTCTTTCAACAAACAAGAAAACACTTAAAAACAGGAAACTTTACGTTTCTCTCTACACAAGTTGCTGCATGGCAGAAACTTACAAAACTTATTCAACCGCTATTGCCCCAACCAGAGCAATGGCAAGTTGTATGTTATGAAAATGGCATTTTGACAATTACCGGTGCAAATCAAGCTATGATTAGTCAACTGGCATATCTTCAAAAGCAATATATAGCCCAATTATTACAATTGTCTGAATTTAAAGATTTGCATAAACTGCAAGTTCGTTTAAGAATTCAAACCCAAACACCCCTCAAGCCTGAATCTCTGACCAGATCCCTTAGTCCAGATACCCAAGATTTAATTCGTGGTGCTGCTGACTTTGTGAGCGACCCTAAGCTTAGCCAAGCAATGCTACGTTTGGCAAGCAATAAAAAGTAACCAACACTTTGATGTCTTTGAAATCAGTCAAAAATTCTGTGAACTGTTTAACAAACACATTTGTTATACTATAACACTCGCATTAAAAGACAATGACTTATGTCACGCTTACATAAGAAATTGGACATTGCGTTTCGTCATCAAATGTTACAATTTCGTAATTGGTTGGATCGCTTTTAACATTGCGTAATAATTGATTATTTAAAGCATGCCCCGATTTATAGCCATCAAACTTTGCAATAATTTGATGCCCCAGTAAATATAAATCACCTACCGCGTCTAAAATTTTGTGGCGTACAAACTCATCCGAGAAACGAAGTCCTTCCTCATTCACCACGCCTGTTTCATCTACTCCAATCGCATTTTCCAAGCTTGCACCTAACGCTAGATTATTGGCTTTCAGATAGTCTAAATCTTTCATAAAACCAAAAGTTCGCGCTCCACTGACTTCATAAACAAACGTTTCAGTTGAAAAGTCGATGGTTGCAGACTGGTATTCTTTTTTAAATGCAGGGTGATCAAAATCAATGGTAAAGTTAAGTTGAAAGCCTTCGTGCGGACGGAACACAGCACGTTTATCATCAATCAAAGCTTCAACCGGTTTTAAAATTTTTATAAATTTTTTCGGCGCATTTTGTTCAGCCAACCCCCCTTGCATTAGCAAGTAAATAAATGGGCCGGCACTACCATCCATAATCGGTACTTCTGAAGCAGAAACTTCGATAATCAGGTTATCAATACCTAACCCTGCAATCGCACTCATGACATGTTCAATGGTACCGACTTTGGCATTTTCCTGAACCAAGTTCGAGCACATAAATGCTTCTTGAATCAGCATGGCATTGGCTTGAATATCCACGGGTGGATCTAAATCGATACGTCGAAATACAATTCCCCCATCCACATGGTGTGGCACAAAGTTAATCAAGACTTTTTGCCCACTATGAAGACCGATACCGCTCGCTTTCACGACACGCTTTAGGGTTCGTTGTTTCAACATTTCTCTATCATCTGCTCATAAAACCGCTATACGTTAGCATATTTAGCCATTGTTAAAAAACAAAAAGGTAGTATTGCTACTACCTTTTGTAAACACACCAACTAAAACTTTAAAAATAAAGTTTATTTACGTTGCTGATTTTTCAAGTAATCTTGAATGCTCATTGGTGATGGACGTGCTGTACCCACTGCTGGAGCAGCAGTTGTACCGGCTTCATTTTGTTGACGTTGAATTGCTGGAACATCGTCATCTTCAACCACAGCATGCGCAACATGATTATTTGCAGGACGAGTTGCAGACTGTGCAGATGGACGTTTCACCGTATCAGCAGAATCTGCTGAATTACGGGTTAAACCTGTTGCAATCACGGTTACACTCAGTTCATCGCGTGCATCTGGATCAAATACAGTTCCGTAGAATACTTGACCTTCATCCAAATCAACAATTTGATTGACGACATCGGTAATTTCTTCAATCTCACCAAAAGTCACATCATCACCACCGGTCACGTTAATCAAAATACCTTTGGCATTCATGATAGTTACGTTATCCAGCAATGGACTACGAATCGCTTGTTCAGCAGCTTGACGTGCACGTGTTTCACCACGACCTGAACCCACACCCATCATGGCATAACCACGAGTACTCATGGCAGTTTTCAAATCGGCGAAGTCAAGGTTGATGTGACCTGGGCGAACCACAAGATCAAAGATACTACGTACTGCATTAAGCAATACATCGTCTGCTTTTTTGTACGCGTCTTTCATTGAAATATCGCGGAATACTTTAAGCAAACGCTGGTTAGGAATAATGATTAAAGAATCCACATGTGCTTCTAAAGCCTCAATGCCTTTTTCAGCTGATTGTTGGCGACGTTTTCCTTCAAAGTTGAAAGGCGTAGTCACCACACCGACTGTCAAAATTCCCATTTCTTTAGCAATTTCAGCAACAACTGGTGCAGCACCGGTACCTGTACCACCACCCATACCCGCAGTCACAAACACCATGTCTGTACCTTCAAGGTGTTGGCGAATGATTTCACGGCTTTCTTCAGCAGCAGTTTGACCCACTTGAGGATTTGCCCCTGCACCCAAACCACGCGTGCTTTGCTCGCCTAACTGGATTTTGAATTGGGCATTCATACGGTCTAAAGCTTGCTTGTCCGTATTGGCACAAACAAATTTTACACCCTGAATGTCTGACTCAAGCATATGTTGTACAGCATTACCACCAGCACCACCTACACCAAACACAGTGAAACGGGCTTGACCGTTGCTATCGTTTTGATCATCTTCTAAAAATTCAAATGAGGCCATGACCTTTGGATTTCCTAATTCGTAATTGGCAGTCACTTAAGCCCGTATACTGCCTTGATCTTAATAAAAAATTATGTTTTAGGATGCTGCCCAACTACACGCTTGTCAAGTCCAAGCCGTTAGACGTACAACTTCCTAACAATATTCCCAATAAATTCAACTTAAAATATCGATTTTAACTGATTATTTAATGCCGACCATGCTCGACCTACTCGCTTAAAAACAGACAATTTTTCAGGATCCGTAGATTCTACAATAGTATCTTGCGTGTCACTTTGACTAAACATCAATAATCCTGCTGCTGTTGCATATTGCGAACGACGCAAAGCCGCCTGATTTTGCTCTTCAGCATATACCTGTACCGGTGGATTTCCCAAATGTGCTGAAACCCCTAACATCTGACGTGCCAGATTCACCATTCCTTCGATTTGGCTTGCATCACCTGTTAGTACCACACCATGATATAAACCATGAATTGCACCGTTGCGTTGTAACTCTTGATGAACTTGAGTCAAAATTTCTTCATAACGCGCAATAATAATTTCTGCCAATTCAATGCGACTGATGGTTTGCGGACCATCAATGCCCTGGAATTGAATCATATGATCGGGTTTCACAACTTTCAGGTCAACACAACCATACAATAACTTAATTCGTTCCGCTTCTTCCGTCGTGGTTTGCAAGACTGCTGCAATATCACGGGTAACATGCTCACCACCACGTTGCAAAGTATGCGTCAATGCCAGGCGACCATCTAGATAGACCGCGATATTGGTCGTACCCGCACCAATATCCACCAAGCATGCACCATACTCTTTTTCATCTTTGAGCAGACTTGCTTCAGCAGTTGCCAAACAAGATACCACCATTTTCTCGACACCAATATTGGCACCTTTTAGCGCACGATCCAGATTCTGCATGGTACTGATCGGTAGCATCATCAACTGATAATGCCCGATCATACTATGTGCAGACATGCGAATCGGATTTTGTACCCATTCTGCCGAATCATCCAATTCAAAGCCTAAAGGCACTGCACTCACCAAATAATGGTCAGAGGTCAAATGACTGGCTTTAGCCAACTCTAAGGCACGTACAACTTCACTTGTTGTAATTGTATGGTCGCTATTTTCAATGGGTGTGCGACCTGATGCATAAAAGCTTTTTAATTCTGCACTTGGAATGGAAATCCAAGCGGAATGCACCCGGCATTCAGCCATATCTTCTGCTTCTTGTACGGCATTTTTGATTGCAGTAATGACTTTATCGAGACTTACAA
Source organism: Acinetobacter sp. ANC 5414 (assembly GCF_013004295.1). NCBI lineage: Bacteria > Pseudomonadati > Pseudomonadota > Gammaproteobacteria > Moraxellales > Moraxellaceae > Acinetobacter > Acinetobacter sp. ANC 5414. Next base: position 307,667 of record NZ_JABERM010000001.1, read on the forward strand.
TTTTCCCTTTATTCATGCCTCGGTTACGAGCTGTTGCCATCCCAATCACTTGGATATTGTCTGGCGCATGTACCTTACCAATCAAAACTGAAACTTTGTGTGTCCCAATGTCAATCGCAACAACCGAGGGAACAGCTTCATTCATTATCTACTACTACCATTACGTGTTTGGTTGATTTATGGCCATAAGCCTCTATTTTATATAAAGCCGCTCAATTATGGCTTTACCTTTCTTGCATCTGCAATGCTTGTGTCATCAATCGTTACAACAAAATGACCATTTACAATGTTAGGTGGTGCTGAATTCTTCCATTGTATCGCCAATCCATTTCGATAACGTAAGTCAATTGACGAAATTTTAGACCAAACTGGTTTTAAATCACTTTGTGCCAGACGACTCAAGCGTTGAAGTTTACTCATGGTCTGATCTTGGTCCACAATAATACGTAAACCCGAATCAAACTGCATAAACCAGGTCATACGTTCTGTTAAATATAATTCTTTTAAACGAACATTGACCGGCAGGAATAACTGATTAATTTCATTGTAGCGACGCATCATCATTTTGGACTGAGAAGCCGGACCATGCAGCAATGGTAATTTTTGATTATTTTGCGGAATCACTTCTGCAAAAATATCGCCACTATCACTCAACAGTCGTCCAGTTCCCCAACGCGCAATGGCATGACGCGGCATCACCCGTACCCGAATTAAATTGGGCCATGCACGTGAGACCACCACGCGATCGACCCAAGACAACTCTAGCGCCTGATCTCGAATTTGTTCTAAATCAGAGGTAAAATAATTCGCTGTTACCGCTGGCGTAACATGCTTCATGACCTGACTATTTTCTGCGTCTGAACGTGTACCCACAACATTGAGTTCCGCGACATGCGCATCGGTCATGACTGTATATAAACCATAGACCCCTACAGCCAATACCATGAGTGCAACCAGCAATAATAACCAGCCACCGGCATTCGCAAGCTTTTCCTTACGCGTTGGTGGCTTGTCATGTATTGATGTGATTGCTGCTCGTTTACGGCGCATTGAAGCAGGAAGTTGAGCCATAGTTTAGTGAGCCACACCGTTCAATGTTTGTTCCAGAATGGCAACGCAAAGCTCATCAAAGCTATACCCTACTGCTTTCGCAGCTTTAGGTACTAATGAATGACTGGTCATACCTGGAACAGTGTTCACTTCTAACAACCAGAAGTTGCCGTGTTCATCCTGCATCGCATCAATACGCCCCCAACCGCTTGCACCAACGGCTTGGAAAGCACGTAAAGATAAGGCTTGCAAACGTTTTTCATCATCTTCTGATAGACCGCAAGGAATGCCGTACTGCACATCGTTACGATTGTATTTGGCTTCATAATCGTAGAAAGCCACATCTTTTGGTGGCTCTAGACGAATTACAGGAAGCGCCTGACCATTCAGAATTACAATCGTGAACTCACGGCCGCTAATCCATTTTTCAGCCATCACCACTGCATCATGTTCAGTGGCTTTTTCAATCGCTAGCGCAAAGTCTTCAATACGTTCAACTTTGCTCATACCGATACTTGAGCCTTCATGTACCGGTTTGATAATGAACGGCAAGCCGATACTGTCTACAACAGCATTTAAATCAGAATCTTTGGTCACAATACGGTAAGGTGCAGTGGGCAGTTCTGAACCTTGCCAGACCTGCTTGGTTTTGACTTTATCCATACCAATGGCCGAGCCTTGTACACCGGTACCGGTATATGGAAGATTCAACCATTCCAATGCACCTTGAATTTGACCATCTTCTCCGCCACGACCGTGTAAAACAATAAATGCACGATCATAGTCTACCAGTTCAGTCACGCTACGTTCTTGCGGGTCAAAAGCTTCTGCATTTACACCCGAGCGTACCAATGCTTCAAGTACAGCTTTACCACTATCTAGAGAAACCTCGCGCTCAGCCGATTTACCACCAAGCAACACGGCAACTTTGCCGAATTCTGAAGCATTTGCCACGTTTATATCCTTAAACTTTATAACTGAACAATCAAATTCAAAATCACACAAAGTGATTATTTTAAATACAATTTATTTTGTGCAAGCTCAATCGAGATAGCCCCCACATTACCTGCGCCTTGCGTTAATAACAAGTCATTCGCTTGTAACACTTTTTGCACCGCATTTTGTAAATTGCCTTCCACAGGATCAACCAAAATTGGCTCAACATCGCCACGTAAACGAATGCTACGCGCCAAGCTGCGGCTGTCCGCGCCGACAATCGGTTTTTCACCGGCAGGATACACTTCCAGCAATAACAATTGATCGACTTGTGACAATACATCGACGAAGTCATCGAAGCAGTCACGGGTACGCGTGAAGCGGTGTGGCTGGAACATCATCACCAAGCGACGATCAGGATGGCTTTGACGCGCAGCTTTAATCGTTGCTTCCACTTCTTTAGGATGGTGACCATAGTCATCGACCAGTTTTACATTACCACCATCAAGTTCAAATTCACCTTGTACCTGGAAGCGGCGACCTACCCCACTAAAACCTTCCAATGCACGGCAAATTGCGCCATCAGAAACACCTTCATCGGTTGCAATCACAATCGCTGCCAAGGCATTGAGTACATTGTGCAGACCCGGCTGGTTTACAGTGACACGAAGTGGTTCACGATTTTTTCGCAGCACGGTAAAGTGAGTGCGCATACCGTCTTGATCAACATCGACCGCGCGGATGTCATTATCTTCATTAAAACCATAGGTTAAAAGTGGACGGCCAATACGCGGCATGATTTCACGGACATTGGCATCATCGCCACAAACTACAGCCAAACCATAGAATGGAAGTTTTTGTAAGAATTGTACGAAGGTATCTTTAAGAACATCGAAACTACCGCCATAAGTGTCCATATGATCGGCATCGATATTAGTCACAACTGCCGCCATCGGATGCAAATGCAAGAAGGTCGCATCAGATTCATCCGCTTCAGCCACGATATAACGGCTCGCACCGAGTGCAGCATTCACACCGGTACGATTCAGCAAACCACCGATCACATAGGTCGGATCCATGTTTTCTTCCGCCAACATACACGTGATCAAACTTGTGGTGGTGGTCTTGCCATGGGTTCCTGCTACTGCGATACCGTGACGGTAACGCATCAACTCACCCAACATTTCAGCACGACGAACTACCGGAATACGGGTTTCAATCGCAGCCTTGATTTCCGGGTTTTCTGGATCAATTGCTGTCGATACGACCAGTACATTGGCATCTTTAATATTTTCAGCCGTATGACCGATATAAACTTTGATACCGTTTTCTTCAAGTTGCGCAGTCGTTTTAGACGCTTTGATGTCAGAACCAGAAACTTTATAGCCTTGGTTTTTGAGCACTTCCGCGATGCCACACATACCAGCACCACCAATCCCTACAAAATGAATGTGTTTGATACGGCGCATTTCAGGCACTTTAATTAATTTTTTCGCTTGCTCAGCAGGAGTAGATGGAGACATATATAACTCTAATTTACAATTCTTGAATTAAACGAACCACATGCTGGGTTGCATCAGGTTGTGCTTTTTGACGTGCTTTGACTGCCATTTCTGACAGCAATTGGCGATTCATCAGTGGTGTTAGCAATTCTTTTAAGTTTTCTGGTGTCATGCTGGCTTGCGGACAAATTTTCGCAGCATTAATACCCGCAAGGAATTTGGCATTTGCGGTTTGATGGTCATCCACGGCACTTGGCAGTGGAACAAAAACCGCAGCTACACCCGCAGTTGCAATTTCAGTGACGGTTAATGCGCCCGCGCGGCAAATAATTAAATCAGCATCTGAATAAGCTTTCGCCATATCTTCAATAAACGGCTGAACTTCAACCTGCAAGGTTGCAGGTGCATCACTATAACGTGCTTGCGTTGCATCCTGATGGTTTTGACCACACTGATGGAATACCTGCATCGGCACATTAAGTTGTTTCAATGCTTCCGGCACACGTTCATTCAATGCTTGTGCACCTAATGAGCCACCGACAATTAAAATCTGTAAAGGCTTGGCCGCTTTTTCACGTTCCTGATAACGCCAAGACGGATTTAAAATTTCTGTAATTTCTTTGCGCACAGGATTGCCTGTGGTCACAATTTTTGCACTTTCGGCGAAAGTATCCGGAAAAGCCTGACACACCGTTTTAGCAATACGGGATAATTGGGTATTGGTAAAGCCTGCAATCGCATTTTGCTCATGGATAATGACCGGAATACCTAACGCACGTGCAGCTAAACCACCCGGACCTGCAACATAACCCCCAAAACCTGCAACAGCATCAATCTTGAGCTGCTTCATATAGCGCATAGCACTTAATGTTGCTTTTAAAATTTTTAAAGGTGCCAATAATTTACGCACAACACCGTTGCCACGTACACCTTGAATATCAATTTGATAAATTGGAATATTGTGATTTTTTAACAGACGATTTTCCATGCCTGCTGGCGTTGCAAGCCAAGACACCTGTACTCCTTGTTGCTGTAATTCTTTAGCAACAGCGAGTGCTGGAAAAACATGCCCGCCAGTACCTGCGGCCATCATCATGACATGTTTGGGCTTTGTTTGCGTTGCTTCAGTCACAGTCTAATTCTTCAATTCTAAAATATGGATAACGAAATTCGATTTTAAGTGATCAATTGTAATCACAAACGCATAACCGTGAAAGGTTATTTACTTTTTTTCAACAGGCGCTTCATTGTTTTTTTCTACGGATTTAAAAGTTTAAACTAGTTTTATTATTAATCGACGAAAAATATACAATTTTATGCATTTTTTATCCAATTTTGTGATCTTATTTTTGATTAGCTAATCAAATTTAATACGCTCCCGCCCTAGAAGCTTCGCTAAAAAAAAGAGTCCCCAATTAGACTCTTTTTTATTTCGTAATGATTCCATTAAATAAACGCAAAAGCATCTTGTAACTTTTACCGTTATTTGGTTTGTACTACCGCAGGCTCCGTCGCATATCGTTTACCCACTTTTTTCCATGGATTATTACGCTGATATTTTTCCTCTAAAAAATCCAGGCCTTTCCAATACAAGGGGACAAGCCTTTTATTCAGTAAAGGTAAAGACAAGGGATTCAAACCCACCCACGGCAAAAAAGGATTTCGGCGCGCATATGCCCACAACTCAATACGCTTCGATTCATGCACTGATTTACCACGTGCATGAAACCCATAGGTATCTGCCACAACCAAGGTGTTTGCCTTAACTGCAAATGCTTTGGGCTGAGCATATCCCATAGATAATAGTTCTTCAGCTTTCACCCGGAAAGAACCACGCCGTGTCATAGCATCGGTCTTTTCAGTGATGGACAACGCTTTTTCATGCTCCCAATTCAATCGTTGTTCTGTAATCTGATGTGAACCGGGGACATAGACAAAAGGCCCCTCATCTTCAGCAACATCCGTTAAAAACAGCCAGGCTTTTACACTGGGATGAAAAGTATCACTATGTAAATTAGTTTGTGGATCGGGACGAGCTTTACGTACATGCGATAAAATCACTTGCACGTAATACATGGGCTGAACCTTAGAACTTCCCACATAATTAATGAGACTTTTCCACTGATGACTGTGTAGCAATGTTTTTGTTGCTGGAAGTTGATTCAGCACTTGATGATCTAGAGACATTCGACGTGTCACGGTATCACCTTGCAAAGTTTCCCGTGTTTCGAATTTCGTCTCTAATAATTCCTGCTTTAACTGATTAAATTCAGCATCTGACAGAAAATTTTCTTTTAAGATAAAGCCATTCTGCTGGAATTGTTCAACATCTTCTAAAGCAATAAATTTGGCAAGATATTGCCTACGCTTTTGTGCGAATTGAGCTGCTTTTTGCACCCGAAATCGATGTAATCCCAACTGATTAAATACAGGATTTCCAATAATTGAGTGGGATTCAAAAGATTTCGCTTCCCCAAAAAGTGTAAAAGCATCCACCATCAACTTATTTGGTTTTTCTCTGACTAAGGTTTTAATTTCATTGAGCGCAACTTGCGTGCGCTCATCTTGAAAAAAACTTTTGATCTTGTTTAGAGTTATTTTCATTGATCAAACCCGACCTATTTTTGACCTGCTTCTAAAACATCAAATAAATCATCCGCAATAGATGTCCCAAATTGATCATCAATTTCACGAATACAGGTTGGGCTAGTGACGTTGATTTCTGTCACGTAATTGCCAATCACATCCAGACCGACAAAAACCAGACCTTTTTCACGTAAGAAAGGTCCAACTTTTGAAGCAATGGCTTTATCATTTTCACTTAATGGACGTGCTTGACCTAAACCACCTGCTGCCAAGTTGCCACGCACTTCGCCATTTTGAGGAATACGCGCCAAACAGTAAGGTACAGGTTCGCCATTAATCATTAAAATGCGTTTATCACCCTCAACAATTTCCGGGATATAACGCTGTGCCATAATTGGTTGGGTACCATTATGGGTCAGCATTTCAATGGTAGATCCAATATTTATGCCATCTTGATATAAACGGAAAATGCCTGTACCACCCATACCATCAAGTGGTTTTACAATCACATCCACATGTTCTTTCAGAAACTCGCGAATCAAACTTTCTTGTGAAGTGACTAAAGTCGGAACCTGAAGTTCAGGAAGCTGGGTAGCAAAGAGTTTTTCATTACAGTCACGCAGGCTTTGCGGTTTGTTGATGATCCACGCACCTTCACGCTCTGCCTGTTCCAGAATATAAGTGGTATAGACAAAGTTCATATCGAATGGCGGGTCTTTACGCATCAGCACCACATCATAATCTGCAATCGATTCTTTTTTCTTCTCACCCAATTCATAGTAATGGTTGTAATCTTCAAACACTTGCAATGGTGAAATCAAACCGAAGGCTTTACCTTGTTCGATATATAAATCTTGCTGTAATGCATAACCCAACTCATGTCCACGACGGCTGGCTGCCCAAAGCATCGCCATAGAGGAATCTTTTTTCAGATTTACATTTTCGATGGGATCCATCACAACAAGTACGCGCATATCAATCTGCTCATGTATTTTTAAATTGGGAAAAGTATAACGGAGTTTAATCTTTCTTTTTTCTCAATTTTGGTAAAGCTTTTATATGATTGTATAAAGCGGTTTCAGGAGCAGTTGATGCAACAAGCAATTATTGGTTTTCATTTGGATGAGGAAGGTCATTGGGTCGCAGACCTAGCATGTGGTCATGCGCAGCATGTCCGGCATAATCCACCTTGGCAAAACCGCCCTTGGGTGATCACGGAGCAAGGACGGAAAGAGAAGTTTGGCGTGATGTTGGAATGTAAGAAGTGTGATGAACAAATTGAGTAGGATTTGTATAAGCAATCAGGGTTCAGTGGGTTATTTATGACTCATTTGTACTGTAAGTTTATTCGGCAATGCCTGAAAATGATCGATCCAGATGAATTATTTATACAGAAGTATAGTAACCTTTTAAATAAAAAGCGTATTTTCAAATCTTATCGGCAGGATTTCTAAAGAGTTTGAAAGATAAATGCTTTGAAAACCCAAAAAATATTAAAAATTTATGATAAAATATTCTAAATTAAGCTTTTGAATAAGTTAATATTTTAGACTCTGCATTTAACACATTTCATATAAAAAATAACTACCATAGCAATGGAATTTTTTATCGATTGTTTATATAGCTTAGCTAAGCTCTAATTAGTGTTCCATAAATTTGATTAGGGCATACACATAAAGGATCAGCATTTTTATTTTTATAGGGCTGATCTTTTTATATTCTTTCCTGAGTATTTTTTAAATCTTAGTAAGAAAAAATTCTCATGCCAAATCTACCCAATAACGACCAAGATGAGTTATATCAAATATATCCTATTTTCCTGACGTCAAATTGGATTATACCTATTCCTCTAAAATAAAAATAAATCAGCAAACAATTCTAAATTTCTTTTTGATTCAATTTAGTTTAATGGGCTAGGTTTTTGAAAATATGCTTAAGATTTTCTAACATTTTTTCAATTTGTAAGGGTGTTAAACCATCAAAAGATTTTTCCAGAACGATATGACTCAGGTCATTAATCTTTTGGATCATTTGCTGTCCTTTATCGGTTAATAAAACTCGGGTAATTCGACCATCATCTTCACAAGAAAAGGTATCCACCAAGCCTTCATCTTTTAAACGGTAAACGATTTTGGTGGTCGTCGACATTTTAGAAATCACCATTTCTGATAGATCAGATACGCTCGCTTTATTTTTAGATTTTAAAGCCAGTAAAATACGACGACGAGAATTATCTAAACCATATTTTTTTAATGCATGATCAACATTTTGTATATATTGAGCATGCACTTGAGTGATCCAGTAATATGGAGAATTTTCTAAATTAAAATCTGCGGCAGCAGATAAAAATTTGTTGTACTTTTTTGTCATGACTCAGCCCCTTTAATCTATTGGTGTCATTAAAATTATTTTCAATAAATAAATTTTATTTAGTAACAGCTATATCTATTGCATAACTTATATTGCTTATTTTGAGATTAAATCTCTTTTAAAGTTAACTTCCTTTCTCTTCACTCACTTCTCCGAGTATGTTTTGCAAAAAGAATGAGAGCATCAACGTCTAGATAAAGTCCTCTTTTTTGTGTTTACCGTTGGTTTGTAAACAAATTAAATCACTTTAATGGTTAAATGATCTATCACAAAAAATACCAATTTATTAGCTAGAATAAACAAATATATGACACAATTAACATTAATTTTTTATAAAAATCATTTATCTATATCCATTTTGACTTATCCGGATAAGTTTGAATGGTTTTTTTGAGGCTTTAAATTTAAAATAAGATATTGTTTAATATAGTTTTTTTATTTATAAAAATTTCATACTCTTAATGCATAAAATTATATCCATTAAAAAATAGATGAAAAGTCACCTATTTTTATCTGGTAACAAAATGCATTTTGTATAATTAATTTTAACAGTCAGCAATTTTTAGCTGTTTTTTATTCAAAAAATCTAAAATAGAAATTAATTTATTCTGAAGAAGGTTGACCTTTTTATTGGAGTTTAAAACACTGCTTCGCATACAGGCTAGAATTAACTACATCATTCCAAGTTTTATTTCAGTTTTTTTAGTTTACTAAATTTTTATTTAAATTTTGTGAATTGTAAGGTCGCTAAAGAAACTGAATTTGGATATCCTCAAACAATAGTGCTAATAATGTCATGAATATTTCCCAATATTGAACCAAATCTAACCCACTTTTTTATTTGAGTTTTTTAATAATTGATCACTTTCTTAAAATCATAAAAAAGGAAGCATTTAGCTTCCCTTCTTAATCATCTAACCATCAGATGCCGTATTTGATACGGTAAGCTTCCATTTTCGCTAAAGCGTCTTTGTCACCTTTAGCATCCAAGAAGTCCATCAAATCTTTCATGGTAATGAGTGCATGAACTGGAATTTCAAGTTCTTTTTGCACTTCTTGAATTGCAGACAAGTTACCTTGACCTTTTTCTTGACGGTCTAAAGCAACCAACACACCTGCAATTTGCGCACCGGCATTTTTAAGAACAGTGACCACTTCACGAATCGCAGTACCCGCTGTGATTACATCATCAATGATCCAGACTTTTTTACCTTCAACAGAAGCCCCAACAAGTACGCCACCTTCACCATGGTCTTTGGCTTCTTTACGGTTAAAGCCCCAAGGTACGCTCACGCCATGATTTTGTGACAATGCCACAGCAGTCGCAGCAACAAATGGAATACCTTTATACGCAGGTCCAAAAATCACTTCAACATTATCGCAAGTTGTTAATTTATCCGCATAGCCTGAAGCCAATAACGTTAAAGCTTCACCATCATTGAGCAAACCCGCATTAAAAAAATAAGGACTCACACGACCCGATTTTAAAGTAAACTCACCAAATTTAAGCACACCACGTGATAATGCTAGTTCGATAAAAGCTTGAGGGTTAAATTGAGCTGGCGAGGTCATGAGGTGCTCCAAAATTCATAAATAGAGGTAAGACTTGCGCATGATACCAAAGAGTAGCTATCCAAGTGATCAAAAAATTCTAAGAGTCGTTTCAATTAACGTAAATGGCTTACGTTCATCAGTGACCAAGGGCTTACTTGAATGGATGGAACAGTCAGATGCCGATGTCATCTGCATGCAAGAAAGCCGGATCACGCATGTGCAGTGGACTGAAAAATTTAGACCTGAAGGTTGGTACACCCACCTGTTCCCTGCTGAACGCGCGGGTTATGCCGGTACTGCCATTTATAGCCGCTTGCCTTTTGTGTCAGTGACTGACGGTTTGGGTTTTGAATTAGCCGATTCTCAAGGGCGCTTTATTTCTGCTGAATTTGACTTGGGTTTGGAAAAACCTGTCCATATCTGTTCCCTTTATTTACCTTCAGGTTCATCCGGTGATGAAGCCCAAGCCCGTAAAGACCACTTTTTAGATCAGTATCAAGACATTTTAAAACAATGGCGTGATGAAGATAAATCGGTCATCGTCTGCGGTGATTACAACATTGTGCATAAACGCATTGATATTAAAAACTGGTCGGGAAATCAAAAATCTTCCGGCTGTTTACCGCATGAACGTGCTTGGCTCGATCATATTTATGATGATCTGGGTTATGTCGATACTTTCCGTGAAGTGCGTAAGGAAGCGGAACTTTATTCTTGGTGGTCAAACCGCGGACAAGCCCGTGCCAAAAATGTCGGTTGGCGAATTGATTACCAAGCCTGTTCTCCAGACTGGAAAGACCGTACCATCAATGCCTGGGTCTATAAAGAAACCTGGTTCAGCGACCATGCCCCAGTGGTTATTGATTATAAAATCTAATCAATAGGACTTATTTGAGTGAACGATTGTTCACTCAACACCATCCAAAAACCTACAGCACTTGACGCGTTTGTGTATTTTTATAGACGCGTTTTAAGTGCATTATAGCTTCACGGCAAAGGGATGAGTCAGGATGACACGAAAGGACAGGACGCCGTAGGATGAAACAAAATAAACGACTTCAGTCGCTTATTTTGCAAGGATGTGACAATGGACGTTGAAATGAGACCCGCATGATCAGGATGATTAAATGCGGGTTTTCTCTTTTTCTAGATCTATTCAACCCATATTTTTAATCATAAAGTTATTCTAATCTATAGCACCATATTGGCAAATCTAAATGTCAATTTCATGACATCTCATTGGTTTTTTAGTTTTAATACTTTTCATTCCCCTCTAGAGCTTCTAGATAATTTTCGCTAGGCTATCCAGCAATCAAAAATGGAATGGTCATCTTATGCTTAAAATTTATGGCATCAAAAATTGTAGTTCAATGAAGAAAGCATTCGACCTGCTCAATGAACTGGGTCTGGCGTATGAATTTCATGATTACAAGAAACAAGGCATTGATGCTGAAACAGTAAAGAAATGGCTAGATGAAGTCGGACAAGATCTCATCTTGAATAAAAAAGGCACCACTTGGCGCAAACTGAGCGCAGAAGAACAACAAACGGCGCTTGAAAATGAAACAAATTTAATCACTGCCTTAACAACGCATAGCAGCTTGATTAAACGTCCGGTACTCGCAACTGAGCAAGGTTATGTCGTGGGTTATGATGAAGCTGCTTACCGAGCTTTAAAGTAAAACTGAAACATTCAAGCACCCATATGAAAAAAGCCTAGCTGAATATCAACTAGGCTTTTTCTTAGTTTTTATTTTGGCTTGAAATTAGTTTGCACGAATCCAAGTTTGGTTACGACCTAAAACCGCTACACCAATAAAACCACGTAACTCTAATTTTTTACCACCTTCAACCACTTGACCTTTTAATCTGTAGGTTTTACCTGAAGAAGGATCTAAAATTGTTCCCTCTTCATAACTTGTACCACCCACATTTTTAAGACCATGAACAATTTTTAGACCTTTTAAAGATTTATTATTATATGGGCCTTCACATTTTGTACATGCGTTTTCTTCACCTGGCGTTAAAACCTTTTGAATACTCGCAGATAATGTGCCATTTTTTTGCTCAGTAAATTTTACGATTGCTTTCGGTTGTTTTGTTTTGTCATCAATCGTTTTCCAAACAGAACCATTTAGTGGATCAGCAGCATTAGCCAAAGCTGTTAATCCGAGCAATCCTAATGCAAGTGCAATTTTTTTCATTTTTTTTCGTTTCCCTAGTCTGGTATAGACGGCTTAGTATTAAAAAGTCACAACATTTTTGCAATTTTTCAGTGTGACCATTTAGTGTAATCTTGTAACTTGAATTGGTAAATATCCAGTCATCCCCTAAAAGATATAACAAGATGGAAAAAGCATGAAGATAAGTCCGTTATGGAAACAATTAATTACAGAAAGCATCTTAAAAACCACCATCCGTAAACCCAGCCAATTTAACTTGCCTCCCAACTCGATACGCTTTGCATTGGAGCAAATGTGTCGTGCCTTTCCAAGCAGCAAAGAAGTTCAAATCAGGCCGCTACGCTTGGCAGGTTTACGCGCTGAAGAAATCAAACCTCAAAGTGAATCATCGCAACTCATTTTGCACATTCATGGCGGTGCATTCTTTTTAGGTTCACTCAAAACCCATCGTGCCTTTTTAACCCATGTCGCTGCACGTACACAAATGCAGGTGCTTCATGTCGACTATCCCTTAGCTCCCGAATCTGTTTATCCTGAAGCCAGCGATGCAATTTTTGATATCTATACCACTCTGTTAGGTCAAGGTATTCAAGCCAAAGATATTATTTTATCGGGCGACTCTTGTGGTGCCAATTTGGCATTGGCATTGGCACTTAAAATCCGTGATGAAGGCCTTCCGCAAGTCAGTGGTCTGATACTGTTATCACCCTTTCTAGATTTGACCCTGACCAGTGAATCTCTGCGCTATAACTGTAAACACGATGCCTTACTCTCCATTGAAACTTTAGAAGCAGGCATTGACTATTACGTACCCAAATTTATGGATACCGCAGACCCTGCCATTTCACCGTTATTTGCAGACTTAAGCGGATTACCCCCAATCTTAGTTCAAGTCGGCTCTAAAGAAATTTTATTGGATGATGCGCAGCGCTTTAAAGAAAAAGCGGAACAAGCAGGTGTAGATCTGACCTATAAACTTTATACTGGTATGTGGCATAACTTTCAGATGTTTCATTCTTGGTTTGATGAAGGGAAACAGGCCTTGGCCGATCTGGCCGAATTTGCACATCAACTCGATCGGGATTAAATCTTGGTGTTAGAAAGTGATGGGCATAAAAAAGGTCAGCCGAAGCTGACCCAAAAGCAAAAGGAATGCTTTATATTTTCAAAAATTACAGCGCTTGTACCTGAGTCAAAGCGCTAGAAATTGCTTTGTCTTTCAACTCTGGTCCCATATTCACGCCTTCCGCACGAATAATTTCGACATCATTCACACCAGTGAAGTTAAATACAGTTTTCAAAAATCCTTCCTGGAAATCGACTGGGCTATTTTCACCATAAACCCCACCACGGCTACTTGCGATATAAACTTTTTTATCACCCGCCAGACCGACAGGACCGTTTTCAGTATATTTAAATGTTTTACCGGCTACGCTAATACGGTCAATCCACGCTTTCAAAGTTGAAGTCAAACCGAAGTTGTACATCGCAGCACCAACCACCACGATATCCGCATCAAGATATTGCTGAATAACTTTTTCACCTAACGCAGTTTGTTCAGCATCTTGCCCCATTAAAATGGCACCTGTTAAATGAGGAATAGGCTGTGCAGCTAAATCTAGATAATCCACGGCTAAATCTGCATGTTTAGTCTGTAATTGATCAACAATTGCTTTGCTTAATTGGCGTGAAACTGAAGCATCACCTAAAATACTTGAATCGATATGTAAAACTTTCATGCTCAAAACCTTAATGTTTATTTATTCAATGAACGCAGTTTAATCGATCAACAAAAATAGAATAATATCCTTATGCACAACACACTGTTTTATATTTAGAACAATAAACATTCGGATAAAATGCATTTTTATACCTAAAAGTACAAAATATAGGCATTACTATTCACAAAAAAACGTGCTATGTTGTGAATTATTAAAAATAAATCAGATCAACTCATCATTAATACATAATTTGAAGATCTAAAGGTCATATCTATCGAATGAAGCCAACCTTTTCACCCAATCTCACCTCCTCCTTCAAAGAAAAAATTGCGAAATATCTGATAGAAGATGAAGTCGTAATGAACTGGAGTGTCTTGAATAAATGCATCCTGATGCTTATTTTAGGAAGTTTGGTGCATGTGATCTGGATTGTCTGGAAAGTTTTTGTCCTTCTTTCACCCGAGGTATGGCCCTGGGTAAATTTACCTTTGCTCAAGCTTCAACTTGGATTCAACATCCTCTCTCTAACGGTCTTTATTGGGCTGATTTACCCGTGTTCCGTCTGGCGAAAAAAACCTGCGGTACAGCAGTGGTTGCCTTATTTATGTGTGGCCATTTTTGTTATTTCATTATGTCGGGATGGCTATATCGTCGGGGTTCTCAGTCCCGCCACCATGATCTCTTACATCAGTTTGGTGACTGTAGGCCTGGTGCTGTTTAACCGTAAAATTGTTTATTATGCGTTGATTCCGGCCACACTATATTTGATCTTATGTGGCTATTTAAGCTTGCAAGGTCACATTCCCTACGCACCGATCTTTTACTTAAACAGCCTGCCCTACCAAAATATGTTTTGGGTTCTCACGATGATATATTTCATTGCACCCATTTTGATTACCTGCCTCATTTTATTTGAAATTTTACTCAGCCAATGGCGGCATAGAGAAAAATTAATCCAACATTTAAGTCAGATTGACCCACTGACCAATGCGCTTAACCGTCGTAGTATTAGCTATTGTCTGGAAAAGTTAGAGCGTAAACCGACCACATCTTATGCATTGGTATTAATTGATTTAGATCATTTTAAACGGATTAATGACCAATATGGCCATGATAAAGGCGATGAAACCCTAATTAAAGTCAGTGAAGTGCTTTCCCAAATTATTCGTGATAGCGATGTGGTAGGTCGCTTTGGCGGAGAGGAATTTATTCTTATTCTAAATAACTCATCTTTAGAACAAGCACAAATTATTGCTGAGCGTTGTCGTCAAGCCATTCAACAGCTAAATTTAATCAGTGATTTGGGTGAGAGGATTCAGGTCACAGCCAGTTTTGGGATTGCATTATCGAATACCCAACTTAGACCGCAGCAATTGTTAAGCCAGGCAGATAAAGCACTCTATGAGGCAAAAGCCTGTGGTCGTAATCAGGTCAAATGCTATCAAGAAGAATTCTTGAGTGAAGCCAAGCTGTGTTAAAGCGGTTTCTGTTGATACGACTCTAGATAATTCACCCAGGCATCTTCTTGCAGTGCACCATCGATCCAGGCTTGCATCGCAGGATGTTGCAGCATGATTTGCATATACTGTCGTGTAGAATCACTTACAGGCAAAGCATAAGTCATTAAGCGCGTCACCACCGGTGCATAAAATGCATCGGCAATCGAAAATGTACCACATAAAAAACCGTTTCCGTTTGGACGTTCCGACCAGATCTGCTCTATACGTGCCACATCCTGACGAAGTTCTTCATTTTCCTGCCACAAACGTTTACCTACATCGGCTAAATTGGCTCGGATATTCATGCCACAGGCATTGCGTAAACTCGGAAATCCGCTGTGCATTTCTGCAGAGATACAGCGCGCACGTGCACGTTGCCTAACATCTTCCGGCCATAAAGCCTGATCTGGATGTTGTTCTGCCAAATATTCACAAATGGCCAAGGAATCCCAGAGCATAAACCCATCATCCACCAACACTGGGACTTTACCATTGGGGTTAATCGCCAGAACATCCTGTTTAAATGTGCCTGTATTTCGTTCTGAAGGAAAGGAAATGATGATTTCTTCAAATGGTAAATTAAACGCTTTCAGCAGCAACCACGGGCGCATTGACCAACTGGAATAATTTTTATTGGCAATATACAGCTGATACATAAAATTATGGTCCTATATGCTTTTGAAACAGATCGAGCTGTTTCAATAATTCGGCTTCGCTAAATGCACCGGTTAAACGTAAACCACGAATTTCTTGTTGTTTTGAATTTAAGAATAAATACGTGGGTGGACCTAAAATATCCCATTGATTCAGCAATGCCTGATGCGTTGCATCATAGTGACTCAAATCCAGTTTAATCAGAAAATACGCTGCCAAGGCTTGCTGCACTTGGGCTGATTTTAAGACACGATGTTCAATCGGCTGGCATGCGACGCACCAATCGGCATAGACATCAATAATAATGCCTTGCTCAGAGGGTGCACTGGTTAATAACTGCTGAAATTCGTCGGCTGTTTTAGCCACATGCCATGTTGCCTGAGTACTGCTTTGTTTAACAAAGAAGCGTTGACTGTGTTGATATTGCGTATAGGCCAGATACGGAACCACCACGAGCAATGCCAAAATATACAGCCACTTGAATGGGGCGGTTTGTCGCATGATTCGAGGGCTTAAATAAGCAATAAAAATGATGCCTAAGCCCAAACTTAACCATTGTAGCCAAGCTTCAGAAATTAACGGACGAATAAAATACAGTGCCAGAGCCAGCATGATAAAGGCAAAGAATACCTTAATCTGATGCATCCATAGCCCCGCTTTAGGCAGAACCTTGGAACCTAACACACTGGCCAGAAGCAAGGGAGTACCCATGCCAAAACCCAGTGTGAACAGTAATAATGCCCCTTGCCACTGACTTTGGGTCTGGGAAATAAATAACAACGCCCCTGCTAAAGGTGCAGTCATACACGGTCCAACCAACAGGGCCGAAATCATGCCCATGATGCCTGCACCAATTAAGCTGCCGCCTTTTTGTATCGATTGGGCCTGATCCAGGCGATTGACCCAGCCTTGCGGTAATTTAATTTCAAACAGGCCAAATAAATTCAGGGCGAACAAGACAAAGAGCGCGCTAAAAGCAATCAGTGTGGAAGGCTGTTGTAACCAGCGCTGGAAGTTCAGTCCTGCTGATGATGCGATTAAACCTAAAATGGCATAGACTATGGCCATGCTACAGACAAAGACCAAAGCAATCATCCAGGCTTTTAAGCCTTTGCTATCCCGTACAATTAACGAGGTCAAAATCGGTAACATCGGCAAGGAACACGGCGTGAAAGCCAGTAAAATCCCTAAGCCAAAAAATAGCAACAAGCTGTAAAATAAAGAATTTTCAGCCAGTGTTTCCGACCACATTTGGTCTTGAGCAGTATCTAATGCAACTGGAGGTTCAGCAGTTTCTGAAGTCTTTTGTTCAGCTGCAAAAGGTGTCTTACTACTTGTTATACTATTCGATGCCTGGGAAAGATCGAGCAAACGTTTGCTGGATTTGGCCTGATTTTGCAAAAGCACCAAGCCATCCACATCGGTCTGAAACTCGACTGTTTGTGGTGGATAACAAATACGATCTTGGGCACAGCCCTGCCACGTCACCCGATAGGTTTTTGATGCTTCAGTCGGAATATTGAATTGGACATTGTGAAAATAAACTTGGGTTTGCCCATAGTTTTCATCATACAAATCGGTGGCTTTAGGCAATTTTAAAGCAAGTTTCTGAGACCCTTGCTGGACTTCAAATTTGTGTTGATATAAATAATAACGATCCGGGATTTTCCA
This sequence comes from Acinetobacter sp. ANC 5414, assembly GCF_013004295.1. Taxonomy (NCBI): domain Bacteria; kingdom Pseudomonadati; phylum Pseudomonadota; class Gammaproteobacteria; order Moraxellales; family Moraxellaceae; genus Acinetobacter; species Acinetobacter sp. ANC 5414. Next base: position 325,393 of record NZ_JABERM010000001.1, read on the forward strand.
ATTCAGTTGCGCTTCATGCTCACGATTAGATTCAACTGAAAAAGAAAAAGCATCTTCTGCAGAGAGCAATTGATCTTGTGCTTGTAAAGTCATTGAAAACAATAAAATGACGCTACAAATAAATCCGCTCACAGCGGAATAAAACAAGAACCCACTATTTTGAAGATGCTTTTTCATATGCATTTATTTTTTAATTAAAAGAGGAATGAAACACCCAAACCTGACTGGTAGCTTTTATCTTGACCATTCAAGTCAACACCCACACTGGCATCCATTTGCACCCGGTCATTCAGTGCATAGATAACACCTGAACCCAGTGCATATTCATGATCTTCACTTTCTGCTTTACGATAAACCAATTCAGAAAAGCCTGACCATTTATCCGCAATTTTATATTGAATGCTTGGAACGGCAGTCACTGCCCAATTACTGTTTTGGGCTTCATAACGCATGGTGATTGAAGTGGTAATGAGATCAGTCGCTGCATACGCTACGGCAGAGCTTAAGCTGTAAATATCATCTTCATTACTGAAACTGTCATTACCTGTGGCAAGAATCGCTTCTGCCAAAATGGCCATAGAAAGCTTGTCATCATCCAGATTAATGGCCTTTTTCACACCAATGCTGACATCGCCCAAACCATCTTCTTCAACCGACTGACCAGCTGTTTTCGTTTTTGACCAGGATGGACCTTGCCAACCCAATTGCAACTCCAGGTCTTTGGCCAAACCGGTACGCAACAACATGTCAGCATTTAAGGTGGTGTTTTTAACTTTTATACCGTTTTCATCTTTACTTTCCGAGTAGCTTAGACTCGGTAAACCTTGTTCCCAGGCCAATTGACCGACTGGGGTAATACCGGTACCGAAACCTGTCCCTGGACGGTCAAAAGAAAATTCAGCAGCCATCGTATTCATACTGAAACCTGCCGCAACAATCAAAGCCACTATTTTCACTGCTGACATTTTTTTCTCGCTAATTATGTTAATTCTTTGCTCATTTTAGCGCCGTGACTACGGAGCAATTCCAAGGTTTGTTTTTCTTCCGCCAAAGCTTCTGACCAGTTAATTTCATCAAAATCACAATCAAAGAATAAATCGCTAATTGAAGATAAAATGGTGAGTCCTTCTTCATCTCTGCTATTCGGATCTACTTTTTCATCGAGTAAGCGTTTCACTGCAGGCGCACAGGCAGCGCTGGCAGCATCCCATAATGGACCATACAGTTCTTCAGCATCCCATAAATGTACATTGGCTTTAGCTTGAATCAGCGCTTCTAAAATTTCAATATGTAGTGCCAAATTCTGTTGTTTTTCTTGTTCAGATAAGGGTGAACCTGCTTCATAAGCTTCACAAATCTGTTCCCACCATTTAAACAAACCGTCTGACCAGACAGAAATGACAGGACCTTTTTCCGGATCAATAAAATTAGGGTCGAGACCTTCTGCCAAAAGGCGTTGCACTTGAGCAAGATCGAGTTCTTCTATTGCCTGTACAAAGACTTGTTGTTGCGCTGTTAACATGGAGAAAGCTCTCTTCAATCAGTTTTAAACTATTATGCCCAATAAAAGCTGATTTGTTTTGGCTAAATGTATAACGAGCATATTTATTATTGATTTTTCTTTTATAACATCTGCACATAAAAAAAGCTCCGAAGAGCTTTTTTTCCTATCTAATCAAGCACATTTCCGCCTAATCTTCTAAATCCTGTGCACCCTCGGTATCTCTGGCTTCAGCAAATGCCGGCACTGCAGCACGAGGGTCATCTAGTTTCTCAAATAAATGTTCCAGACTACGTTTTAAGCGGTCGATGGCTCCATGTATGGCAGTATCGATATTATGACCATGATGATTCACCACCACAGGCTTTAATCCTGCTGGACGCGCTTCAATCATGCAATGAATATCATCTGCACCACCTTTGGCTGCATTTTCGTCGCTAAAATGAACTGAAAAGTGAGTAATACGTTCGCTATAACGTTGGAATTCTGCATTCAGTTCTGCACGAACATAAGTAATTAAACGTTCACTATTTTGAATGTTTTTATCTGTACGGATTTCAATGTTCATATAATTTCATCCTCTTTTATTCACATCTTTTGTGCAAAACTTCTTATCTTGGCACGCTTAAACTTGCTGTAAAAACAGCTCGAAACATCTTCAAATTAGTTTGGAACGAATTCCTCCACATTGAACGATGAACACTTGTGAGTCTGCAGAATCGTGTCCTTATGCTTCGAATATAAGGGTCTAAGCGAAGCATATGCAAGTAGTATTTTGATATTTTTTTAATATACATATAGCAGTTATGTGATTCGACTTTATTTGCCAAGTTATTTGATAAATCTAATATTATTTTTTGTTGATCAAAAGTAACGGCTAAAAATCATTTTAGCTTTTTTTATCAGCCTGTATTTTTTAAGCATCAAAAAGCTGTAGTGTAATTTTAACCTCAAAAATATCTGGGCGAGTTACATTATTTTTGAACCATTGATCAATTTTGGCTTTATTTTTACTTAAGAATCTGTATGCTTTGCTTGCTTCTCGGGGGAGATCTTTTTTAATGAAACTTACACAAATTTTTGCAACATGCACATTGGCTTCAACTGCTGCACTCACTCAAGCTGCGCCAATCTGGCAAGACTTCAGCGTGACTGGTCTTTATGGTGAAAACTATGAAGTTGTAGATGATCAGCAAACCACTATGACTGTTGAATATGCAGCCAAAGTTAAATATGCAGATGTATTCTTCTTTGCTGACCGTATGCGCGGTGGTGATGACCATAAATCAACTTATTTTGAATTATCACCTCGTTTAAGCCTGGGTGAAGTCACTGGTCAAAAACTCGCGTTTGGTCCAGTAAAAGACGTGTTGGTTTCTACGACTTGGGAAGCAAACAACGATGATTTCAGTAACTTTGATAACTTCTTATACGGCGTAGGCTTCGATCTAGATATTCCATATTTCCAATATGCGAGTGTAAACTTCTATCGTGCCAATAATGAACTTCAAAAAGATGACTATCAAATGACACTCACTTATGGCGTGCCATTTAAATTAGGCTCTGAAGACTTCCTTGTTGATGGTTTCCTCGACTGGTCTACTGCTGAAAAAGAACCAAATCATGCAAGCGAATTGAACTGGACCACTCAGTGGAAATGGAATGCGGGTAAACACATTTCTCCAGACACACGTTTATACCTCGGTATTGAACATTCAGTTTGGAATAACAAATTCGGTAATCCAGATACAAATGAAAACAACGTAAGCGCATTGGTTAAATACCACTTCTAATACGTTTGGTTCACCTCAAAAAAGCAAGGCTTCGGTCTTGCTTTTTTATTGCCCAATGATGGAATTATTTCTAAAATAAAACCTCTATTTATTCATTCGGCATATGCAATGGACTTTCAAATACGTCCCGCTCAAACACACGATCTAGAACAAATACTAGATATTTATAATGCTGAAGTTCTAAATGGAACTGCGACCTGGAATGACAGAGAAAAGTCTTTAGATGATTTTCATCATTGGTTTAACAATCTCATCGCTCAACAGTTTCCTTTATTCGTCGCTGAAGATGTGGAATCTAAAAAAATTGCAGGCTACGCTGATTACTCTTCATTTCGCCAAATTCATGGCTTTAAACATACCGTTGAACATTCTGTGTTTATCCATCCTGACTTTGCACGACGAGGCTTAGGCAAAACTTTAATGCTGAAATTGATTGAGCATGCAAAACAGAAGCATATTCACGTTATGGTCGCTGCAATTGATCATGAAAATAAAGCATCCATTGTATTGCATGAAAAATTAGGCTTTAAGCAAACCGGTTATATGCCAGAAGTAGGACAAAAATTTGGACAATGGCGTGATTTGGTGCTGATGCAGCTGATATTGGATTAAGGGTTAAGATAAATTTTTAGAAATTTAAGGATTTAGAAAGTTTTAATATCTAAAGTTCATTTAACTCATATTTAATTGAATAACTTAAATAAGAAAGCCCGCAATTTGCGGGCTTTTAAGTAGAAACGTAATCAGGTTTAAACTACTAGATCGGCCAGATTACCTTTTTGTTCGAGCCACTCTTTACGATCACCGGCACGTTTCTTCGCAAGCAGCTTATCCAGTAAACCTGCAGTAAAGTGTGTGTCATCTAAATCGAGCTGCACTAGACGGCGCGTATCAGGATCTAAAGTCGTTTCACGAAGTTGACTGGCATTCATTTCACCCAAGCCTTTGAACCGGGTAATTTGCGGAGACTTGGTTTTGGCTTTCTTTAAAGTCGCCTCTAATTCAGCTTCATCCAGTGCATAATGGACGTCTTTGCCATCATCAATTCGGAATAATGGCGGCATCGCCACATACAAATGCCCTTCTTCCACCAAGGTTGGAAAATGTTTTACAAACAATGCGCACAATAAGGTCGCAATATGTAAACCATCTGAATCGGCATCGGCCAGAATACAGATTTTGCCATAACGTAATTCTGAAAGGTCATCACTACCTGGATCTACACCGATGGCAATCGCAATATTATGTACTTCCTGAGAAGCCAAAACCTCATCCGAAGCCACTTCCCAGGTATTTAAAATTTTCCCGCGAATCGGCATGATTGCCTGAAAATTTTTATCACGCGCCTGTTTAGCAGAACCACCCGCAGAATCCCCTTCCACAATAAATAGTTCAGATTCATCCAGCGTATGACCGACACAATCCGATAATTTACCCGGCAAGGTTGGTCCGGCAACAATCTTTTTACGTTCAACTTTTTTGGCTGCTTTTAAACGACGCCCCGCCTTCGAGATCGCCATTTCCGCCAATTGCATGCCGATATCAGAGTTCTGATTCAGCCACAATGCAAAGGCATCTTTGGCAATATTCAGCACAATGGCAGAGGCTTCACGACTTGAAAGCCGTTCCTTGGTTTGTCCTGAAAATTGCGGTTCCTGAAATTTTAAAGACAGAATGTAGTTCACTCCATCCCAGACATCTTCCGCAGAAAGCTTTAAATTACGCGGCAATAAATTACGCAGTTCACAAAACTCGCGCATCGCATCCGTGACCCCTGAACGAAGACCGTTCACATGCGTACCGCCTTGCGCAGTGGGAATCAGGTTGACGTAGCTTTCCTGAACCTGTTCACCGCCTTCCGCATTCCAGCAAATTGCAAATTCAGCACTGGCGCGTTCTGCTTCTCCAGTCGCCACAAAAGCAGGACATGGAATAATGTCACGGTCTTGCAATTCATCCATCAAATAGTCAACCAGACCATTTTCAAATTGCCATTCAATTTTTTCGTTATTAATTTGGTCAACATACACAATTTGTAAGCCTGCCGCTAAAACGGCTTTGGCTTTTAAATTATGCTTTAACGCTTTTAAGGCAAATTTGGGTGAATCGAAATATTTTACATCGGGCCAGAAATGAACCGTGGTGCCTGAGGCACGCTTGGGTGCTTTACCTTCCAATACTTCAAGTTGTGAAACCGGTTCACCATGCTCAAATGCCATTTTGTAGACATTGCCTTGGCGCTGAACTTCAACTTCAACCCGGTTAGAGAGTGCATTCACTACAGAAATACCCACCCCATGCAAACCACCTGAAAACTGGTAGTTATCGGTACTGAATTTACCACCGGCATGCAATTTGGTCAGAATGATTTCAATCCCGCTTTGACCATATTCAGGGTGAATATCCACTGGCATGCCGCGGCCGTTGTCTTCTACCGACAAAGACCCATCTTTATAGACCGTCACGGTGATTTTATTGGCATGTCCTGCAAGTGCCTCATCCACTGCATTATCAATTACTTCTTGTGCCAAATGGTTTGGACGAGTGGTATCGGTATACATCCCCGGACGACGACGAACCGGATCTAAACCAGATAAAACTTCAAGTGATTGAGCCGTATATTGAGACACGTTGTACTGTTTCCTTATTTTATACAATCCGATAAAAACTGTAATGCCATCGGTATTTTGTCTGCGAAATTATCCATCGCATGCTTGCCATCCACTTCAGTGATGATCATGGACTGATGTGAAGCATGGCTATAATAACGCTGTGCTTCACGATAATCCAAAACTTCGTCACCTTGTTGCAGTAACACTAAAATTTTGTCTGCATCGTGTACAAATGGCAGCGCCATCTGCTGCAGTTGATCAAGTTGTGTATGATCCAAAGTCCATTCGGCATTCACCACATAGGGAATGTGCTCGCTGCCAAATAAATCATGAAACAATTGCCATGGTCGCATAGCAGGATTAATTAAGACAGCCGGAATACCATGTTTTGCGACCAGTTGTGTCGCATAAAAGCCTCCCAGACTGCTGCCAATCAGAACCACTTGATCTAAACTTGCAATCATATCTGAAACATAAGCCAAAACCTGTTGGGGTGGCATATTTAAATCAGGCAGATAAACCTGAACATCGGTCTGCTGACAAAATGCTTTAAGCTGTTGCCCTTTTATCGATAAGGCACTACTTTGAAATCCATGTAAATAAATAATGTTCATCGCTTTTTATTTCATATTAATTTAAATGAATCTGATTTATTCTAAAATAAAACGAGAACGCCATTACCGCTTCGTTTTAATTTGCATTTTACAGGAATTGTCAGACAAAAAAATTACAACTAAAACTGAATCATCGTTATTGTAAAAGCTGTTCGAGATGAACCCTATAAGATTAAAAGCTAAGAATTTATACCGTGATCTCAAGAAAAAATAAAGTGCCTGGGGGACCTGGTCAGAAAAAGGATAGGATAAAATGCCAAGTTTAACGCCATTGCATGAAACCTATTGTAGATGGGATCGTACTCCACCTAGCCAAGCCGATGTATTGGAAGGTCTGGCTCAATTGGTCACGACCCGTTTAGGGGATGCGTTACAAGACCTGATCCAGGTCATTCAACGCGAAATCATGATCAGCCTATTTGGCATGAGTGAACAACGCTCAATAAAATTACAGCGAATTCCGTATATTGAAAAAATGTACCAGTTCTCCTACGATACTTTGCTTAATTCCGGCCTCTATGTACTGGCACCCAGCCTACGTCAAATTATTGAAAAATATCCAAAATTGCATGATAAACCACTCACCCCCCTACTGCACTTTTTAGTCGGTGTTCTAAACGGTTTACTCGGGGATTATTTATTAAAATATCAAAACCCGCTTGCCTTACCAATGGTGTTATACGATCACTATGGTGAACTGCAAAAAGGTGATCTATCCGGTCGGGTAGTGATCTTTGTCCATGGTTTATGCATGTCCCATTTAAAATGGTCCAAACATCGATATGGCGGCATTGGTGAGAAGCTTTTGGCACAGCGTGACCATAACACCATGCTTTACCTCAACTACAACACCGGGCGTCGTATCTCTGCCAATGGCCGTAGTCTTTCCCATACTTTAGAAGATTTGGTTCGTCGCAACCCGTTAATTACCAGCATTGATTTAATTGGACATAGTATGGGGGGCTTGGTATTACGCAGCGCCTTATTTTATGGCAAACAGAACATGTATCCGTGGGTACATCTGACCGAAAATCTGGTCTGTTTAGGTTCACCGCATCATGGTGCCGTTTTGGAACGTTTTGGTTTTATCCTGCAGGATAAACTGGGACACTTCCCTTTTGTGAAAATCATTCGGCATATCGTCAATATTCGCAGTAATGGCATTCTGGATTTACGTTATGGCAGCGTACGTGATGATGACTGGGAACATAATCATGCCCGAATAGGCGGTATGGATGACAATCGTAAACCCGCACCCTTGCCCTCCCACATCAACGCCTTTTTTATTGCCGGCTCAATTGCATATGAAAATAGAAAAAATCGCCCTTTAAATGTACTGGGTGATTATCTGGTCAGTATTAAAAGTGCTTTAGGCGAACATCCCAATCCACGCTTTCAATTGAAAGTGCCTGAATCCCATAAAGCGATTTTCTATGGCTTAAATCATTTTGAACTTCACTATCACCCCAGTGTGGCTGAACAAATTGCGAAATGGCTTTATCCACCACAAGATGAGCAGGTGAAAGAACAGGTGCATGAATACAGGCTGCAATTGGAAGACTTATCAGGTATTGCACTGACTTAAATTGATAATAAAAAAGCCAACTTAAAGTTGGCTTTTTTATGAAAATTTTTATTTCTTTTTCGAAGCTTTATGCGTTACAAAGGGATAACTACGCAATAATTGCCATAAACTGATTAAAGCCAATACCGCAAAGAAAGCCAATGACCATACTGGAAGGGATTGCCCCAAGAAAGTCCAATCCACTTTGGCACATTCACCCGAACCTGTCAGCACTTGTTCAAATACCGACTTTAATGGCAAGGTTTCTACCCAGTAATCTAGGCCTGGACCACAACTTGGAACCTGATCGGGTGGCAAATTTTGCAGCCAAACATGACGTGCTGCCACACCTGCTGACCAAAGAATACTGATTGAACCCAACAAGGTATAAATACGTTTAACCGCATTTGAACTCGGGTTATGCAAAAAAGCGACCAGGGAAACAATCCCCAACCCAATCAGGCCGATGCGTTGAAACACACACAGCGGACAAGGTTCAAGCCCTTGTACGTGTTCCAGATATAACGCAAACGCCATTCCAATGACGCTGGCTAAAAACAAAAAACCACTCACGAAGCGATAACTCCATTGCATGGTGAATCCTCTTAATTTTATCGATAATCGGCAAGATATTGCTCAAAACTGAGACTGCTATCTTGCTCGAGTTGCTGTTGCTGTTGCAATGACTGCACCGCTAAATCATCAAAATAAGACAATGTATCTGGGCTTAATTTATGCTGCTCATAGGTCGTTGCATGTTGTTGTGCCATGAAACTACCAAAGCTCCATGTGCCGCCATTCTCTAAAGTATCGGCAATCACTTGGGCAGACAGGGTTTCATCTACTTCATCAATACGTTTCAACATGACAGTCAATGCGGCTGAATACATGTCTGTACTATAAGTCGCATCCAGTAAATCAGCCAAAGGTTGCATTTCTGTGACCTGAACACGTGACCAGTCTTCAATGGCATGTTCACCTGTTGCATCAATAATCAATGCATTTGGGGCACGACCACGATTGACCACTTCCGCCTGATTGCGCTCAATCTGTTCTTGTTCTTGATCCAGTAATTCTGGACTCTCTTGTAATAAACAATGTAGGGCCAAAACTTCCAGGAAGGCCGCGGTGTTTTCATCGATCCCGATCGGGCTATACGGATTGACATCCACTGCACGCAACTCGACATACCCCACCCCACGATTTTCCAACGCCTGAGATGGCGTTTCCCTTGCTTGAGGCACCTGTTTCGGACGGACTAAGCTGTAGTATTCATTTTCAATTTGCAGCACATGGTCATTGATTTGAATTGGCTCACCCTGTTCATCAGTTAAACCTAAACGGCTAAATGGTGCATAAGGCGTTTTTACCGCTTTCTGCAAGCCTTCTAGATAACCGGACAGGTTATTGTAGTGAATGCCCAATTGTTTCTGTGCAGAGTTCTGATAACCAAAATTCCCCATACGCAGTGCTGTTGAATAAGGTAGGAACAAGGTTCCTTTTAATAATGGCAATAAATGATGCTCACGCCCGGTCATAAAACATTGACATACAGAAGGACTGGCACCCACCAAAAACATCACCAATGGGGTTAAACGAATAAAGTTACGGATTAAACCAAAGTAACGATGACTGCGATAATCCTGTAAATTTAAACTTTTTAAAGCTTCATCAGTTTCATGTTGTTGCAGCGCTTCAAAGACCTGGTCAGGGAAAGATAAATTATAATGTACCCCTGAAATGGTCTGCATACGACGACCATAACGCACACCTAAACCACGACGATATAAAGTCTTAAAACGACCGACATTGGAGGTGCCATATTGGGCTAAACGAATACTGTCTTCGTCATCATCCAGCATACATGGCATCGACAACGGCCACAGCTTTTCACCATTTTCCAAATGACGATGGGCAATGGCATGAATATCTTCTAAATAATCTAATGCTTTTTCAATGCTGTCTTGCGGAGGAGTAATAAACTCCATCAAGGCTTCAGAATAGTCCGTAGTGATGTGCGGATGTGTTAAAGCCGACCCGAGTGCTTTTGGATGCGATGCTTGCGACAAAAAACCATTGCTTTGCATACGCAGGCTTTCGCGCTCAATACCGCGCAACATGCCTTTAAACAGCGAAGAATCCACCCAAGCTGGTAATACCACTTGAGAGGTCGATTCGGGTTGACTCATTACAATCTCGCTTATCGGAAGATAACTAATAAAATAAAATCATCAGTTTATATCAGTATAACGTGATTTGGGACTGTCACATTACACCCTGTATAGTTTTCAAGCAAAATGTCGATTTTATTTCTGGCAAATTTTTATCACAAAGTTACTCTATAAGACACCTACATTTTGTGATTGTATTGAATAATAAGTGCTAAGGAATTGTAAATATTATGAATTATCGGGATATTTTGGACTTTTGGTTTAACCCGGAAACACAATCCTTATGGTTTGCAAAAAGTGATGATTTTGATGCATTAATTAATCAAAAGTTTCGTAATATTCACCAGCAAGCTGCACAAGCCGAGCTTTGGTCCTGGCGCAAAACTGCGGAAGGTCGCCTGGCTGAAATTATTGTACTGGACCAGTTTTCGCGTAATTTGTTCCGGGATCAAGCACAAGCCTTTGCTCAAGATGCTTTAGCCCTAACCCTTGCCCAAGAAGCCATTAGCCTGGATTTAGATAAACAATTAAGTCCGGAACAACGTGCGTTTTTATACATGCCCTTTATGCATAGTGAATCGAAATTGATCCATGAATTCGCGTTAAAATTATTTCAACGACTGGGTAATCCCATGAATCTGGATTACGAAAAAATGCATAAAGCGATTATTGACCGTTTCGGGCGCTATCCGCACCGTAATCAAATTTTAGCGCGTCCCTCGACTGCAGAAGAGCTCGAATTTTTAACCCAACCCAACAGCAGTTTCTAAACATTTATTGTGTCTCCTCCCTCACACAGTAAATTGGTATGGAGGTTTAACATGAAGAACAGCATTATGGGTCTGAGCATGGTCGTGGCAATTGCCTTATCTGGCTGTACAACCACACCTTCAAAACCACTGACTTTTGACCAATTGGGTCAATTCAGCAATACGCCTTTAAATGCGCAATCTTATCGCATCAGCTTCCAGGCCCATCCCAATATGAGCTTTGGTACAGCGGAAGAAATCACCCTGGTTAAAGCCGCTCAAACCACGGTACAGAACGGTTTTCGTTATTTTAAAGTGCTGAATGATCCGAGTAATCGTAACCAACCACCACGCCAAGCCGTGGTCTACTCCACCCCAATGTACTATCCATACGGATATTATCGTCGTTACCCGGGTTTCTGGCCTGACCCATTTTATGATATGCCACGTGTGGTCACTATTGACCCGGTACAAGTTTCCTATACCATTGAATGTTATAAAGATCAGAAAAAAGCACCCAGTGATGCCTTCGATGCCTATTTGATTTTACAATCTTTAGGATCCAAATATGGACTCAGTCCCACTGGACAAGTCTTGGCACCGCCAGTGCCAGCCAAAACAAAATAACCATGTGCCACACATAAACAGGAATACTGCATGACCACAGCGGAAGCGACCATAACGTCTAGTTTGCAACGCAGTAAACGCTTTGCCACCATTGCGTTAGTCATGGCTGTTGTAACATGGTTACTGCTGATGCTGGTGGCCAAGCTGATGCCTGAATATGTATGGCTAATTCACATTCTCATGCTCGGTGCTGAAGCGGGTGTCGTGGGTGGCTTGGCGGATTGGTATGCCATTACCGTGCTATTCCGTAACCCGTTTGGGAAAATGCCGATTCCTAAATTCATGCTCGATCACACCGAAATTATTCCGCGCAATAAAGCGCGAATAGCTGAGTCGATGGGCCGTTTTGTACAGGAAAACTTTTTATCGCCACAAGTGGTCAAAAAAAGTCTGCAAAGTACCGACCTCAGCCTTGCTGTGGGGCAATGGCTAGCCAAACCTGAAAATAACGCTCAAGTGACCCAAGTCATTCAGCAAACCGTGCCGAAAATTTTTGAATTTGTGGGACAGGAACAAATTGGGCGCTTTATTCAAAATAATAGCGTGCAATGGGTACGCAATACCCAAATCAATACCTTGGCCAGTGAAATGCTGCGCGCGGTTCTGGAAAATGACTTTCATCAGGATGTATTACAACGCGGACTCGATTTAGCCCATGAATGGGTGATGTCCCATCCCGAAGAAACCCGTCAACTCACCCGCACATTGTTCAAAGAATTAGGCGTGTGGAAACTGGCGAAAGGCGCAAGCTGGATTGGCATTGATGTACAGCAACGCACCATTGATTCACTGGTAGAACGCGTGGAGTCGATGCTTGCAGACCCGCAGCATCCTTGGCGTCAAAAAATTGAAGACATGGGACATCAGTTGATGCTGGAACTGGCAGATGACGAAAGTAGTGCCAGTCATCGCTTAAATAGCACCAAAGATGCCTTGCTGGATAGTCCGCAAGTACTGAATTTTATTAGCGGTGCCGTGGTGATTCTCTGTGATGCGATTGAAGCCGATTTACGCAAACCAGATTCAGGCATTGCACAAAACCTAAGAGTTGCCATTCAGCAAGTCGGTGAAAATATCATTTCTAATCCAGCGGTACGTCAGTTACTGAATGACCGTATGAGTGGGATTGCGGTTAATTTAAGTGACCAATACAGTGAAAAAGTCATTCGTTTTATTAGCGAACGGATTCATGAATGGGATTCACGAGAAATGATCGACAAAATTGAAAATGAAGTCGGTGGCGACTTGCACATGATCCGCGTCAATGGCGTGGTCGTGGGTGCATTTATTGGTTTAGTGCTCGGGATTATTCGCGCTTTGGTGGATTTGGTGCTTTAGTTTAAATATCATTTTAAACTGGATGAATGGACAAAATCAGTCTTTAACCTGCAAACTACCGATGGCAAAGAAATTTTTAATGCCTCGAAACTATCCTTCCAAAATGCAAAAGCAGAATTATTGGATAAACCGGTTTCCTGTAAGGACGCATTTACTTCGGTGGATGAGCAGCAGACAGATCTACCAGTTTGCCCGTCAATTTACGCACAAAAGGTAAAAGGGTTAATACAATTGGAAAAGCAAAAGCCCAAGAAATCATCCAGTTGTGGAACCATAAATTCATAAAACCGTCGATCCAACCCAGATTACGCAGCATATTAATCAAGGAAATAATGCCACTCATCAGGCAAGATAAAATAAATGGCATCACTACCATGGCCCATTTTGCTGGAAGTTTGGGAATATTGCCGATAATCGTTGGGCGTTCAGGTTGCATGTCGTCTGTTCTGTTCATTCCTTCAAGCCCTCCAATATGCCATAAATCATGCTTTTTGGGATCTTTTCCTTGTTTTATCCCCTTCTCCGGCATGTAGACTGTCGGACAAGATTCATTCAATACAAATGGGTTTACCTAAAGACGGTGAAATTTGCTATATTTGCTGTTTTTCCGCGACGTTTATTTTTCGACTGATTATGAATACGGCAATCCAAGCAGCTCTCGATCATGCAGTGCAATCTCTTCAAGCTGAAGGTGTACTCCCATCCGACTTTAATAACAGTAGCAACTTAACGCGAACCAAAGACCGAAGCCATGGCGATTTTGCGTCAAATATCGCGATGATCGGTTCTAAAGCTGCGGGTATGAAGCCTCGTGATCTCGCGGAAAAAATCCTCGCCAGTCTTCCTGAAGTTGCCGATATCAGCAAAGCAGAGATTGCAGGTCCTGGCTTTATTAATTTCTTTTTAAATGCCGACCAACGCTTTACTGTCCTAGATCAGGTTCAGGCGCAAAAAGATCAATTCGGTCGTACCCAAGCCAATGCTGAAAAACGCATCCAGGTGGAATTCGTTTCAGCCAACCCGACTTCAAGCCTGCACGTAGGTCATGGTCGTGGTGCAGCGTATGGTATGACTGTAGCGAACTTGCTTGAAGCCACTGGCGCAAAAGTAGATCGTGAATATTATGTCAATGATGCTGGCCGTCAAATGGACATTTTGGCAACATCAACCTACTTACGTTATTTGGAACTCACCGGTCAAGAATTGGTATTCCCTAAAAATGCCTATCAAGGCGACTACGTTAAAGAAATTGCACAAAGCATTATCGACCAAGATGGCGATGCTTATGTACGCCCTGTTGCGGATGTCTATAAAGATGTCCCTGAAGATGTGCAATTTGCAGCTGAGCTTGATGCAGATGGCAACAAAGTTGTACTTTCAGGCGATAAAGAAAAACACATTGATGGCTTAATTCATAATTCGCAAAACTTGATTGGCACAGGCTATCGCGTGTTCCATCAAGCGGCATTAAAAGCCATTCTTGATGATATTAAAGATGACCTGGGTGAATTTGGTGTAACTTTCCACCAATGGTTTAGCGAAGCTTCTTTAACTGAAAAAATTGACGAAGCTTTAGAAACTTTAGATCAACGCGGTTTCTTGTACGAACAAGACGGTAACATCTGGTTTAAATCGACTGAATTTGGCGATGAAAAAGACCGTGTAGTTAAACGCCGTAATGGTCAAACCACGTATTTCGCCTCTGACATTGCTTACCATTTAAATAAATTACAACGTGGTTATACCGATATCGTGGATATCTGGGGTTCAGACCACCACGGTTATATTGCACGTGTAAAAGCTGCGATTGATGCGCTGGGTTATGATTCTAAAAAACTGACTGTGCTTCTTGTTCAGTTTGTCAGCCTATGGCGTGGCGGCGAGATGGTGCAAATGTCATCTCGTTCAGGTCAGTTTGTGACTTTGCGTGACCTTCGTAAAGAAGTCGGTAACGATGCTGCGCGTTTCTATTATGTAATGCGTAAATCTGAACAGCACATTGACTTTGACCTTGACCTTGCAGTGTCACAAAGTAAAGACAATGCGGTGTACTACATCCAATATGCCCATGCACGTATTTGTCGCATGCTTGAAAAAGCAGCGTCTACCGATGTGAATTTTGATGCCGTGAATGCCCGTCAATTTGCAGTAAAACTTGATCTTGATGCTGAAACTGAAATTCTGGCGAAACTTGCCGCGTATCCTGAAATTGTGATTCGTGCAGCGAATAGCTATGAACCGCATCAAGTCGGGAACTACCTGAAAGAATTGGCAGCATTATTCCATGGTTGGTATAATGAGCATAAAGTACTCAATGATGATGCTGAACTTACGCAAGCACGTTTACTACTTTCGGTAAATGTACAAC
Organism: Acinetobacter sp. ANC 5414; assembly: GCF_013004295.1. Taxonomy (NCBI): domain Bacteria; kingdom Pseudomonadati; phylum Pseudomonadota; class Gammaproteobacteria; order Moraxellales; family Moraxellaceae; genus Acinetobacter; species Acinetobacter sp. ANC 5414. The sequence continues at coordinate 340,730 of NZ_JABERM010000001.1, forward strand.
AAGTCTTACGTAATGGTTTAGAATTATTAGGCGTATCTGCCCCTACATCCATGTAATTAAAATAAAAGGAAGTCCACGTGTTTGGAAAAACGCAACGCGGTGTATCTGAGCGACCGAATAAGCCTAAAAAGCCATTGATTCCGGCATGGCTGGGAACACTTGTCGTCATTTTAATCGTGCTGAGTTTTGCTGTAGCGTTGATGCTATGGAAACCGTGGGCACCGGTTCAGCCGAAGAATCAGATTAATTCTGAACATTACCAGGAAGACACCAACAAAGACTACCGTTTCTACGATTTGTTGCCTCAACAACAAGTCACGCCTATTCCTGATCAGGCTGTGCCTGAAACTAAAAACTCAGAAACTGTGGTGATTGTTGAAGCACCTGAAGAAAAACCGACGATGAATAGTGAAACCACTGAGCCAAGTCTTGAAACTGCTGAAGCACCCGTTGCCCATCAGCCAAGTTATATTCTTCAAGTCCGTAGCTATGCTGATCCAGATAGTGCGGATGCTCGTCGCGCCGAAATTATTTTGAATGGTTTATCTGCCGATGTAGTTAAATCGGTTGAAAATGGTCAAACCTGGTATCGGGTGATTTCCGGTCCTTATGATTCTGCTGACGCTGCACTGATTGCACAGCAAACCTTACAGCGCAGTGGCATTGATTCTATCGTGGTGAAACGTTAAGTTGAATTTATAAAAAAGCGCCTCAAATGAGGCGCTTTTTTAATGCTTTGTGCCTCCCCCTTTAACAAAGGGGGAATGAGGGGGATTTACTGATAAAAGTAAATTCTTTAAATCCCTCCAACCTCCCTTTAAAAAAGGGAGGCTAAAAGCATTTAAACCGTATGCCCCAAAGCCTCACCCATTACTACAGTTGAGTTGGCTTTGAATGCTACATCCCATTCCATTTTATCTTGTTCAAATAAAATCACGGCAGTAGAACCTAGATAGAAGCGCCCCAGCTCTGCACCCTTTTCAAGGAACAGATTATGCTGATTCAGCTCCAAACGACCTGTGGGTTTCACCTTACCTGTCGCAACTGTTTCAATACCGGCAACAATCATGGCACCGACTAAAACCACGGCCATACGACCGAGTTCAGTATCAAACAAACATACCATGCGTTCATTGCGCGCAAATAAACCCGGAATATTTTCCGCAGTGGTTTGATTGACGGAGAACAACTCACCGGGTACATATAACGTTTCAGTCAAAGTTCCCGCAAAAGGCATATGCACACGGTGATAATCTTTAGGTGATAAATATACGGTTGCGAACTGACCATTTTTAAACGGTTCAGCCAGTTGTGGATCGGCAATTAATTTTTCAACTGAAAAACTTTGACCTTTGGCCTGAAAAATATCGCCATCTTCAATTTTGCCCAATTGTGAAATTGCACCATCCGCAGGTGAAACCACACTGTTAGGATTGGCATCAATCTCACGTACACCCTCTTTCAATGAACGGGTAAAAAATTCATTGAACGATTTATATTTCAATGCATCACCCTGTTCAGCAATTGACATATCAATGCCGTATTGGGCTTTAAAAGCCTGAATCACGGTATTTTTGACAATCGGGTTTTCACTGGCTGCGAGTTTCCCCACCACACGTGATAACTGGTGTTGTGGCACAACACGTTGTGCTTGAATAAATAGTTGTTTTTTTAAACGTGATGCGAAACTCAAGACGGTAACTCCCCGGTAATAATCGGACTGTCGAGGCGGTTGCCCCATTCACTCCACGCACCATCATAAGCCTGAATATTCCAACCGAGTAATCGACCCAAGATATAAGCCAAACCCGAACGGTGATGTGACTGACAATACACCACCACAGGCTCGTTTAAATTGAATCCCAATTGTTCTAAGCGTTGTTGAGTGCGTTCTAAGGGATGTAATTTTAAATGATTTTCACGATTAAGGGCAGTACTCCATTCAAAATGTCGGGCATTTGGAATGTGACCACCGCGTCGCGCTGCCAGTCGAAGCCCTGTGTATTCATCTTCGGTACGGCAATCCCACACTTGAATGTTATTGTTTTTAACTTTTTCTAAAAGTTCTTCATATTCAATGCGGTAATGATCAATATGTGCCTGGTTAATTTCAACCAAATTTGCAACAGGGGCTAATTTTTCGACCTCTGAAGAAGTTGGAAAACCTGCAGCTAACCAGGCATGAATACCGCCATTCAGTAAACTGGTATTTTCAAAACCGAGGCAATGCAAATTCCAGATCAGGCGTCCTGCCCATGCCCCACCTTCATCGTCATAGGCCACCACGTGATGGTCTGGAGAAATATTCAGATATTCAATCAGGGCTTTCAAGCCATCAATATCGGGAAGCAAACCTGAAGCTTGTTCTTCTTGGCGAACCAGCTGCTTAGGCTTGACATGAATCGCATGCGGAATATGCAATTGATCATAAACAGAACTACGGCTTAAATCGACAATACGTAATTTCTCATTACCCAGATGGGGCAAGAGGTCTTCTGCTTCAATGAGCAGACCAAAATTAAATGTAGGAGCAGTCATACTTTTTCGAGTTTTATTTAGATCAACATTACTGATCTTAGCACAACTCATTTTCACTATTATGCTGATTTTTTGCATTCTTTTAGCAAAAAATCAGCTATAGAAAAGTCACTGTTATTTAGTTTCAGTGATTTGGAACACCTGACGTAAATAAGCAAGGAAAGTATCGTTATCGGTCATGGTTTTTCCGGGACTGTCGGAAATTTTAGCCACCGACTGACCGTTACATTCCACCAGTTTCAACACAATATTCAATGGAGTTTGCCCCAAGTCATTGGTTAAATTGGTACCAATACCAAAGCTCACCTGAAAACGATCTTTAAAGTACTGATGCAAATTCCAGGCTTTTTCCAAATTAAGCCCGTCACTAAAAGTCAGCATCTTGCTTTTGCTGTCCACTTTTAGTTTTTTATAGTGGGCATAAGCTTTTTCACCCCATTCGTAGGGATCGCCACTATCATGACGCAAACCATCAAACAGTTTGGCAAAATACAAATCGAAATCACGCAGGAAGGCATCCATTCCGACCACATCGGTCAAGGCAATTCCCAAGTCACCACGATATTCCTGCACCCAGGTTTCCAGAGCCAGTTTTTGAAAATTGCGTAAACGTACATCCAACGCTTGAAAGGCTTGCAGGAATTCATGTGCCATGGTGCCAATTGGGGTAATCCCCAGTTCTTTGGCAATCAGGACATTACTGGTACCACGGAAAATATAGGGCGAGGCTTGATGAAACTCGGTAATGACATGTTTCTGCCAGTCATAACTATAACGACGACGCGTACCAAAATCGGACACCAAGAAAGGTGGATCATTTGGATTTTGTTCTTGTTCGTACTTTTTAAGCAAAGCCACTTTGGCTTGCAAACGACGTTCACCTTCTGCCAAAACCTCATCGGTACGGATACGGCGGAAATACAGTTCGTTAACCAGCGCCAGCACAAAGATTTCAAACATCATCGCTTGTACCATCGGGCCTTCAACCCAAATATCCAAACGGCCTTGATCATCAATACTGGCTTTAATAAAGCGTCGTTTTAGTTGGAACAATTCCAAGTAATCGACAAAGTCACTTTTAATAAAACGCAAGCTACGTAAATATTGCAACTCATCTTCTTTAAACTTGAGCTGACATAAATAATCGAGCTGCTCATTCAAATCATCCAAAATATCCGTCAGTGGATAAACGGTATCTTCTAAATTACGACAACGAAAATGGTAGACGCTATGGGTTTGAGGAAATTTATGCAGAACCACCTGTAACATGGTGAATTTATACAGGTCGGTATCTAATAATGAATGGATGATTGCGGACATATCACTTTCAGTTTTTATCAACTATCCGCATTAAAGCATATTTTTTTCACTATAAAACCAATGTTTTCGTAAATACAGGAAACTATTGAATAAGTTATGCCTCATTTATCCATCACCACAATAACATTTCATTCTTTCAAATCACTCCAATCCATCTTAAAACACAAGCTCACGCCTTTTAAAAAGGGTCTGTCTAAAGCACAGAGGGCAAAAAGAGACTTTCATCTTTATCCATTCATTTAGATTTTTTAAATTCACCTATACAAATCATGAGTTTTTAAAGCCTTTAAGCACGCATTTGCTACAATTCACCGCAAATTTGAAATAACTGATCTGGTTAAATTATGCGAGCCTTATTACAACGAGTTTTAGAAGCCAAAGTCGTGGTCGATGGTGAAACCACCGGTGAAATTCAACATGGCATTTTGGTATTTCTGGGTCTAGGCAAAGAAGACAATCTTGAAAAAGGCAAAAAGCTGATCGACAAGATCTTGAAATATCGTTTTTTTGATGATGAACAAGGCAAAATGGGCTGGAATGTCAGCCAAGCCAGTGGCGGATTATTATTGGTTTCGCAATTCACCTTGATGGCTCAAACGCAAAAAGGTTTACGTCCTGACTTTGGTCCAGCGATGCCGCCAAGTGAAGCCAAAGCACTTTATGAACAATTGGTTGAATATGCAAAATCACAATTTAAGAATGTGCAAACTGGTATTTTTGCAGCCGATATGAAAGTGCATTTGGTCAATGATGGACCGGTGACTTTTAACCTGGAAGTTGAATAAACAACACAAGATATTAACCATTAAAAAAGCCCTCTATTGAGGGCTTTTTTATTTTTAAATACAGATCTGAAATTATTTACCGGTTTTTTCACGGATAAATGAACGCACCAATTTCACTTTTTCTTGTACTGGCTTAGGTAATTTTGGTGGAATCAGTTTGGCTACTTTGTTAAACCAAACCAAAAGACCGAAATCACCTTCCATTTTAATCGTGCCATTTTGCATGCCGGTCATGAAAGCGGTTGGATCGCCTTTCATTAAGGTTTTTACGCCTTGCTCACTGTCTGCAAACTGCAAAATAAAGTCAGCTTTTTCAGCATCGCCAGACACAGTATCAATTTGTCCATTGTTTACGATAATTTGACGCGCAACACCCAAATCTGTACCAATTTGAATACGAAATTGACGTTCATGAACTAACTCAATAAATTTTGGACTGGTACGAGCCAATTGCTTCATACGCAAAGCCAAGCCCGCAACTAATAAATCAAGCGGATCCGTGCTTACATCGACCAGTGGTAATTTTACGACAGGAATCGAAGATAGTTTCATGACATTTAAGCCTATTGTAATTGTTGTAAAATTGACGACTTATCCTAACATAAGTTATGTTTTTTGAAGTAAGGCTTTGTATAACAATATTCAACGAACAAAAAAAAGATGTGCTCCTGGCACATCTTTTTTAGAATTCTTGAATATTTCGGTTTAACGGCTTGAGCAGTGCTGCTGATCTTCTTCATATACCGGTGTATGTTCAATACAACGACGTTCAGTTAAGGCACGTTCTGCACGACGATCTTCGCGTACCAAAAGCATGGCAATCACAACCATTGCTGACATTAACGCAGTCAGATAGCTATAGGTCATGGGTAATTCAAATACCACTTGTGTACCGAAGCGGACAACTTCAATCAATCCCCAAAACAGCATACCTGCAAACATAAAGCTTAACAAACGACGATAAGGCGAGAAGAAAACAGCTATCAAAGCAGCCGCAATCAAGCTTAAGCCTACGATGGTCGCTAAATTCGCTGTAACCATAAAAACCTCCGTCTAAGATAAGATTTGGACATTGAATGTTTGTCTAAACCTGATTCCCGATACCGTTAAATAAATGATGAATATGTCTATATCAATCTCTATGCAAGCATTATGCGTAGTTTTTTAAAGAAAAAAAGTCTTGTATTTTCAGAAAGCGACACACCTTGTCGCAACATTATTTTGTCATTACATTTTTTTATTTTTAACTTTTTCTGGAAGTGAGATGGGCACGGACTTGCCGTGTCATTACAAAAAAACAGCGCCTTAAACGCATTAAAAAAATATTTTTTCCGAACCGATTGATTGTTGTTTTTATCGGCAATCCAAGTCGACCGTTCATCGTGTTTTGACTCTTTTTACAACAAAAAACGCGACATCAATGTCGCGTTTTGTCAATAAACTTCAATAGTTAACTAGGATCGTTAAGCACGACTCAGGTCTTTATCATGCACACCTAGAAGGTATAACACACCATCTAAACCTACGCTTGAAATGGCCTGATTTGCATTTTGGCGCACCAAAGGTTTGGCACGGAATGCCACACCCAAACCGGCAATTGACAGCATCGGCAAATCATTCGCGCCATCCCCAACAGCAATCGCTTGTTCAAGGGAAATGCCCATTCGTTCAGCAAGTTCACGCAGTAAAAATGCCTTACGTGCTCCATCGACAATATGACCTTTAACTTCACCGGTAACGATGCCATCTTCAACATCCAGGCAATTGGCATGCACTTCATCAATACCCAATTTTTCTTGCAGGTATTCAGCAAAATACTGAAAACCGCCTGAAAGAATAGCCGTTCGATAACCCAATGCTTTCAAGGTAGAAATTAGGCGTTCTGCACCTTCTGTAACGGTTAAGCGTTCTGCAATTTGAGGTAAAACAGAAGCATCCATCCCTTTTAACAAGGCTACACGGGCACGGAAGCTTTGTTGGAAATCAAGTTCACCTTGCATCGCCCGTTCAGTAATTTCAGCGACTTGCTCCCCTACTCCGGCTTCAATCGCCAACTCATCAATTACTTCCTGTTCAATCAGAGTCGAGTCCATGTCAAAGCAGACCAAACGGCGGTTACGACGGTAAGCATTATCTTCTTGAACTGCGACATCGACATTAAGTTCAGTCGATAAACGTAGGCAAGCTGCACGCATTGCCGTAGCATCCAGCATTTGTCCTTTCAAACCAAATTGTACGCAAGAGCGTTTTGGTCCATCGGCTTGACCCGTTAGCTTTGGACGTTCCGACAAACGCGTTACGGTTTCAATATTAAAACCTTGGTTAGACACAATATTGGTGACTGCTTGTAATTGTGATGCAGTTAATTCTGGTGCAAGTGCAGTTACGATATAACGGGTCTGCCCGCCCTCGCTGACCCATTGATCATATTCTGAGGTAGAGATTGGTTTAAAGCGCACAGTTAAACCAATATCATGTGCTAGAATCAAGATCTCCTTCATGGCTAATGCTGTAGCAGTTTGGTCATCTGACGAAACAACAATACCTAAAGTCAGTTGGTTGTGGATGACGGCTTGTCCAACATCCAAAATTTGTAAGGAATGTACGGACAATACCTGCATTAATCGTGTAAATTGATTAGGCTGGTCTGGTCCCAAAAATGATATAAGAATGATTTCTCGCATGAATTGACTCGGATCTGAGCTACAACTATTGTAAGAATCATAATCGAATTTGAATATAAATGCCTTGGAAGTTTACGTTGAATGCGCCTAGACAAGGGCTATTTGCTAGCCTACTGATTGTAAGTTTTGCTTTACACACCTTTTTACTGGTACTTGCGACAACGCATCAGCTGAATGCAAATCGCGCCAGTCAAGGACAGCTGATGACCACGCAACTGGTCACAGACAGTCTATCCGAGCTTGAACCGGCCAATACGGTGTCATTGGCCTTATTGGCCGAGCGTTATGCAACCAACCCGAGTGTTGCCTCTATTCGTATTTTAGATGCGAATAATCAGGTACTTGCAACAGGTGGTTTAACCAAGACCCGTCAAGGTGAAGTCTTTGTTCGTGAAGCACTACAAAATGAAAAGAAAGTCGGCACCATTGAAATCACTTTAATCCAATCCAGTATTGGAGAAATTTTACGGACCCAATGGCTGGCAATTTTATTATCGCTGATGATTCACGGCCTATTATGGTTAGCCTATCGCGCGATTGCCCGTCCAAGTCGAACTGAATATTTGGCGCGTATCAATAATGAATCACGTCTCAAACATGAAATTCAAACCTTGACCCAGGCCTTAGAACAAGAACAACATAATGCTGCTGTTGCAGTGGCTCAAGCGCAGCATAATGCCCAAGCAAAAACCAAAATTAAAGAATCTAAACCTGTCGTCCTTGATGACAACTGCGTTGCATTGAATATTCAGTTTTATGATCCAAAACAACTTCTGGATTCGGTCAATAAAACGGTATCTGTTCCTTATTTCAATTTATGTCAGATTTTCCTGAATAAAACGACTGAATTGTGTGTTCAACACTACAAATTAAACAGCTCAGATATTTCAACCGTACATAAATTTGATGAACATGGTGCAACCATTAGCATGTCGGTAGAAACACCCAATGCAGTGCAATGCTTGGTAATGATCAGTACTGTGTTCCAGTTATTGTCAGATGTGTTGTACAAACGCTATCGCGAAGAAAAGCGCTTTGTTTTACAAACCCGTAGTGCAATTTCAAGTCATGTCGAGGCTATGCAGCTGACGCCAGTGCAAGCTGCAGAACGTCTGGTTCAACAGTTGGCGGCAAAAGAAAGTGCGATTCATTTACCAAATGAATTACTCAAAGATGTTTCCGACCGTTACCAGTTGGTCAGCATGCCAAATCCAACCAATGTGCTGACCCGTCATGCCTTTATGATGAACGGGATGGACAGTGAAGTGGCAGAATTGGCACAGACGTTCAGAACTGAAATTTTAAAAGCTAAACAGTCCAAAGCTTCTTAAAATGGATTCATAAAAAAGCCGAGCTGATGTGCTCGGCTTTTTTTTCGTCTATTTAAAATAGAGATTTCATTAAACCGCTATTTCATTTTATTGGCTTTACTGGCCCAATACGTCGCCAATGCGGGTCCTGAAATATTATGCCATAAACTAAAAATAGCACTCGGCACAGCAGTAATCGGCGATGCCGCAAAATGCACCGCAGCCAAAGCGACGCCCAAACCTGAATTTTGCATGCCAACTTCTATGGCAATGGCTTTACTGTCAGCATAAGGCAGCTTAAATAGTCGACTTGCCCAGAAACCCAATAAATAACCTAAACCATTGTGTAACGCGACTACAGCTAAAATCAGTAAACCTGATTCCAAAATTTGCGCCTTACTGCCCCCAATAATGGCCGCCACAATGGCAACAATCGCAATCACGGAAATCAGTGGCATCACTTGAATATAAGCATCCACTTTTTGTTTTAGTACTGAACGAACAATTAAACCCAAAATAATCGGAAACAGTACAACTTGCAAAATTGAACCCAGCATTGACATGGCATTAATTTCAATCCATTGGCTGGCTAGCAGATAAAAAATAGCAGGTGTCAACACAGGTGCTAAAAGAGTCGAAACCGAGGTACAGGCAACAGATAAAGCGGTATTGCCTTTAGCCATATAGGTAATCACATTCGATGCTGTTCCACCCGGACAACACCCCACCAATATCACACCAATCGCAATTTCGGGTGGCAACTGAAATAACTGACACAACAGATAAGCCAGTCCCGGCATCACCACAAACTGTGCGACCACCCCAATCACAACCGCTTTGGGACTTTGTAATACTCCTTTAAAATCATCCACGGTCATGGTCATGCCCATTCCGAACATGATGATCCCCAGCATCCAGATGATATAAACTTTAAGCCAGACAAAAGCTTCGGGCACAATTAAAGCAATACCGGCAAATAGCACCACCCACAGTGCAAAGGTTTTTTGAATAAATTGCGTAAAGCGCAAAAAAGCTGACATGATTCAATCCAATATTTATTCTAGCATCTGGGTTAAATGTTACCTTCTACAACAAGCACAGAGAAATTATTCAGGATTACTTTCGCCTAACTGCACACTTTTTGATGCCGCTTGCTGAATAATATCTTTGACCAAAATACGTTTTACCCCTGCTGTGAGCATATCTTGCCAGGCATGTTGCAATGAACCATCGAGGTCAATGCCCTTGGTCGCATCAGAAACCACATAAGCCTTAAAGCCTAATTTACAGGCATCCATCGCCGTCCACGCCACACAAAAATCTGTCGCAATGCCGACTATAAACACCGTATCAATGCCACGTTCTTTTAAATAACCGGCTAAACCGGTTGAGGTTTTCTGATCCGCTTCCATAAAGGCAGAATAACTGTCGATATGCGCATGGAAACCTTTGCGAATAATCAATTGTGCACTGGGTAAATTTAGATCTGGATGCAGTTTGGCATCTGGCGTGCCTTGAACACAATGCGCCGGCCACAACACTTGAGTTCCATACTCTAATTTGATGGTTTCAAATGGCTGTTTACCCGCATGATTTTCAGCAAATGAAATATGATTTTCTGGATGCCAATCTTGGGTAATCACAATATTGTCAAAACACTGCGCCAATTGGTTAATGTTTGGAATGATCTGATCTGCATGGGCCACAGCTAAATTACCCCCTGGGGTAAAACCATTTTGTACATCTACTACAATCAAAGCGGTATTTTTTTGCATAATTCGCAGTCCGTTATTTGCGTGTTGTCATTTTTGTTAAGCATATAACAAAACAAATTGCAGTATTGAAGCTTGAGCTTAAAAATAAAATGACTGCTGATTTAAATAATAAAGCGATTTGCGCAAATTCGATGCCATGCCTTTTGGATGCTAGGTATGTCCTATACTAGGCATGATTCAAAGTAAAGAGAATAATTTTTAATGCACTTGTAAATAAATAATAAAAAATAAAAATTTAGTTAAAAAAATAGCCCGCAATCTGCGAGCTATTTTACCCATCAAAAAATTAAGCTTGCGTTTGTAAGCGGCGAACCAGAATCAACATAAATACGGCTGAAATCACGATACAAGGAATGGCTGCTGAGATTACCCCTGCTGCTCCAAAACCTGCGGCAAGTAACTGACCTGCAATTGTCGGCCCAAGCATTGCGCCAACACGTCCTACGGCTGAAGCCATACCAACGCCTGTTGCACGCACTTCTGTTGGGTACACAATACTACCGAAAGCATAAAGTACACCTTGGCAACCAATAACGAATGCACCAACCAATGCCGAAGCCATATACATTTGCGTCAATGAACTTGCTGCATTCAAGCAGAATAAACCTGCCAAAATACCACCGTACATTAAGATGATCACATAGGCTTTTTTCCAGCGATCCGTCAGCATACCGAGCACGATCGTACCGATTGTTGCACTGACCATGAAGAAGAATTGTGCAGTACTGCCCTCTTTACGGCTAAAGCCCAGTTCCATAAACAATGAAGGCAACCAGCTCAACATGATGTAAACCACCATCAAGGTGAAGAAGTAGCTCACTGAAATTAAACAGGTTCGCATCAAGTTCTGGCTGTTGAATAAATCTTTAAAAGAACCTTGAGTTGTGACCGTAGTTGTTTCAGCAGTATTTTGCGCTTTTAAGAATTCACGTGATTCTGGTAAGAATTTAATCATGATTGGAAGCACAATAATCGGCAGTAAACCGCCTAAATAGAAAATATTTTTCCAATTTGAACCAAAATCTAAACTCGCAATATAGGATAAAACTGCTGCACCTACAGGCATACCGCAATACATCAAACCCACAGCACGACCACGGCTTTCAGGTTTTACTGCTTCGGAAGCCAGGGTAATCAGGTTTGGCATTGCCGCACCTAAACCTGCACCCGCTAAAAAACGAACCAGTAAAAGGCTGTTAAAACTGTTTACCCATACGGTACATAAGGTAAATACAGCAAATACTGCAACCGACCAAATCAGGACCTTTTTCCGCCCGATACGGTCTGAATATCGGCCACCAATCAGCGCTCCAGGTAATAAACCCAGAATCCCTGCGCTAAAAAACACCCCCAATTGAGAACTATCTAAGCCAAAAGATTCACGAATACCGGCTGCTGCAATACCTGCCGCTTGAATATCCAATCCCTCAATCACCGCAATTAAAAAACAAATCGCGACGGTAATGACGGAATGTCTGTTATCTGATCTTTCCATTGGAAAATCCTTGTTCAATCAGTGTCCAAAATAGAGCGCCATCATCCATGAGTCTGGAAATACACATAACTACCAATAAGTGGAACAATCCACAATTTACGGATAAAAATAATAGATATTTAACGTTTTTAAATGCAATAACTTATAGTCGCAAAAACACTTAATCTGGCTTTGATCTGGGTGGAAAAGTGAACCATACAATAATGATTTCAATCCAAGAGCGTCTGCCCATCGCAAAAGTGCAGCAATCTATTTATAGTTTTAACTAATTATTACCCAAGTTTTCAATGATGATATTTGTCGTTTAAATTATTGGTTTATATAGCTTTAAAGTCTATGCTTATCTTTATTAAATCTTAAATCCTGATGTTTTTACCCGGAATTACCGATGTAATTGGCTTTAAAGCACTTTTATGACAGCTTTAACGGCACTTTTGAGTTATAACAAGTAGGCAGTTACAACGATGCTGATCAAAATTTTAGTGAACCCAAATTTAAAAAACCTGACTTTTGTATTGTTCAGTAAATTTTTCCATTGCTTTTCATAAAGTTTTTATATGGTTTGACTAAAGCATATTGTTCTTCATCGTTTGTTCGTTCATAATTTGCATAAGCATTATTCAATTACGCTTAATCGTAGTGAAATTGCTATAAATCAAAATACGCACCCATCCAAATTTATGTTTTTCTACCTCAGCCGGATGGACAAATAGGATATTTTTTCAAAATGACTCAGCAAGCACAGATCATCCAAGGTTCAATTGTCGCAATCGTCACTCCGATGTTTGAAGATGGCAGCGTAGATTGGAAGGGTCTAGAAAAGCTCGTTGAGTGGCATATAGCACAAGGTACCAATAGTATTGTTGCTGTAGGCACAACTGGTGAAGCTTCGACCTTAAGCATGGCAGAACACACCAAAGTCATTGCCGAAATCATTCGTGTAGCCAACAAACGTATTCCTGTGATTGCAGGTACGGGTGCGAACTCGACCCATGAAGCAATCGAACTCACCAAAGAAGCCAAAGAACTGGGTGCCGATGCAGCACTCTTGGTCACACCTTATTACAACAAACCTACACAAGAAGGCTTATATCAGCATTATAAAGCTATTGCTGAAGCCGTTGATTTACCACAAATTCTTTATAATGTACCGGGTCGTACTGGCGTCGACATGTTAAATGAAACAGTGATTCGCCTTGCCGACATCCCGCAAATTATTGGGATTAAAGATGCAACCGGTGATGTACCTCGTGGTCAAGCGCTTATTGAAGGATTACACGGTAAAGACATGACCGTTTACTCTGGTGATGATGCGACTGCATACCAGTTGATGGGCTTGGGCGCAAAAGGCAACATTTCTGTGACTGCCAATGTGGCACCGAAAGAAATGAGCGAAATCTGTGCTGCCGCACTTGCAGGTGATGCAGAACGTGCTGAAGCTTTAAATAATAAAGTTGCAAATTTACACAATATTCTATTTTGTGAATCCAACCCAATTCCTGTGAAATGGGCACTTCATGAAATGGGATTAATTGGTACCGGTATTCGCTTACCATTAACTCCTCTTGCAGAACAATATCGTACACCGTTGCGTGAAGCACTGAGCGCTTCTGGTGTCATTAAATAAAGAGCACAACACTATGCAATTACGTTTTGGTTTAACCCTTGCACTTTCAGCATTCAGTTTAGTGGGTTGTAGTTCAATCGGAATCAGCAATGGTTCACTGGATTATAAAAATACTGCAACCTCTGAACCCCTGAAATATCCTGAAGGCTCAATGGTTCGACCTGCAACGCCATTGTATCCGTTTCCGACGGTTGACCCACTTGCGATTGAGCATGCACCCAAGCTTGAAAATAAACGTGGCAACCGTTTTGCTTTACCTCGTCCTGACAAAGCTCAGGCAAATGTGCCAACAGATCGCCAAGATGACAGCACAAATGTCAGTCGTCCACAATTAGTACGTGATGGAAATCAAAATCCATTGCTCAAAATTGATGGAAATTCTGCTACAATTTGGCAGTACACACTTGCTACCCTCAGCAGCCTTAACTATACCATTGTTGGTCAAAGTAAAAATCGTTACGAAGTAACCATTAAGGTCGATCAACAGATCTATGTATTAAGACTGACATCTGTAGGAACAAGCAACAACATCGCTGTGTTCAATGCCGATAATAGCTTTGCAGACCAAGAAAAAGCTGCAGAACTATTAACCCAGATTTACCAAAATTGGCCAGCCTAGTCGTACTAGGCATTTTTTTTTGAAAAAGGTTCCCCCATGTTGAAACAAACCTTGCTCTATACTGGTAAAGCGAAATCTGTTTATGAAACAGACAGTGCAGATCACCTCATCCTAGTCTTCCGTGACGATGCATCTGCATTTAACGGCGAAAAAATCGAACAGCTGGATCGTAAAGGCAAGGTGAACAACCGTTTTAACGCCTTCATCATGGAAAAATTGGCTGCTGCTGGCATTGAAACTCACTTTGAAAAACTTCTTTCTCCGACTGAAGTTTTAGTGAAAAAATTGAAAATGGTTCCTGTTGAATGTGTTATTCGTAACTACGCAGCAGGTAGCTTGTGCCGTCGTTTAGGCGTGGAAGAAGGTAAAGAACTTGTTCCGCCTACTTTCGAATTGTTCTTCAAAGACGATGCACTTGGCGATCCAATGGTCAACGAATCTCAAGCGATTGCTTTGGGTTGGGCGACTGCTGAACAACTTGAACAAATGAAAGTACTGACTTATCAAGTAAACAACGTACTTAAAGATTTGTTCGACAAAGGCAACATGCTGCTTGTTGACTTCAAACTTGAATTTGGTGTATTCCACGACCGTATTGTTCTTGGTGATGAATTCTCTCCAGACGGTTGCCGTCTATGGGACAAAGACACCAAGAAAAAACTCGACAAAGACCGTTTCCGTCAAGGTTTAGGCGGTGTTGTTGAAGCTTATGAAGAAGTAGCGACACGTTTAGGTATCGACCTTTCTGATATCTAATCAGTACGCCGATTCAAAAAACCGAGCCTGATGGCTCGGTTTTTTATGCTCCATTAAATCGTAAAAATAAATGTTACTAATAAAAATGATCGTTTTTACATTATTAAGTTAAGCCCGTAATATAATTTGTATACCAAGCAACATCGGAATTGAATCTTCCCTTGATACCTTGCCGAGCAGATTCCTGTTTACCCTCTAGGATGTATCTCCCCTAAGACATCCTATTTTCCGCCCAACTCGCCCTGAGTTGGGCTTTTTTTTATTGCTGCTGTTGTTCCTGCTGCCAGCGACGTTGCTGAAGTTTTTCACCTTCCACTTCACGTTTATTCCGCGCAGATTCATACAACTTGGTGCCTTTCAATTCAGGTGGCAAATACTCTTGCAAGACAAAATGCTCTGGGTAATTGTGCGGATAAAGATAATCCACGCCATAGCCCTGCTCTTTCATCAATTTGGTTGGTGCATTTCTTAGATGCAATGGCACCGGTAAATTCGCGGTTTTTTCAGCTAAATCTAAAGCCTTGTTAATGGCTAAATAAGTACTGTTACTTTTGGCACTGGTTGCCAAATACACTGCACACTGCCCCAAAATAATACGACATTCCGGCATACCCACGGCTTGTACCGAACGGAAACATTCTCCGGCAAGAAGCAGCGCATTCGGATTTGAGTTACCAATATCTTCAGACGCTGCAATCAGCATACGGCGTGCAATAAACACTGGATCTTCGCCGCCTTTGAGCATGCGTGCCATCCAATATAAAGTCGCATCCGGATCGCTACCGCGAATGGACTTAATAAAGGCAGAAACCAGGTCATAATGCTGCTCGCCCGATTTGTCATAACGGGCAATATTTTGCTGTGCGACTTTCACTACAATGGCATTGGTAATGATATTTTCAAGTTCTGGTTCAAAGGTGCTGGCAATGAGATCCAAGAGGTTGAGTGCCTTACGTGCATCTCCGGCAGCAAATTGAATCAGTGCTTCATATTCTTCAATTTGAATAGATCGTTCTTTTAAAAAAGCATCATTTTTCAACGCTTGATCCAATAGAGTCCGAATCGCATCGGCATCTAAAGCATTCAGGCTATAGACCTGACAACGTGATAACAACGCACTATTCACTTCAAAGGAAGGGTTTTCTGTGGTTGCACCAATCAGCGTGATTTTGCCCTTTTCCACTGCATTCAATAAGGCATCTTGTTGTGACTTGTTAAAACGGTGAATTTCATCAATAAACACCACAGGTTTGAGTAAATCGCCACTTTCAGCAATGATTTCACGGAGTTCTTTCACTCCGGTATTCAAGGCAGATAAACTGACAAAAGTTCGATCAACCGCCTGCGCAAGAAGCAAAGCAATGGTGGTTTTTCCGACTCCCGGTGGTCCCCAAAAAATAATCGAGGGTAAATGCCCTTGATCAATCATTTGGCGTAAAGGAGCCTGATCACCTAATAAATGATCTTGACCAATAATTTCTGATAAATCACGCGGACGAAGCCGTTCAGGAAGTGGAATATGACTATCTGACATCTTGTTATTTCTTGAGTGTGCTTCAAACAAGTCTACTATGTAATTTTAATATCGCGTATTTCAATTGAATTGTTTTACAAAAAAATCATACTGTTTTTTTTAAAGAATGGGCAATATTATTGATCATTATTGTGCCTATTGTCTGAATTTACTTTTAAATAGAACCAAGTAGATTTACTGTGATAGTCAATATTAAGAAAAATATGCTTAATAATTCCACTTTATTTATGAAGTACATAATCATTGCGTGAAATGCATCACGCTTTTTAGCATTTTGGTCGTTTTTAATGGGTGAGCTGCATGAAATATATTTTCAAAAACAAGCCAGTACCGCTTACACAGAATTTTAAAATTAAGCCAGATCACCCCACTCAAGCCAATAATGCTCAATTAAATACAGAAAATTTATTTCTTCAAAATGTATTAGATCAATTACCGCAACTCATCTGGATAAAAAACAAACAAAATAAGCATTATTATAATCAAGCGTTTTGTGGCTATCTTGGTATGGCTCCTAATCTATACGACACTGCTGATTGTAAAAAATTCATCCACCCTGAAGATTTCGAACATTTCAGTATTCTTTGGCAGCAAGCCCGACCAACACAACAAAATTTCGAAAAAGAATGCCGGATTAAACATCATGAAAAGGGATATCGAGTGTGTTTGATTGCCGTGCAACATCCGCAAAATTTAGACAATACTGAATGGCTGATGACAGCAACCGACATTCACGATCACTATTTAAAGCAATTTGAACTGAATCAACAAGTTCATGTACAAAGCAAAATGCTCGATGCCAGTCTGGATTGCATTAAACTTTTGACACCCGATGGACGTGTTAGCCATAGGAATCGTTCAGATGGTCTGCCTTTGAGTGTATCATTCAGTGAAAAAAAGTTTGGTATGCCTTGGCTCAACTTATTGCCTGACAATGTTCAAAATTCAGGACAACAGGCTTTGACTCATGTTGCAAAAGGTAAAAATGCACGCTTTGATGGGATGAGTGCAATTTCAGGTCAAACACCACAATATGGGGATAATATTTTAACCCCAGTGCAAAATGAAGATGACTCAATACAAAACATTCTCTGTATCGATCGAGATATGAGCCAACAAAAAATTGCTGAAAAAAGCCTGCAACAATTCATCGAAACAGATGAATTAACCTGTTTATATAATCGTCGTGCATTTAATAAAATTTTCAAAAAGACCATTCAAAATGCACGCCAACAAAACCAATCCATCGGCTTTTTGCTGATTAATTTAGACTATTTCAAGCATATCAATGACACTTTAGGACATATCGCCGGCGATCATTTACTCCAGATCTTAGGTCAACGTTTCAGTGGTTGTTTTAAAGATGAAATCGTTGTTGCACGCCTAGGCGGGGATGAATTTGCCATTATTGTGCCTCATCTGACCGATGAAGCTGAATTATTCGAAATTGCAAAAACAGCTCGGCAACAGCTGGATATCCCGATTTGCTATGCAGGACAATATATTAATGGCGGGATGAGTGTCGGCTGTGCCATTTATCCTCGCGATGCACAAAATAGTTCAAATTTACTGCGATGTGCAGATGTAGCATCTCAATGATCTTAAAATCAGCGGTCGCGGTGGTATCCGAATGTTTAAGAACGCCATGTTCCAGAGCATAGAGCTCACCACCAAACAGCTCTCGCTCGCCCGAGCCATTCTCCACAGTGATAAGATTATTCCCTTCTATCAACCCAAAGTCAGTCTGAAATATGGAACGGTCACTGGCTTTGAGGCTTTACTGCGCTGGTATGATGCGGAGGATCAAATCCAACTTCCTGCACATATTTTCTCCGCTTTTCAGGACTATGAACTGGCAACACGCATCAGCGAGACCATGCAGTTAAAAGTATTTAAGGATATGACCCAATGGCGTGAATCTGGACTGGAACTTTTACCCATTTCAATCAATGCCGCACCGGTCGAATTTTTAAGAGATAACTATGCAGAAACGCTGTTAAACAGACTCGCTCAGTTTAATATTCCCCATGAAATGGTTGAAATTGAAATTACCGAGCAAAGCCTTTCAAAACGTGGCTCTGACTATGTTGTTCGCGCATTGGGGCTATTAAAATAAGCGGGTATTCGCATTTCATTAGATGATTTTGGTACCGGACATTCGTCTTTAACCCGCTTAAGAAACTATCCGGTCGATTGCCTTAAAATAGATCGTCACTTTATAGAAAACATTCACGACGATCCTTCGTCACTGGCTATTGTCAAAGCGATCAGCCAAATTGGTGCCAGCATTTCCCTAGAGATATTGGTTGAAGGTATCGAACATTTAGCACAAGTGGATGCGTTGAAAGCATGTGATTGCCATACTGGACAAGGTTTTTATTTTTATCGTCCCATGCCATCTAATGATGCCACTCAACTGTTACAAGCTGTGATGATAGCTCAAGCTTAAGCCGCAACTATATGATCTAATCTGCTCGAAAAATAACGGGTTATGCGGTAACTTTTACCTTATTAAGGCCACATAGTTTAGAAGTGATAGCCAAACAGACATTTTTGAAGTTATTGAGCCAACCAGATTAACGCACCCAACGGACAATATATTCCTCAAGATCCTCTTCATTAACGTCGACTTCTGAAATACAGCGTCCTGCTGCCGACTTTTTCGCTTTAATTATACTTTCACGTGTACCTGTATTTAGATAATGCCAAGACGGTAATTTCTTGCCTTCTTTTAAGCGACGGTAAGCGCAACTCGGTGGTAGCCAGTGAATTTCAGCTAATTTTTCAGGCGTCAGTTGAATACAATCAGGAACATAGTCAAGACGCTGTGCATAATTGCTGCAACGCGCTGTTTTGCAATCTAAAAGTTTACACGACACCTTAGTATAAGCCACTTCGCCGAGTTCTTCATCTTCTAGTTTGATCAGACAACATAAACCACAACCATCACAAAGCGCCTCCCACTCGGTAGGATTCAGTTCAGCTAAAGAATATTTTTTCCAAAATTCCGGACGTAATTGTTCAGTCATAAAACTAAAAAACAAGAGAAATTAGCCATTATTATAACGTGTTCAAGTTCACAATGTATGGATGTTATTTTTACTTTGAATCATATATTTACTGTCAAAGTGAACATTTTTTAAACACAAGCATAACAGTTTAGGAATTTCTAAGCCCTATACTAAATCTACTTTGAAAATAACAACACACGGAGAACGCTTATGTTTCGTTGGGCGATTATTTTTGCAGTGATTGCACTTATAGCCAGCCTACTAGGTTTCGCTGGTGTCGCAGGTTTATCTAAAGATTTTGCAATTATTTTGCTCGTCATTGCGGTTATTTTAGCAATCGTCGGCTTCCTTTCCCGAGGAAAAATATAATTACTCATCTTTAAACAACATATTCCCTTTAAGTAAAAGAGCCTAAATAGGCTCTTTTTCATATTCAAATTTTATCTTTTGAAGGATAAAAAACCTGAATTAAATTGAGCAAAAATTAAAGTAATTTTCACCCATTTAATTCAGGTCACCATTCCAAGATTATTCTAATATAAAAAATAAATTCTTGATCTGTTGATTATGGTCTTAAGTGACGTGGTCTAAACCCTGTTGCGAGCAGACCAAACGCATAAGCCAAAACACCGACCACGCAAAGTCCAATGACTTCGAAAATACGAATCCATTGCGATACATCGCCATTATACCAAGTCAAGGCATACCAAAGTGCTGCAATCATGGTGGCATTGGCGATGGCAAACTGGAGGAAAAGTTTTTTCCAGTGTGCTCCAAAACGGAAAATATTGCGTTGGTGCAGATAGAAATACAGCATCCCGGCATTCACCAGTGCAGAACCTGAAGATGCCAAGGCCAAGGCCATATGTTCTGCTTCCCAGTGGATCAGTTTAAAGAAGCCAATAAAGATCACGTTTAAAATCGCATTGGCTGCAACTGCCATTAAGCCTACACGTACGGGGGTTCGGGTATCTTGCTGTGCATAAAAACCCGGCGCAAAGACTTTAATCAACATGAAGGAAATCACCCCGGCACTCATACATTGCAAAGCCAATGCCGTCATTTTCGTATCTTCAAGGGTGAATTGCCCGCGTTGGAACAGGGCTTGAATGATTGGAGTCGATAACATGAACAAGGCAATGCTGGCTGGAATACCGACCAGCATAATCACTTTTGCAGCCCAGTCGATCATGCCACGGAACTTGGACTGATCTTGTTCAGCATGACGTGCAGAAAGAGAAGGTAAAATCACCGTACCAATCGCAACACCAATTAAGCCTAAAGGCAATTCAGTCATACGCTCCGCACTGTATAACCAAGACACTGAACCATCTTGCATAAAGGATGCCCAGATGGTGTTCAGCAGCAAATTGATTTGCGTCACCGATACACCAAATAATGCCGGAAGCATCAATTTCATGATGCGATCGACACCTTCGTGTTTAAAATCAACTTTAGGTGGAATCAGCAGATTTTTTCGCCATAGCTCCGGGATTTGAATCGCCAGTTGCAACACACCTGCAGCCACGACCGCCCAACCCAAGGCCTTAATCGGTTCGGCCATATACGGCGTTAACCACCATGCCCCGGCAATCATGGTGACATTCAGTAAAACTGGCGCAAAAGCAGGGGTCGAAAATGAACCATAACTATTTAAGATACTGCTCGCAAAAGCAGTCAGTGACATGAATAACAAATATGGAATGGTCAGCCGGAACATGTCGGTTGCTAAGGCAAATTTTTCGGGATCACTATGGAAACCCGGTGCATAGATATACATAATTGCCGGTGCAGCAATCATCGCAATAAAAGTCAGCAGGGTCATAAAGGTTGCGAGACAACCAAATACCCGACTAATCAGAATTTGCACTTCAGCATGGGTTTTCGTGGTTTTATATTCAGTTAAAATGGGAATAAAAGCTTGCGAAAATGCCCCTTCGGCAAACAGCCGCCGAAAGAAGTTCGGGATACGAAAGGCAACTACAAAGGTATCGAAATCTTTACCTGCACCAAACACATTCAGCAAAACCACATCTCGGACTAAACCCAAAACCCGAGACAACATGGTCATTGCACTGACAATAAAGGTCGACCGCCACAGCGCCATCGTTTCCACCCAGTATTAAAATAAGTCGCTATTGTAAAGAAACTCGACAGGAATTTCGTTGTTAAATCTTAAAGTCGAGCAGCTATTGATCTGCTTTGCATTGTTGTATTAATGCTCTGGTTTTTGGCCAATCGAAATATGGACCCGGATCGGTTTTACGTCCTGGCGCAATATCCGAGTGCCCGGCCAAATGTTGTAATATCTTCGGATAGGCTGCCTGTAATGTAGCAATGACCTCTGCCAATACGCTGTATTGCACATCTTCAAAAGGCTGGTCATCGCTGCCTTCAAGCTCAATGCCAATCGAATAATCGTTACATTCTTTTTTGGCTAAATAGCTCGAACGTCCTGCATGCCAGGCGCGATCATTGAAATTCACGAATTGCAAAACTTCGCCAGTGCGCAAAATTAACAGATGGGTAGACACCTGCATCCCTTCAATGGTCTGAAAATAAGGATGCTTTGACCAATCCAGCTGATTTTGAAAAAACTGTTCAATATAGCCGCCACCAAATTGTGAGGGAGGCAAACTGATGTTATGCACCACCACCAACTGAATTTCGGTGTGTTCGGGACGTTGATTATAGTTCGGGGATGGTACTTGCCTTGCACCGATTAACTGACCATCGATGACCTGAAAAGACGGTGCTTGTTGCATATTCCTATCCTGAGTCTTATTTTCGCGTAAGTAGATGATTTTAGCGCAATCCTAAAACTTTAAGCTTAAAATCTCAAATTCCAGAGATAAAAATCCGTGGAAAACACATTTCTTTTAAATGAACAATGCTAATATAACGCGCAATTTTCATGGGCTAAAAAAGATACGGAATTCTAATGAGCATATCTCAATCTTTGTTGGAACACGCAATCCAGATCAATATTCAACAGGCTTTACAAGAAGATATTGGCGAGGGTGATATCACCGCTTTATTAACTCCTGAAGATGAGCAAGCCAATGCCACCATCATTAGCCGTGAAGACATGGTGCTGGCCGGGCAACCTTGGGTCAATGCCCTCATTCAAGCTTATGATGCCAATGTGCAAGTGATCTGGCTGAAAAATGATGGCGAGCGCGTACAAGCCAATGAAGCCTTTTTAAAATTAGCCGGTTCGGCACGCAGCTTACTCACTGTTGAACGCCCTGCACTGAATTTTGTACAAACGCTTTCTGCAGTAGCCACGAAAACAGCTGAATATGTAAAACAATTAGAAGGTTTAAACACCAAATTGTTAGATACCCGTAAAACCCTTCCCGGCTTACGTATTGCGCAAAAATATGCTGTCGCCATTGGTGGCGGTCAAAACCATCGTCTCGGTTTGTTTGATGCCTTTTTGATTAAAGAAAACCACATTATGGCCGCGGGTGGTATTGCACAAGCAATTGCCAAAGCACACAACATTGCACCGGGTAAGCCTGTAGAAGTTGAAGTCGAAACTTGGGATGAACTGAATCAGGCTCTAGAGGCTCATGCCGATATCGTAATGCTGGATAATTTCAGTCAACAACAAATGATTGATGCGGTGAAGCATGTTGCCGGTCGTTGCAAGCTGGAAGCTTCGGGCAACATCACCATTGAAAATTTACGTGAAGTAGCCACGTCTGGGGTCGACTATATTTCGATGGGTGTTTTAACCAAAGATGTCAAAGCAATTGATTTATCTATGCGCTTTAATGCTTAAGTCTGCTCAGTATCATTTTGCGGTTTAGATTTCGGTTCAGCGCTTAAATCCTGCATTTCACTGGAGGGTGTGTTCTGTTGCCAAGCGGATTGGATAGATTTTTGTTCTGAAGCTCGCGGATCACTGGTCATCAGTGCCAGAGTTACCACGGATACAACCAAGATGATGATATTTAACATCTAATGCTCCTGTAAATAATCATCAGTCTAGCCACTGAATATGAACTTGATCTTAAGCCTGCGTTTCGAAAGGGGCGGAAATTGCAGCCTTTTTGTATCCAGCTTTTGACTTATCCATAAAAAAACGCACCTTGAGGTGCGTTTTTTGTATCTTCAAATAAACAACTTACCAGCCTAAAGCTTCCTGTTGCTTTTTAATCAATTCTTGAATGCCTTTTTCAGCCAATTCAAGCATCTCGTTACACTGTGCACGAGTAAATGGTTTCTCTTCGGCAGTACCTTGCACTTCAATAAACTCACCTGCTTGTGTCATCACCACATTTAAGTCAGTTTGGCAGCTTGAATCTTCTTCATAACACAGATCCAATAACGCTTCATCTTTATACATACCCACAGAAATCGCAGCCACCAAGCCTTTAAGCGGATCTTGCTTGATTTTCTTTTTTTCAAGCAACACATTCATGGCATCAATCAATGCAACAGCCGCACCGGTAATTGAAGCGGTACGTGTACCGCCATCTGCCTGAATCACATCACAGTCGATGGTAATGGTGTTTTCACCCAATTTTTTCAAATCGACCATGGCACGTAGGCTACGACCAATCAGACGCTGAATCTCTTGAGTACGACCACTTTGTTTACCACGAGCGGCTTCACGGTCACTACGGGTATGCGTTGAACGTGGCAACATACCGTATTCAGCGGTTACCCAGCCTTGTCCCTTGCCTTTAAGGAAACGTGGAACTGAATTATCAATACTTGCAGTACAAAGAACTTTAGTATGACCAAATTCAATCAATACTGAACCTTCCGCATAACGCGTATAGTTACGGGTAATTTTTACGTCACGTAATTGATCTAAAGTACGTTGGTCGATACGCATAATGGGTTCTCTTTGGCTAAAATTCATTGCGGCTTAGTATAACAGAAGCAAGCTTGAAGGTTTTGCCGGGACATTGTCGATTGGCAAAAACCATAAAATCATGCTGCTTTTATTTAGCCATCAGTTGAATGAGATACCTATTATTTGCAACCTCACATCCATTTCTATTTCACTTTAAAAGCGAAATAAGGTTTTTAACTTTCGTTTGGATTGTTCAACCGATGCCGTCCAGGAATTCGGTAATGAACATTTGGCTAAACGCACCCAAACACTGCCAAACTGTTTCATGAAACTGGCTTCGTTATAGTTAATTCCATACTCTGCACATAAGGCACGAATTTTAGGTGCTGCTTCTGCATAACGGTTCGCAGGCATATCCGGGAATAAATGGTGTTCAATTTGATGGCTTAAATTACCACTTAAAATATGCAGCCATTCCGTTCCACTAAAATTACTTGATCCGCGAATTTGGCGTAAATACCATTCTGCACGGGTTTCATTTTCAGTATTGTCCAGTTCAAAGGTTTCTGCATCTTCAGTGAAATGACCATTAAAAATCACGGCTGATGCCCATAGACTACGAATCACATTGGCCACGGCATTACCCGCAAATACAGGGATAGCATTTGGACCGGCAATTAATGGAAAAAACACATAATCTTTGGCCACCTGACGTAGCGCTTTTTTACGGAATTTTTCAGAATCTGCCCAGACTTGTTTCCAGGTTTTGGTTTTATAGGCAATTGCATCTTCCAAGTGTAGGTTTTGCAAGCCCACATACCATTCAAAGAACACCATCAATTGAATGGTTAAAGGAATATTGAATAAAAAGCGCGGTTCCCATTTTTGCGACTCGCTGACACGAATTAAACCGTAGCCGACATCATGGTCTTTACCGACAATATTGGTATAAGTGTGGTGAATATAGTTGTGCGTGTATTTCCAGTCATCGCCTGTCGCCATGGTATCCCAGTCATAATTGGCACCGTTTAAAGTCGGATCATTGAGCCAGTCAAACTGACCATGCATCACGTTATGACCCAGTTCCATATTTTCGACGATTTTAGACAGACCTAATAAACCGGTGCCCGCTAACCACACTGGTGGAATCCAGCCACCAAACATCAACATTCCGCGTGACGCGATTTCGCTATAACGGACAAAATCACGAATTTTATAAATGTATTTGGCATCTTGTTCGCCAATGCTGTCCATAATTTCACGGCGGATCGCATCGATTTTTTGACCCAATTCAGCAATTTGTTCAGCACTCAAATGTTTTGATTTACTATCTTCTGGAAACTTAACTGACATATTCATTGTTTTTCTCCGAAGCGGAAATCAGGCACTGCTTTTGTGAAAAGTGCAAGAAATCGCTTAAATGCCCTAAAATTATTTTATTTAAAGATTAATCACGACAGGACTGACGGCTTGGCTAATACACAACTTAATTTGGGTATTGCTATCGTGGTCAATTTCACCGGTCAGCAGATTTTTGGTGGAGCCGCTCACTTTAGTACAGGTACAAGTGTTGCAAATCCCCATACGACAACCATGTGCCGGCTTCAAACCTGCCTGTTCAGCGCTTTCAAGTAAATTGGTTTTTGCTTCAAACTCTTGTTGTGCACGTAAGAATACCACCGGTTGTACTTGTGCATTTTCATCTACAACCACCTGAAAATACTCTTGTTTCAGTTGATTTGAAATACCCAGCTGTTGATAAATCTGGTTCAGGCTTTGCATCATGCCTTTGGCACCACAGGCATAACTTTGGCGTTTTTGGAAATCAGCGACCGTACTTTCAAGCAGTTCTACGCTTAAATGTTGTTTCTGTACAAGTGTATTAAAATGGTGGTAGTGGAACTGTGAGTATTGTTCTGATAATTGCTGTAATTCGCTATGAAAAGCATCATCACGGGTAAAGTACAGCAGATCAATTTGACTTACCTTTTGAGTGAGTGCCTGCTGTAATAGCGAATAGATCGCGGTGATACCGCTACCTGATGCCATTAATAGAATAGAATCTTGAGATGACGTTAATGTGAAATCACCCTGAACTTGAGAGATTTCCACCACGCTGCCCACCACCAAATGGGTTAAGGCATTGGATACTTTACCCTGACGTTTCACTGCAATCACGATATTGCCCGTCTCGGTGATTTTCACAATGGAATAACTACGTTGCTGACGAACACCTGCAATCACTAAAGTCACTAAAATACTTTGTCCAGCACGAAACGCTTTTGCATGAAAGTTATGATTCGGCTGAAGCTGAATTTGATAAAAGTCTTCACTCAGCATGTGTACGTCGACAATACTGGCTTTCACTTTTTTCCATGCCCAAACTGGATTCACTTTTTCAGCAATAAAATCGACAAAATCTTCTCGAATCCATTGCGGTTGGTACTGCATCACATGACTCATATGAGGTTCCTCTTTTTTATTGCTGGTTATTTATTTGAGTGAACAGGTGTTCTTATAGTGAACACTTGTACACTATAATTATTTTTCAACTCAGTCAACACATGTTCACTGACACTCGTCGTTTAATTTGTTTTTTTTTGATAGACTTCATGCAGAATTTTTTTAGGGTACTCGAATGTCGATACGGGATGAGCGTAAACAACAAAGCCGCCAAGCACTTTTGGATGCCGCGCTTGCTTTAAGCACGTCTGGACGTTCTTTTAGTAGTATCAGTTTGCGTGAAATCGCTCGTCATGTGGGGCTGGTCCCCACTGCGTTTTATCGCCATTTTCAAGACATGAATGAGCTGGGACTGGAATTGGTCGATCAGGTTGCCCTGCATTTAAAAGGCATTTTGCATCAACTTGGACAAGCCTATATCTATCAACCCAATACCAAAGCGAAAATCAGCCTAGACCTGTTTTTCCAGGCAGTTGAGCATAATCCTGAACCCTGGGTATTTATGATTGCCGAGCGTTGGGGTGGATCAGAAGTGATTCGTCAGGCCATTGCCCGGGAAATTAATTTTTTGATTGAAGATTTGGCCAATGATTTATGCAAAATGGAAACGGTACAGCACATCCGCAATGTACAAGACCTTCAGGTGATTTCTAATATTTTAATTAATTTATCCTTTACCTGGGCAATGAGCTGGATGGACATCAATCGTCACTATCAAGCTGAAGAACGCTTAGAACAACAAAAACAATTTAAATTACAAACCATGACCCAGGTGCATGTGATTTTCCGGGGTATCTCGAACTGGGATACTTCAAAGGCAATCACTGAGTAATTCACTCAAAATCAAACATAAAAAAACCCGCAATGAGCGGGTTTTTTAGCACATAAAACTTATTTCGCTTTACGTTCTTTTTCCACCAGGTAGTTTACCACTTGAGTTACTTTGGCATCTTCACCTTGGACTACATATTTACCATTCACAACCACTGCAGGAACACCGCTTAATTGATATTGCTGTGCCAGTTTCTTAGATTGCGCCACTTTTGAAGTAATCGCGAATGAATTAAACATGCTGTTGAATTTTACTTCAGGTACGCCATATTTCACAAAGAATTTTGCCTGTGATTTTTGGTCAAAAATCTGTTGCCCACCCGCATGAATCGCATGGAATAAAGGCAAGTGAGTTTGCTTACGAACGCCTAATGCTTCAGACACATAATAACCGCGTGCACCTTGTTCCCAAACTGGATTCATCGCAGCAGGTGTGCGCACAAAGTTGACATCTTTAGGAATTTTTCTGAGCCAGGTCTGCATATGCGGCTCTAGTTTAAAGCAGTGTGGGCAGCCGTACCAAAAGAACTCACGTACTTCAATTTTGCCAGGAACTTCAACTTTACCCGGGTTGGCAACCACGGTGTAATCTTTACCTGCGACAAAATTGGCAGCCATTGCCGTGCCTGAAAAGGCAAAAATAGCAGTAGCAACACTACCTAAAAGGAGTTTTTTCATTGAACTTATTGTCCTCTAAATCGTTATGATTAATTTATGCGATTACTATAAATCAATTATGCCGAATTCGTTTTCATTCTGTGAACTTTTTTACGGCTTTTATCGCTTTTTTGAGAATAAACGCTACACTAAGCCCCTATAACTTTTTTTAAATATAACGACTTGATTGAGGTGATACCGATGTCGCAATTGAATGTTGATCCACAAGAAATTGCCAAATTTGAAGCATTCGCAGCCATATGGTGGGATCAGCATTCTGAGTTCCGTCCACTGCATCAAATTAACCCTTTACGCTTAAATTGGATTGATGAACATTCAGGTGGCATTGCCGGCAAAAAAGTGCTCGATGTCGGCTGTGGTGGCGGTATTTTGTCTGAAAGCATGGCGCGTCGTGGTGCCAATGTTTTGGGCATCGATATGGGTGAAGCACCCTTAAATGTGGCGCGTATCCATGCAGAACAAGAAAATGTGACCAATATTGAATACCGCCAGGTTCCAGTAGAACAATTGGCAGAAGAACAAGCCGGACAATATGACGTAGTCACTTGCATGGAAATGCTTGAGCATGTGCCCGATCCAGCATCGATTATTCAAGCTTGCCAAAAGTTAGTCAAACCGGGTGGTCATGTGTTCTTCTCGACCATCAACCGTAATCCAAAATCTTATTTGTTTGCGATTATTGGTGCGGAATATGTGTTACGCATGCTAGCCAAAGGTACGCATGATTATCATAAATTCATCAAGCCGTCTGAACTTGCGCATGACATCCGTAATGCGGGTTTAAAATTGAAAGACATGACCGGTTTACATTTCAACCCGATTACCAAACGTTACTGGCTGGCACCGAATGTCGATGTGAACTACATGGTTTATACGGTAAAAGAAGGTTCGTAATGAAAGCTGTACTGTTTGACCTAGATGGCACCCTGATTGACACTGCTGCCGACTTTATTCGCATTATTCAAGACATGTGCCGTGATAAACAATGCGAGATCGTGGCGGCTGATTTGATTCGCACCCAGGTGTCTGAAGGCGCACGTGCCATGGTGAAACTGGTCTATCCAGAACTGGATGTTGAAGACCCGGTTTTTCTTGCCCATCGGCAACGCTTTTTAGATCTGTATGGGGAAGATATTGCGGTAGATACCGACCTGTTCGAAGGTATGTATCCCTTGCTGGAACAATTGGAAAGCCAGGATATTCCTTGGGGCATTGTCACCAATAAACCACGCTGGTTAAGCGAATCCTTGCTTAAGGCGCTGAACTTGTCTGAGCGCTGTGCGGTTCTGGTTTGCCCTGAAGATGTCAGCAAAACCAAACCTGATCCTGAACCGATGTATCTGGCAGCCAAGCACATTCAGCTTCAGCCTGAAGACTGTATCTATGTCGGTGACCATCCCCGCGATATTGATGCCGGTCGCAACGCCAATATGTATACCATCTTGGCAGGCTATGGTTATTTACCATTGCAACACAAAGATGACTTAACAGCATGGCACGCTGATTGTATAGTCAAGACAGTGGCCGAATTACATCAAGTGATTAATCAGCTGGTTTCATCTAAACAACATAACAATTCTCTGATTTCATAACGACATAACAATATATAAACGAGGAGGTAGGCAATGAAATATTCAGAATATCAACCTCGCCCCGATCTGTTAAAAGATCGCATTATCCTGATTACAGGTGCGGGCGATGGTATTGGTCGTGCAGCTGCAATTAGCTATGCCCTGCATGGGGCAACCGTCGTCCTGCATGGACGCACCTTAAACAAGCTTGAAGTCATTTATGATGAAATTGAAAGCCTAGGTGCTCCACAACCGGCTATTCTGCCTTTGCAACTCTCCAGCGCCTCTCCTCGAGACTATGAGTTACTGGTCGATACTTTAGAAACACAATTTGGTCGCTTAGATGGCATTTTGCACAATGCCGGTATTCTGGGTGAACGCACAGAACTGGCTCATTACCCGGTCGATGTCTGGGATGATGTGATGGCAGTGAATCTGCGTGCGCCATTTTTACTGACGCAAGAACTGCTACCGCTGCTACACAAATCAGAACATGCTTCTGTCGTTTTTGCCAGTTCGGGTGTAGGTCGCGAAGCACGTGAACGTTGGGGAGCATACTCGGTATCAAAAATTGCCATTGAAGCGGTGAACAAGATTTTTGCCAAAGAAAATGTCTATCCAAATGTGCGTTTTAACTGTATTAACCCGGGGGCAACACGTACCGCCATGCGTGCCAAAGCCTACCCAGATGAAGATCCGAAAACCTTAGCAACACCTGAAATGATTATGCCGGCTTACCTGTATTTAATGGGTGATGACAGCTTGCATATGAATGGTCAAAGCATTGATGCGCAGGATTAATCCTTCAAAAGATCAAAAAAGGGAGTCATGCTCCCTTTTTATTTTATTGCCGCTTCATTAAGGAAAAAACTTTCATATAATAAAAAAACCATAAATCGTATTTTTAAATCACTTTTACAATAATATTCGTTTTTCCAAATCATTCAAATAAACCTATGCTCACTCTTATTGAAAAACATCCGATATGAGGAACAGGTTATGGCTGATCAAAAACGTAAAATTGAAACGATTCGTTGTATTAAAAACTTACAGCTTTCAAATACATTGATTACAGGTCTGGATGATGCAAGACAAGCAGAAGCAATTGCAGAAGCTGTCAGTTCACTTCAAGACCTGGCGGAGCAATGGAACTAAAGCAATTTTATTGAACAGTCGCCATAGGGCTGGGCAAGCCTTTAGGCTGAACAATTTTTAATAAATAAAAGCGACATCAAAAATTTGATACAAAGTTTTCATCAGTGTCCTGTTTTTATAGTATTTAATATCGACATAAAATTTATGAAGATTTTTAAATCGTGAGATATTTCTGCATAATATCCTTATTATCTCTGCATTTTTTAAGAAATGAGTGATTTATCTTCACAGTTTCTCTGCAATTTTTTCGTACATTAGCATTATTGAAATTAATAAATTTTCTATGAGGGTTCAACATGAAAAAGATTTTGACAATTTTGGCAATCTCTTTCAGTGCATTGATGGCAAACAGTGTAACCACTGCTGCACCTCATGAGAAACACGATAACAATCGTGGGTGGGATCAACCCCGTTATCAGCAGTCGAATAATGGTCGAGATTTTCGTGGCCAGGATGATGACGATGATCGTATGCAAGATAAACGCCGTTTCCGTGAAGAACGCGGGGTAAAACGTTTACAGCAGCATAAATGGCAAACCGGTTATGTCATGCCGCAGCATTATCGGGGTAATGGCTATAAAGTCGATTACAAAAGTCATGACTTGCCAAAACCCTCTCGTAACCAGCAGTGGTACAAAATCAATAACGACTACATTTTAGTGGATACTGACAGTAATAATATTGTGCGTATTCAAGGTTTCTAAACTCGGTTCTAAATTCTCCAAGCTCAAACTCCGGTTTGAGCTTTTTTTATTTTGCATCCATCATTCATTTTAACAACAAGTCTTTAACTACAAGTTTTTCAACATTTTACAATCTTCTTTTTTTCTCCATGAATTTCACAATTCAACTATAAAGCTCTCATTTTTTATCTCTACTTTTTAGTTAATTTAGTTTCAACGAAATAACTGTTCTCTCTGAAAATTAGGTGAAAGATATGAAAAAAATTCTAACTACAATTGCGCTTTCTTTATCTGCATTGATGGCGACTTCAGCAATGGCAGCACCGGATCATCGTTATGATGATCATCAACGTTATAACCATGCACCATCAAAGCCTGTAAAACATGATGATCATCGTTGGGACAATAACAACCGTTATGACCACAACCGTTATGACAATAAACGTGTAAACCCGAATCGTGATTGGCGTGCAGGTCAAAACTTCCCGCGTGTATTTAGCTCATCTAGCTATAAAGTCAGCGATCGTGAAGCACGCCGTTTACCCAATACTGGCCGTTATCAACAATGGTACAAAGTCAACGGCGACTATGTATTGGTCAATGAACGTACCGACCGTATTGTCCGCATCATCAACTAAAACTGGTTTAAGTTTCCTCTTCCCTAAAAAACACCTGAATCCGATTCAGGTGTTTTTTTATTTTTAAGCTTCCCCTCAATCATTTTTTGATTAGAATCACAGAAGGAAATTTTTTAATTTTGAGATAGGCATGCAAACGAATTCATCTGAAACATCACAAAGCATAACTTTGCAATATGTGCATTGGTTTCGACATTCTGCGCCTTATATCAATGCTCACCGCAATAAAACCTTTGTGATTATGTTTGATGGTGAAGCGGTTCAACATGAAAATTTCCAGCATATTATTCATGACATTGCCCTACTGCATTCTTTAGGCATTCGTCTGATTCTGGTGCATGGTGCACGTTCGCAGATCAATCAGAACTTAAAAGCCAGTGGCATTGAAACGCCATTTCATAATCATCGTCGTATTACCACCCGTGAATCTTTAAGCTGCGTGATGAATGCCGTGGGTTCTATTCGCTTACAAATCGAAGCGCTGCTTTCGATGGGTCTGGCCAACTCACCGATGTACGGTGCACGTATTGATGTCATTTCAGGCAATTTTGTCACTGCAAAACCTTATGGCATTCGTGATGGTGTGGATTTCCAGCTCACCGGTGAATTACGCACCGTAGATACCGATGCCATTCAACGCCATCTTAAAAACCATAATATCGTATTGCTTGGCCCAACCGGTTATTCCAACACAGGTGAAGTGTTTAATCTGGTCGCGGAAGAAGTTGCCACCAATACCGCTATTTTGCTCAAAGCGGACAAGTTGATTTTCTTGGGTAAACAACAAGGCCTGGTGAATGAATTCGGGCAATTGCAACGTGAAATTCCGCCGCATCAGCTCGATCAGCACATTTTGCAATATCAGGACTCCAACCCAGATATTGCGCTGCAATTACGCGGTGCCAAAAATGCCTCACTGCAAGGCGTGCGTCGTGTACACCTGATTTCTTATACCTATGATGGCGCATTGCTCGAAGAACTATTCACCCGTGACGGTGCAGGCACCATGATGACCGATGCACATTATGAAGAAGTACGTACCGCGAATATTCAGGATGTCGGTGGCTTAATGAATTTACTGCGCCCGCTCGAGGCTGAAGGCATTCTAGTCTATCGCTCACGTGAACGATTAGAAAGTGAAATTGAGCAATTTTCGGTGATTGAACGCGATGGGATGATTTTAGCCTGTGCCGCGCTTTACCCGATTCCAACTTCAGCCCATGAAATTAAATCGGCGGAGATCGCTTGTGTCGCGGTAGATCCAACCTATCGTAAATCCAATCGTGGTAGCCAGATTTTGCATTATCTGGAAGACAAGGCAAAAAAAATGGGCATTCAACAACTGTTTGTACTGACCACACGTACCGCGCACTGGTTTGTCGAACATGGCTTTGAACCCGCGAGTGTCGATGATCTGCCGAATGCACGTCAGGCGCTGTATAACTACCAACGTAACTCATTGGTGTTCAAAAAGTCACTTTAAAAAAGTGGCTTTTTTTATGCTTGTTATATCTTTATTTTTTATATCTTTATCTAGACTTTTGCGAATTTTTTGACAATTTTCTTATGCAGTTTTTGCATAACCTTATAACAGCATGCTATTTAAAATTAAATTAAAATAATATCAATAACTTAAACCATTAAAACAGCCTATTTTATTTTTCTTATAAATCACATTTTTACCTAAGTTTTTCTTTTTTTTATTTATCTTTTTTCCTCATTAAGAATTCCTATTTTTTTATTTTTTTCGAAAAAGATAAAGCTTTAGCGTATGTGTTCAATATTCAACACTTCATTGTTGCGGAGCACACATTCATGAGCGCCATTCAAGCAAAATTCTGGGCGAAATCACTGGTCCTTTCTTCAGTAGTTGCTGGCGCAATGATGATGTCAGGTTGTGCTAAGAAAGAAGCTGAAACGGTCACTTTAAATATCGGTTTCCAAAAATATGGCTTGTTACCGATTATTAAAGAACGCGGTACTTTAGAAACAGCGTTGAAAGACCAAGGCGTCAATGTGAAATGGGTCGAATTCCCTGCAGGTCCACAATTGCTTGAAGGCTTAAATGTCGGCAGTGTTTCCTTGGGTGAAGCAGGTGAAGCGCCGCCTATTTTTGCTCAGGCGGCCAATTCGAATCTGGTTTATATCGCCAACCAACCGGAAGCGCCTAAAGCTGAAGCGTTAATTGTGCAAAAAGATTCAGCCATTCAAAGCATCCAGGATTTAAAAGATAAACGGATTGCCCTGAATAAAGGCTCAAACGTGCATTACTTATTACTTAAATTATTAGAAGCCAATAACCTGAAACTGGATGACATCCAAGTGGTGTATTTACCGCCTTCTGATGCACGTGCTGCTTTTGAAAAAGGCGCAGTGGATGCCTGGGTGATTTGGGATCCATTCTTTGCTGCTGCAGAAAAGCAGATTGGTGCCCGTGTCATTGCGACAGGTGAAAACCTGGTCAGCAATCATCAGTTCTATTTGGCAGACCGTAAATTTGCCGAACAACATCCCGATGTACTGAAGGCAGTCGTCAATGAATTAAACACGACTACACAGTGGGTATCACAGCATCAAGATGAAGCAACCAAACTTTTGGAAAAACCAACAGGACTCTCTAACGATATCCTGAAAACATCAATTTCCCGTATGGGCTTTGGCGTGCAACCGATTTCAAACGATGCGGTTAAAAAGCAGCAATATGTTGCCGACGCCTTCTATAACCAGAAACTTATTCCAAACAAAATCAATATTCAATCCGCAATTTTAGCGAAGTAATCACACAACAATAGAGGACTCGACTATGACTCAACATCAGCAAGATAACAAAGCAATTACCTGGTTCAAAACATCCAGTCATGGCATGAATACGATGCTGATTGCTTGCGCAATGTTGGGCTCGAGTGCTGCCTGGGCCGTGGATCCTTCAGTCAAACAGCTACGCGTGGGCTATCAAAAAGCCTCTGTCAATCTGGTGATTGCCAAACAACAAAAGCTGTTTGAACAGGAATTTCCAAACGCAAAAATTTCATGGAATGAATTTCCGGGCGGTCCGCAAATTTTAGAAGCACTTGCAGTCGGTTCGATTGATATCGGTGCAACGGGTGATACACCGCCTGTTTATGCTCAGGCCGGCAACAAGCCACTGCACTATTTTGCTTATGAAACTGCAAAACCTTTGGCTTCTGCCATTTTGGTACCAGGCACTTCCAGAATCACCCAACTCAGCCAGTTGAAAGGTAAACGCATTGGGGTTCACCGTGGTTCTAGTTCGCATTATTTATTGGTGCAAGCGGTACGCAAAGCCGGCTTGAAATGGACGGATATTCAGCCAATCTGGTTAAGCCCTGCCGATGCACGTGCCGCTTTCCAGAAAGGTGCCATTGATGCCTGGGCCATTTGGGATCCGTACTATGCGGCGGCCCAAATAGAAGATAAAGCCAAAGTGCTGGCTTCAGGTAAAGGCTTGAGCCCGAATTACACGTTTTATTTATCCTCTGACAATTTGGTCAAAACACACCCCAAAGCCCTTAAAGGCATTATTCAGCAAATTAACCTTGCCGATAAATGGGTACAAAGCAACAAGGCTGCAACGGCAAGCCTCTTTGCAAAAAGCACCGGATTAAAACCGAATGTCAGCCAGACTTTTATCCAGCGTCGTCCCAATCCATCAACTGCGGCTCCCCTCACTCAAAAAGTGATTGCAAGTCAGCAAGAGCTCGCAAACCGTTTTAGCGAACTCAAGATCATTCCGAAATCTATCCACATTCAGCAAGCCGTTTGGGCAGGCAAATAATCTAAGGATCAAAGCAATGAAAATTTTCTGGTTTATTCCTACGCATGGTGACAGTCGTTATTTAGGTACAAGTAAAGGCGCACGCCAAGTTGACCACGCCTACATGAAACAGATTGCCGTAGCGGTAGATAACTTAGGTTATGAAGGTGTACTGATTCCAACCGGTCGTTCATGTGAAGATCCGTGGATTACTGCCGCAAGCCTGATTGATGCCACCAAAAATTTAAAATTCCTGGTGGCTTTACGTCCAGGAGTAACGACTCCTGCACTGGCTGCGCGTATGGCTGCAACTTTTGACCGTTTATCCAATGGTCGTGTATTACTTAACCTGGTCACCGGTGGCGATGAACAAGAGCTGAAAGGTGATGGTGTGTATGAAGATCATGCGACACGTTACCAAACAGCAGCGGAATACACCAAAATTTGGCGTGAAATTTTAACCCGCTCGCATACAGGTGAAAGCTATAGCTTTAATGGTGAACGCTTACAAGTAGAAGATGCTAAACTGCTTTATCCACCAGTGCAAAAACCTTATCCCCCCCTTTGGTTTGGCGGTTCTTCTGATGCCGCAGTAGATTTAGCCACTGACCAAGTCGACACTTACCTGACTTGGGGCGAGCCACCAGCAGCAGTGAAAGAAAAAATTAAAAATGTCAAAGCCAAAGCTGCCGCTAAAGGTCGTAGTTTAAATTACGGTATTCGTTTACACGTGATTGTGCGTGAAACCAATCAACAGGCATGGGCTGCTGCTGAAGAACTGATTCAATATGTTGATGATGCCACCATTCAAGCAGCGCAAAAAAAATTCAAACAAATGGATTCAGTCGGTCAACGTCGCATGGCTGAACTGCATAATGGCGACCGCAGCAAACTTGAAGTATCTCCGAACCTTTGGGCAGGTGTCGGTCTGGTGCGTGGTGGTGCAGGTACAGCACTGGTCGGTGATCCACAAACAGTTGCAGACCGCATTCAGGAATATGCAGATTTGGGTATTGATACCTTTATTTTCTCGGGTTACCCACATCTTGAAGAATCCATTCGTTTTGCCGAACTGGTATTCCCACTGCTTCCATTAGAAGTCCGTCAAAAACTGGCACAACCAAATTTGACCGGCCCTTTTGGTGAAATCGTGGCAAATAACTATGTGCCCGATGAGGCGAAAAAAGCAGTGAAAACTCAGGAGCCGGCTTAATGAGTAAAAGCATTTCTGCTGAAAGCTTGGCCAAAACCAAGGTTTCACGTGGAACACAATTTGGGCAGCATCTGCTGCCCTGGTTGTTCCCGATCGCACTGATCACGATTTGGCAAATTGCATCCGGTAGCGGGCTTTTAGAAAGCCGTATTCTGCCTGCACCAAGTGCAGTGGTGACTGCATTCTGGAATCTGTTGATCAGTGGCGAGCTTTGGCAACATGTTCAGGTCAGTGCCGGACGTGCCCTGCTTGGTTTATTGGTCGGTGGAGGCCTAGGCTTATTACTCGGCTTGCTGAATGGTTCTTCTAAAATGGCATCCACCCTGCTGGATACCACCTTGCAAATGATCCGTAACATTCCAGCCTTGGCCTTAATTCCTTTGGTGATTTTATGGTTCGGAATTGATGAATCTGCCAAGCTATTTCTGGTCGCAGTCGGTGTGTTCTTCCCACTCTATATCAACACCTATCATGGGATCCGCTCGGTTGACCCCCAACTGATCGAGATGGGTAAAAGCTATGGTCTGACCCGCTGGCAGTTATACAAAGAAATTATTTTACTAGGTGCAATGCCTTCGATTCTGGTCGGTTTACGCTTTGCATTAGGTCTGGTTTGGGTGCTGCTGATTGTTGCAGAAACCATTTCCGCACAATCAGGCATTGGCTACATGACCATGAATGCACGTGAATTCTTACAAACCGATGTCGTGTTAGTGGGTATTTTGCTCTACGCCCTGCTTGGAAAATTGGCCGATGTATTGGCAGTAGGCTTGGAAAAATACTTGCTGCGTTGGCATGCCGGATATCAAAAATAAGGAATAATTCATGACTGATTTAAGTATAGGCCGACATGTAGCTGAGGATCCAACTGCACCAGCACAGCCAGCCACTGCAGATATCAATCCGGCAGCGGTGGTCGGTGCAGAAATTCTGATTGAGCAACTGCATAAATTCTATGGTGATGTTACGGTTCTAGAAGATTTAGACCTGCATATTCAACCCGGTGAATTCCTTGCCATTGTTGGTCGTAGTGGATGTGGTAAAAGTACCCTGCTTCGTCTGATTGCAGATTTAGAACAACCCAGCTATGGCGAAATCAAGTTTAAATCGGCACGCCATATTCGCGAAGGTATTACTAGCGATGACATTCGTGTCATGTTCCAGGACCCGCGACTTTTGCCGTGGCGTAGCATTGAACAAAATGTACAATTGGGTTTAGCCAAAGAACATCAAGGCAATGCCTCTGCCCTGTTAGAAAAAGTCGGATTGAAAGAGAAAGCTGGATTGTGGCCGTCACAACTTTCCGGCGGTCAACGTCAGCGTACTGCA
The DNA here is from genome assembly GCF_013004295.1 of Acinetobacter sp. ANC 5414. Classification (NCBI taxonomy): domain Bacteria; kingdom Pseudomonadati; phylum Pseudomonadota; class Gammaproteobacteria; order Moraxellales; family Moraxellaceae; genus Acinetobacter; species Acinetobacter sp. ANC 5414. The sequence continues at coordinate 379,330 of NZ_JABERM010000001.1, forward strand.
CTTGCACGTGCATTGTCACATAAACCTCGCATCTTGCTGTTAGATGAGCCCTTAGGTGCACTAGATGCTTTAACCCGTTTAGACATGCAGAGCCTGATTGAAAAACTCTGGCATGAGCAAGGCTTTACCGCCATTTTGGTGACCCATGATGTCAGTGAAGCAGTACAACTGGCCGATCGAATTATTTTGCTCGATAAAGGGCATATCGCTAAACAATTTAAAGTGGATTTGCCGCGACCACGTAAAAAAGATTACGCTTTTACCGAGTTAGAGCAACAAGTTCTCAATGCTGTATTGGCAACATGATTTTTTACATTTGAAATGAGCACATTCTGACAATCAGTTTGGGCTCATCTCCATGATCAGGCTGTCCAAACCTCATCTTATTCTTTAATTATTTTAATCACTCATTTATCAATCTAGTCTTTAACTTAAGTATTCAAAAAAAATATAAAAAATCAATCTTATTGAATTATTTAACGATCTTTATTCAGCTATTTTCTGCCCTATTTTAAAGCATCTTTTTACATTGATCGAAAACTTGGCAATTTAATAGCTGATCTAAAAAATAAATCGCCAATATTCATAAAATTAAAACTTTTGCCTGTGCACAAATCTGATGATTTGCCGTACAATTTAGGGTTCCACTTTTAATTGTTTTTAAATGGCCAATGGAACAAAAAAAGAGTACTCAAAAACGACATCAACTGCTAAATGCAGCACTGGATGTATTTTCCCTTTACGGTTTTAATGGGGCAAGCTTAGACGAGATTGCTCAAATTGCTGAAATGCACAAATCCAATATTTTCTATTATTATGAAAATAAGGAAGCATTGTACGTTGAAGTACTCACCACGGTATTACAAAAGTGGCTTGCTCCACTGCAAATGCTAGAAACAGAGCTTGAGCCTGAAGAAGCGATCACCAATTATTTATTGCAAAAAATTGAGGTTTCGCGTACCCAGCCGAAAGCATCCCGACTGTTTGCTTTGGAAGTGATTCAAGGTGCGCCGCATATTTTGCCAATTTTAAAAGGTCCGCTCAAGAAACTGGTGAAGCGTAAAGCCAAAGTCATTACCATGTGGCAAGATCAAGGTAAAATTGCCAAGGAAATTGATCCTGAGCTTTTAATTCTGAATATTTGGGCCATTACCCAAAACTATGCAGATTTTGCGACTCAAATGGAAATGGTTACCGGTAAAACCTTGCGTAACCGCAGTATGCAGCAGCGTATCATCCAACATACTGTCCATATGATGTTATACGGCGTTATTCCTCGCCCATAATTCTTAAATTATCTGCTACGATAATTTTGGCATACGACCATAGACAACTATGGTCGCCGAATTTCCAAATCCACTCTGCTTATTTGATCGTTTGATATAATTTTAATAATTTTTGCGCACCCAATAATAAATTGTCTTCCCAATCCAAATGTGCGGTGTCATCCGCGCCATCGGTAATATATTTCACTGAAATCAATCGCACGCCAAGCTTCTTGCAGACCTTCGCAATTGCGTAGCCTTCCATATCCACCAAATGACAGGGTACTTTCGGCGTACCTGTTTCAAAGCTGTCACCGGTTCCGCAAGTGCCTTTTTTCAGGTGCTGAAAATAAGACTCTAAATGAATTTCTGCAGGATGGTCATCATCCATAGGGGTAACACCGACTTTAAAACCTAGGGGTGAAACATCCATATCACGTTGCACAAAAGTCGTCACTTCAACCAAGGCATGCGCATCAAATTGAGAACTTCCCGCTGAGCCCAAATTCAGTAAGGTTTTACAACCAGTTTTCTGAATCACTTCAAAAGCTTTAAAGGCAGCATTGACTTTACCAATACCACTGTAATGCACTTCAATTCCCGCCTGTTCAAACAAACCTTTCGATTCATTGGGAAGTGCCATGATTAAAGCCAGATCCGACATTGCAATACCTTATTTATTTGCCAACTCACAACTACCCCCATTAGAAAAGAATTAGAGGAAGAGTGCAAATTTAAAAATCTGCCCTGAATCAATCTGTATTTTTGATGTTTCTACACCGCTATTTTTAGCCAGATATCCGATAATTTTTTTGGATGAAAACACAACAACAAGACGAACGCTCAAGATTATGGCAATATATAGCCCTGATAATTTTTCACTTATTGATTCGCCCATGAAGCTGCTCCGCCTGAATGCTTTAGCGCCAAATTTTCAATTGCCAAAAACTGCCACTACGATTGGTAATTTTGACGGTGTACATTTGGGCCATCAGGCAATGATTGCACAATTAAAACAACTCGCCGCAGCACAAAATTTAAAAACCTTGGTAATGATTTTTGAGCCACAACCGCTTGAATTTTTTAAGGGTTATGAAGCACCACCTAGAATCAGTTCATTGCGTGAAAAAGTCGAATACTTAACCGAACTGGGTGTCGACTATATTGCGATTGCAAAATTTGATAATCATTTCCGTAGCTTAGATGCTGAAAGCTTTGCCGATATTCTCAAACAGAAACTCAATGCGGAACATCTGGTTCTGGGCGACGATTTCCATTTCGGTAAAAACCGTCAAGGCAATAGTGAATTTTTGCGAGCCTACGGTTTTCAGGTCACCAACTTGCATACCATTGCATTGGAGGGACACCGTGTCAGCTCGACCCGGATTCGTCATACCTTGCAAGCGGGTGATTTAGCTTTGGCTGCCAAATTATTGGGTCGTCCGTATAGCATCACCGGCCGGGTACAATATGGTGATCAGATTGGACGTACCCTTAATTTCCCAACCATCAACATCCGTCTAAACCGTCATAGACCTTGTTTAAAGGGGATTTACGGCGTTGAGGTATTATGTGAAACCGGATCTTTAAAAGATAAAGTGAAAGCCGACAATCCTGAAAAACTGGGGATTGCAGGCTATGAACCGACTGCCCTGTTTGGTGCAGGACATGTGGGTACACGACCAGCCATCAAACAGGAACATCCAGAATGGCGATTAGAAGTACATTTTCCTGATGTTTCTGCTAATCTGTATGGCCTGTTAATGCGGGTGAAGTTCTTGAACTATTTACATGGTGAAAAGGACTACCCTTCGCTTAAAGCATTGAAAGCGGGAATTGATGACGATGTTGAGAAACTGCTTGAGTTTCGACAAAACACGCCCAATTTTCCCTTTTAAATCCCACATTTTTTATTGTAAAACGCGTCAGCCTAAGACTGATTAAATTGGAAGACAACTTGCATGAGCGATAAGCAAACTCCTGAAAATGCAGTGGATTATAAAGCCACGCTAAACCTCCCAGGTACTGAATTTGCAATGAAAGCAAATCTCGCAGTACGTGAAGCAAAATGGTTAGAAGAGTGGTATGCCGACAACATTTATCAGCAGATTCGCGCGTCGCGTATTGGCAAGAAAAAATATGTGCTTCACGATGGCCCTCCATACGCAAATGGTCAAATCCATTTAGGTCATGCGGTAAACAAAGTACTCAAAGACATCATCATCAAAAGCCGGATTATGGATGGCTTTGATGCACCATATGTTCCGGGTTGGGACTGTCATGGTTTGCCGATTGAACTTAAAGTTGAAGAAAAAGTCGGTAAAGTGGGCGTTAAAGTCGATGCGGCTACGTTCCGTAAACATTGCCGTGAATATGCCTACACCCAAGTCGAATTACAGAAAAAAGACTTTGTGCGTATGGGTGTGTTTGGTGATTGGGACAATCCTTACCTGACCATGAATTTTGCGCAAGAAGCCAATATCGTGCGTTCATTGGGTGAAATCCAAAAACAAGGTCATATCCAACCGGGTCTTAAACCAGTCAACTGGTGTTTGGACTGCGGTTCTGCATTGGCAGAAGCTGAAGTTGAATATGAAGATAAAAAATCTGATGCCATCGACGTGGGTTTCACTGTTGTTGATTTAGCAGATTTATCAGCACGTTTAGGTGTTGAGGTTAAAGACTCAACCGACATCGTGATCTGGACAACAACGCCTTGGACCATTCCTGCGAATCAGGCGGTTGCCCTACATGCTGATATTGAATATCAACTGGTTACAGCACGTGGCGATGAAAAAACAGCACAAAACTTTATCTTGGCGAAAGATTTGGTTGAATCTGCAACTGAACGCTATGGCTTCACCACCGTTGAAGTGCTTGCTGATTTTGCCGGTAGCAAACTTGAAAATCTGGTTCTACAACATCCTTTAATTACTGAACGTCAGGTTCCTGTGATTTTAGGCGAACACGTCATTGCGACCAGCGGTACCGGTGCAGTACATACCGCACCTGGCCATGGTGTAGACGATTATAAAGTGGGCTTACTGTACAACTTAAAAGTCGATAATCCTGTCGGTGGTAACGGTGTGTATTTACCGACTGCACCTGTTTTTGCAGGCGAGCACATATACAAAGCCAATCCAAAAATTATTGCTGCATTAAGTGAAGCCAACAAGCTTTGGGCACATGTGGTCATCAAACATAGCTATCCACATTGCTGGCGCCATAAAACCCCGATTATCTTCCGTGCCACCCCGCAGTGGTTCATCAGCATGGACGAAAAAGGTTTACGCCAAGGTGCTTTAAACGCGATTGAAAACGAGATCAGCTTCGTGCCGGATTGGGGTAAAAATCGTATTGAGGCGATGATCGAAGGTCGTCCGGACTGGTGTATCTCGCGTCAACGTACCTGGGGTGTACCAATCCCGTTCTTCGTACATAAAGACACCAACGAATTGCACCCACGTACGCCTGAACTGATCGAAGAAGTGGCAAAACTAATCGAACAGGAAGGTATTGATGGCTGGTATAACCGTGAAGCGAAAGACTTTATCGGTGCCGATGCTGAACACTACAACGCTGTTCGTGACACGTTAGATGTATGGTTTGACTCGGGTACAACGCACTATGCGGTACTTCGTCAACGTGAAGAACTAACTGATCCTGCTGATTTGTACCTTGAAGGTTCAGACCAGCACCGTGGCTGGTTCCAGTCTTCATTATTGACTTCGATTGCGATTAACAACCGCGCACCTTACAAAGGCTTGTTGACTCACGGCTTCGTGGTTGATGAAAAAGGCCGTAAGATGTCGAAGTCGATCGGTAACGTGATCACACCGCAAGACATCATTAAAGATATGGGTGCAGATGGTTTACGTTTCTGGATTGCATCTTCAGACTACCGTTATGAAATGACGGCCGGTAAAGAAATCTTTAGCCGTGCCTCTGATGGTTACCGTCGTATCCGTAATACCTTACGTTTCTTGTTGGCCAACCTGAATGGTTTCCAACCAGCGACTGATGCATTGCCAGTCGATCAGTTGATCGCGCTTGATCAATACATCTTGCAACGTGCAGCGGACGTACAAAAAACCATTCAGCAAGCCTATGAAGATATGAACTTCCATATCGTGGCAAGTTCGTTGACCAACTTCTGTATTAATGACTTGGGTGGTTTCTACCTCGACATCATCAAAGACCGTCAGTACACCACCAAAGCAGACTCTCAAGCACGTCATTCTGCACAAACTGCTTTGTATCATTTAGTACAAGCTTTTGTCCGCTGGATGGCACCGATCTTGACCTTTACCGCTCAAGAAGCTTGGCCGTTAATTCCGGGTCAAACTGAGAAATATGTATTTACCTCTGAATGGTATGACATTCCTGTTGCATCTACTGCGAACTTGATTTCTGAAGCAGATTGGCAAACCATGATTGCGGTTAAATCTGCAGTGAACAAGCAAATTGAAGCTGCACGTAATGCCAAACTGATTGGTTCAAACCTGTCTGCCAAAGTTGAACTTTGGGCAAATGCTGAATTGAAAGCAGTGCTTGATCAACTAAATGATGAACTTCGTTTCGTTCTGATCACATCAACTGTCATTGTAAATGCATTTGATGAAGCACAAGGTGAAGCAACAGATCTTGAAGGCTTACGCGTGAAAGTATCGGCTGCTGAGGGTGAAAAATGTGCCCGTTGCTGGCATGTGCTTCCTGATGTAAATACACATCACGAACATCCAGGCCTTTGTTCTCGTTGTATTATTAACCTTCCTACAGGTCAAGGCGAAGAGAGAAAATATGCCTAATCCGCAAACTAAAAAGGGCTTATTCCAGTTCTACCCACACAATCTGGTGTGGGTGGGTTTATCCATTGTCGCGATTATTCTGGATCAATGGACCAAATGGATTGCAGTGACAAATCTGAACTATGCAGATCCTGTTCCTGTACTGCCCTTTTTAAACTGGACATTGCTACATAACTATGGCGCAGCCTTTAGTTTCCTGTCCGATGCCGGTGGATGGCAACGTTATTTCTTTACTTCACTGGCAGGTTTAGTGTCTGTAATTTTTGTATTTTGGCTGATGCGTATGCCGAAAAAAATGGTGATTTTACCGATGGCGATTGCCCTGATTTTGGGTGGTGCAATTGGTAACTTAATTGACCGCGTTTCTTTAGGTTATGTGGTCGATTTTATTCACGTTTACTACAACAACAGCCACTTCCCTGCTTTTAATATTGCAGATAGTGCCATTACCGTGGGAACTATTCTGCTGCTGATCGATACGTTTTTTCTAGAAAAGCAACGTATTCAACGTGCGGAAGCGCAACACAATGACTGAAATTATTAATCCAAACGAAGAAATCCGTATTAATGATGGCTCGAAAGTAGAACTTCATTTTTCGGTCGCCATTGAAAATGGTGTGGAAATTGATAACACTCGTAGCCGTGAAGAACCGGTCAGTTTGGTGATGGGCGATGGCAGCTTATTACCCGGTTTTGAAAAAGCACTCTTTGGTTTACGTGCCGGTGACCGTCGTACCGTGAGTCTTCCTCCTGAAGATGCTTTCGGTCCCTGGAACCCTGAAAACGTACAAAAATTTGATACCGTTAAATTCGAACAAACACCGATTGTCGGTCATATGATTGAATTTGAAGATAAAGCCAAACAAAGCCTATTTGGTGTAGTGAAATCAGTCGGTGAAGATATTACCGAAATTGATTTCAATCACCCGCTTGCAGGCAAGGACATTACCTTTGAAGTGGAAATCTTTAAAGTGACCCCTGCCGGTCAGCAAGCTATTAAACTGATGTAAAAGATCATCTAACGCATGATTTTTTAAAAGCTCCTTCGGGAGCTTTTTTATGTTCTGGAGATACAAATCCCTAATATTCAGCCCTTAATAATCATATTAATTTAAACCTTGGCTAGCTTTATAAAAACACAGGTTCAATATGAAAATTCAAATTATTGTCGGTAGTGTTCGTGAAGGTCGTATTGCGATTAAAGTCGCGCGCTGGGTACAACGAAGTATCGAAAGAGCCAATTTCAGTACTGTTCAGGTTGAACTGGTCGATTTAAAAGAATGGAACCTGCCTATTTTTTCAGGTGCACATCCACCGATTACGGGTATTTATGACCAACTGAAACAACAACAATGGGCAGACAAAATTGCTTCGGGTGATGCCATTATTTTTATTAGTCCTGAATATAACCATGGCTACAGCCCTGCCCTCAAAAATGCTTTGGATTACTTAGGCAAAGAATGGCAAGGCAAACCCGCTGCCTATATTGGCTATGGCACAACCAATGGCTCACGCTCGATTGATCAAATCCGTCAAGTCGGAACCCAACTCGGTTTAGTCGATAGTAATGCCGTGATTGAAATTCGTGACATCTTCTCACGTAATAAAACTGAAGAATTTGAACCCAATGAATTTGATAACAAAAATCTCAGATCTGTTTTGGATAAACTGATTCAATACGTGAATTCCTGATATTTTTGAAGCAGCTGTGTAGGTTTAAGCTTACAACAGTTGCCGAATATCTCCACTTTTCACATATTATCCAAAGCGCTATATTTAAAGCATACAGAGACAGGAAGTCTCTTAAGCAAAAAACAATAATGATAAGCAATAAACAGCAGGATGCTGAGGGGTACGACAGGAGTTATACCTTTAAAATGAATATAAAGAAGCCTCGACAGGATGTCGGGGCTTTTTTTCAAAGTCATTTAATTATTCTGGTCATTTAATATCGTAATTTAAAGTGAACCCGCCACTTGTCGAAAAGCTCAATTAAACGACCAAAATTTACATCATGCTGAAATATCAAACTTTATAATCAAATTCAGCAAAAACAATTATCCATAACATCTGTATGAATGATTAGAATAGAGTTAAAGATCATTCTAAGCATCATAAGTAAAACAATAAAAATGCTTGAGAGAGAAATTATGCAATTAGAACATCATTTTCTGAATGATTACGCCAAAGTATTCATAGCTCACCCCGACAACAATGCATGTCATGATTTAGCCCAATATATTGAGAACAATCGTGAAGAGTTGATGCAACAGATCCATCAGCATGGCATCTTGATTTTTCGAGGATTTAATATCCAGCAAACCGATGAATTTCATCAACTTATTGAACAAAAATTCAAGTTACAGCCGTGGAATTCCTTCAATCCCAATATGCCGGGTTGGGTTGCATCATGGATGCGTAAATACAGTGAAAGCATTTTAGGTGCAGGGGATTATCGACGCTATATTGACCGTAATACCGTTCAATTAGGGCCAGTGGAGAACGCTGTACAAGGCCCGCATGTGGAAGGTGGTGTCCGTTCTGAACGCTCACGCTATATCGCTTTGTATTGTCAGGAACCCTCAACTTATTTGGCTGAAACTGGCTTTAATAATCTTGAGAAAATTTGGGAAAATTTTCCTGAATCGGTTAAACAAAAATACCAAGGCACCTGGAATCATTTTTCTTATGTCTCATCACGTAAAATTAATTTTATCGATCGGATCTTACTGAAAAAGAGTCCTTTTAGCGTGAGCATACTGCCTGACAAGAAAGCCAAACTGACCTTACAGCGTGCTCCTCTGGTGATTAAGCATCCTGTTACCCAAAAGCTGGCGCTACAACCTTGGGCATTTGCCAACAATACCAACCCATTCGCTTATCAGGCTGCACAAAATTGTTTTGAAAATCGTGGTGATATCCAAATCGATTCCACTGCTGATGGTATGCAGCTAACCTGGGAGATTTTCAATCAGCAGGGGCATAAAGTTGAATGGACGGATCAAGAGAAACAAGCCTTTTTTGATGCGATGTATCGTGATGCCCTGTTATTACAATGGCAGAAAGGCGATGTTGCCATTGTCGATAATATTAAAATTGCCCACTGGCGCATGAATGGCGAACAAGGCAACCGTAAGCTCATTCAAATTCAGGCCAATGTATTTAATGCTGATGATCATTATGCCGCGTAATTCAAGCAGATGATTTACGCAGATACATTTAAAAGCCCGACATTTCCATAAGGGCTTTGGGATGAAATTATTTCGCAGTCATTTTGAGTAATCTGGCGTTTTTACCATCTTCAATCACCCAAATTGCACCGTCTGGAGCTTCCAGCAAGCCACGAATGCGCTGTTTCATATTTAAGCGCTGAACTTCCTTCACTAACTTCATTTCAGTATCAACCACCACAATAGCTTCAGAAGACAAGCCACCGATCAGAGCCTTATTTTTCCATGCGGGAAATTGGTTGCCCTTATAAAACATCAGGCTAGATGGAGAAATCACAGGCGTCCAGCTGATCTCTGGAGCCTTAAATTCAGGGCGGGTATTATGGTCAGGAATATCTTTCCCGTCATAATGATCCCCATTTGAAACAATAGGATAGCCATAATTTTCAGCTTTTATGATGAGATTGAGCTCATCGCCCCCTTTAGGCCCCATTTCAGCCACCCAAAGCTGCCCTTTACTGTCAAATGCAATACCGAGAGGATTACGATGACCCAAAGTCCAGACCTGTTTGGCAACCTCGCCTCGGTTCATAAAGGGATTCCCTGAAGCAGGTGTACCATCATCATTTAAACGCAAGATTTTGCCTAAATTCGATTGCATATCTTGAGCAGGATCAAACTTCTGACGTTCTCCTGAGCTGATCCAGAGCTTGTCATCTGCGCCAAATAACAGCCGATGTCCATAATGTCCCTGACCTTGAACTTTAGGCACTTGTTGCCAAATCGTCCTTAAATTTTTAAGTTGGGGTTGTTGAGGATTGGATAAATCCAATTCACCACGCGCAACCACAGCGCCATAGCCACCCTGTCCTGCTGCTGCATAGCTGATATAGACTTGACGATTCTGTGCAAATTGCGGATGCAATGCAATATCTCCCAAGCCACCTTGTCCACCATAAGCCACTTTAGGAACACCTTTGACTTCGACTTTTTGTTTGGTTTGGGGATCAAATAATTGTAATTTGCCTTTTTTCTCAGTAATCAGTAAACGGCCATCTTTTAAAGAAGCAATCGCCCACGGCTCATTAAACTGTGCAATCGTACTGAGTTGATAACCTTGTTGTATTTTTGAGGAAGACTGCTGTTTTTGTTTTGACTGCTCCTGTGGAATGTCATTTTGTGCATGACAAGCCGTTAAACCATAAAAAGTTAAACTTAAACATATAATGGCAGCTGGGTGAATTTGGTTCATACTTTATGCTTCTTTAATGAACATCATGACCAATTTAGCATTACCAGACAAACCACTACATATAAAAAACCAAGTAATGGTAAAAGGATATGACATTTCACTTGAAGAATTGATCAAACCCAATCAGGTTTTCTGTGGCTTACTGAATACAGGCTTGATCACGTTGATTTTTTGCTTGGTAGAGTTGCTGATCTGCTATTTTCATTAAGCAATCGACACTTTTATAGCAATGTATAGCATCCATAATGGCCACGCCTACACTAATTGTAATATAGTCTTTTCCATCTTCCCGATTGATATGTTCAAGTTGTTGTTCACGTATAACCCAACACAATTTTTCTGCAAATTTTTTAGCCTGTTCCCTATTCAAATCAGATAACAAAATTGCAAATTCTTCTCCACCATAGCGTGCTAAAAAACCGGATGCTGGCAAAATTGAATCTATCGTCTTGACCAAAGTCTTTAAAATTTCGTCACCTTTAAGATGACCATAATGATCGTTATATTTTTTAAAGTAGTCGACATCAACCATATAAAATCCCAATGATGATCCGGCTTGAATCGCCTGCTCAAAGCGTTGTTGTATCTCTATATTTAATGCATAACGGTTATAAGCACTGGTTAAGGCATCGGTACGAACTTGATGTGCCAATTGCTCATTTAGTTGCGTTATGGCCTGCGTACGCTCCTGGACTTTTTTATCGAGGGTTTTGTTCCACTGTAACAGTTTCTTATTCAACAATTTAGTTTTATAGCTCTGCACCGCATAATCACGACTAAGCTGTAAAGTGACCACCATAAAATACACACACGAACTATAAAAAGCGATTTCAAGTGAATCGATCAGCTTTAGCCCCAATAAATAGTCATGTATAAAGGTAAGACACACTAAAACAATGGCAAAGGCATTGGCCTTGGAATAGGGAATTTGATCCCGATAGATCCGGTAAACCGCATATAAAAGATTGGCAAAAATTAGGAATGAAATTGCAAAACTTTGAAAAAATAAGCTTTGAAAAATCAGAGGCTGTTGAGTCAGAGTCACGACTATATTAATACCGATCATCACACAGGTGATCTGTAATAAGAAACGGTGAATCAGCTGATGAGGCAATAGAAAAATATAGAGCAGAAAGAATAGGCAAACCAATTCAGTCAGTAGATATTCAAGTCGTGTTCCCCAAAGCCAAGAAATATTGGTAAATAAGGTATAAATAAAAGGAACAGCAAAGAAACTACGCAGACTCAGACATAAAATAAAGAGTCCCAAGAACAGCCAAATATGACTAGACTGCTTGTGGCCAATACGATATAGCGCAAACAACACCATAAAACAGCCAATCATTAGCAATACACCACTCACAAGAGTGAGGGGAATTACTTGGCGATAAAATTTGTGCAGGATCGGTTTATTGAAACCCATATAAATACTGTTTTCTAGACCACCCCGAATATGCTGAAAACTTGAGACCTGAAGGGTAATTACTACATCGGTTTTATTTGGAAAATAATGACACCAATTTAGGTGCCATTTCTGTTTGATGATGTCCCTCTACACCTACTTGCCCAACTTTTGTGAGTAAACGATCATCTACAAAAATTGATAGGCACCATACTGATATGGGATATACAAATAGATTTGTTGCCCTACCGCAGACTCAGGTAATTTAAAATGTTGCTGAAAGGTCGCTAAACCATCTTTCTGCCCTGAAATACTGAAAAATGATGCAGGTAATTGAACTGTTTTAATAATTTTAGATGGAGAAATCTGAGACGCTTCAGATCCAATGATCAGTTGATTAGGATAATAATTCCATACACCATCAAGTCGTGCATTATGTTGTCTATCAAAATTCAAAGACGTTGAAGCATAGACCGCTGTACTTAGCAATAACAGCCATAAAGAGAAAATAGCACTGAGAACAAAGCGGAACATGCGGAAAAAATAAGGAGGAATTAAGTGGAAAAGTATAACATTTAACCTTCAAACAATAAGCTTATTTGATCCGACTAAAATTTAATCTTTGATTCGAAAGATAATTTAATCAAAATATAAGAATTTACTCTAAATTTTTCTATTTATTCCCCACATAAAAAAACACCCCCTTCAATAGAAGGGGGTGTTTTTAGGAATAATGAGCTGGCGATGACTTACTCTCACATGGGTAACCCCACACTACCATCAGCGC